>NZ_NEIP01000012.1:0-151217 GCF_002112745.1 Pseudomonas sp. B7(2017) | reverse complement strand
TGTTGATGTCCACATGGGGCTGGGCTCTGGCCGCACGCTCGGCCTGAGCAGCCTGGTCAACCATGGCCAGTTTTTCGGCGCTCATGGGGCGAGGTCCTTTTCAGTCAGTAACTGTTGCGTCAATGCATGGTTGAGGTTGTCCAGACGCTGATGGGGTGTGACGCCGGGTTCGGTCAGTAGCTGCCGATAAACGCCATGCTCCGAACCATCGGGGAAATCCCTGCCCAGCACGGCCGGCAATCGAGACCAGATCAGTACTTCATCGACGGCGCTGAAACCGCTGCGCGCGGCGCTCGACTGACAGTCCGATGCCCATTGCCGCAGCGCGCAGACGTCCAGGGACTTGAGCGATCCGGGAAAGTGGCGCCGAACGTGCTCGATCAGTTGCCGGTCGAAAGACTCGCGCCTCGCGGTGTCGAGGTGATCGAGCTGCTCGGCTGCCAGCCCCAGCCAAGGCTGCTGCGCATAGGGGATTGCCGGTTGCGCGGCTTGCTGACGGATCTCCAGGCCCGGCAAACGGATCAGTCGAATCGGCCCCATCAGGCGGTCCCGCTCAAGAAAGGGCAAATCCGCCAGCCAGGAGGCTGTGACGCGCGGATCGTAGAAGCGGAAAAAAACCGTCGCGCCTCCTTCGACCCGTGCGTGGACCAAACCACGCAGATGCTCCAGCACCTGAAGTTCGTCGGCCTCCGACTCCAGCCAGATACCCGCTGTCGCGCTCCACGCCTGCCAGAACACCCGTTCCAGCGGGCTGTCAGGCAGAACTTCCGTCAACAACGGCCCGACACCGTCCAGGTCGCTGTAAGCGGTGTGCTGATAAAGCGAATGAACCGCCGCGCGGCCCGTCAGCTCGAACAGGCGATCGGCAAGGTTGGCGATCTGGATTCGATCCAGTAACAGATAAGCCCGGTTCATGCGCCCACCTGCGCCAGTTTTTCGCACACGGCGCACACTGAAGAGGCCTGCTCGGCGGCCTGGGCCAGCGCGACCTGTTGTGCGGTCACGGACAACAAGACCTGCGCGTGCTGTTCCTCGGGCACCGCCGCCAACGCTGTCTGCGCAACCACGCCTGCCACCGGCGCACCGCCCTCGACGATGGCGACACTGCTGAAGATCCCGCCCGAATTGATCACGATGTGATGACCGCCTGCCGTCAGCGTCAAGCTAGCGCCGGCATCGATCACCACCTGGCTGGCGGTCACCCGTGCATGCGGGCCGGCCTGAATCACCAGCGTGCCGCTGGCCGTGGTGCTGCTGTTGCCGCTGATGCTGAGCAGGTCATCGGTGCCGATGACCGTGTTGCGCGTGCCGTCGGTGGTGTGCCGTTCATCAGCCTTGATCAGGCTGACGCTGTGCTGGTCGACCTGCTCGAAACGGTCGCGGCGGATCTGGCTGCGGCTGTCGTTGAGGATCAGTTGCTCGAAGTCGCGCTCGGCGCGCAGGTAGATTTTTTCCTGGCCGGCGCGGTCTTCGATCATCAGTTCGTTGTAGCCGCCGGTGTGCGGTGTGCTGTGACTGCGCAGCACGGTTTTGCTTTTGTTATCCGGCAAGGCATAGGGCACCGAGTTGACCTTGTTGGCCACGCAACCGGTGATCAAAGGCCGATCCGGGTCACCCTCCAGAAAGGTCACCAACACTTCCATGCCGATGCGCGGAACCGTCACCGAACCGAAGGCTTCACCGGCCCAATTCGACGAGACCCGCAGCCAGCAACTGCTGCGTTCGCTGTTGAGTTCGGCGCGATCCCACGGGAATTCGCATTTCACCCGGCCGTATCCGTCGCAGTGGATTTCCTCACCGGCCGGGCCGGTCACCCGCGCGGTCTGCGCGACCAGCGGGCGACGAGGCAGCGGCAGGGCAGGACGAAACACCACCTCGGCGGGAATCACGCTGAACGTGTTGCGATAGCCCTGGGTGAAGCCGTCAGTGTCTTGAGTGTCACTGGTGACCGACTCCTCAAGCACTTGCGGCTGCTTCCCGGCATGGCTGACGCTCACCAGCAACCACAGGTCATTGCAGTGCGGACGCGGATGCCCGGTGAGTTCGAAGAGGTGGCCGCAACGCAGATGGGCCTGATCGCTTTGCCCCTCGCCCAGTTCATAGTCGCTGCGATGGCGCTCAAGGGCCTGACGCGCCAGTTGCTTGCCGCGCCGTTCATTCTCGATCAACAGCGGATAGCGATAGTCCTCCAGCACTGGGGTGAACTCGGCGGTGAAACGGCTTTCGAGCAACAGGCTGGGGCGCTTGAAGTCGTAGTCGCGGCGGGTGACGGTGCTGGTTCGTGTGCGGTTACGCAGGCTGAAGCGGCTGACCACCGAGTGCTCGGCGACCATGCCCGAATCCTGCTGGTACGGCGTGGAGCCAAGCTTGGGCAGGAACACCTGATCATCGGTAAACACCAACAAATGGCCATCCGCCGAATGCTGGTGATGCCAGGCGATGCCCTCCTCGGCGCACAGACGCTGGATGAATTCGAAGTCCGATTCCCCGTACTGGGTGCAGTACTCACGCGGTGGATTCGTCGCGACATGAAAGCGAAAGGCATCGCCTTGAATGCCATGCCCCTTGAGCACGTGCGCGATGATCTGCGGCACGGTGCGCTGTTGAAAAATCCGCTGATCGTGGCTGAACTGCAGGTAATAGAGGGCCGGCACCAGCGTCAGGTGATAGCGGGTCAGGCGTTTGCCCGACTCGCCAGCCATCACCTCGTCGATGTGCCCGTGAAGGCCTTCGCCGTTATGGCCGAACTGCAAAAACGCCGGTTGGCCGAGCAGACGCCCCAGGTCGAAATCGAGATGCTCGCTGACCAGTTCAACGTGGATGCCGTAAAGCATGCTGATGGTTTCGGTGCCGCTGAAAGCCAGCACCTTGAAGTCATGACGAACAGCGGGAATCTGCAACGCGAAAGGCGCGGCACTGACCGACCGGAACATACGCTTATCCTTAAGCAATGAGGAAAAGAAGCGCGATGTCCAAACCGTCCGTGGTCTGTGCTCGCGAAAACTGGCGGGCACACTAACAAAGCAGGAAATGGCCGAATGTAGGAGTGGTCTTTAAACAAGGAAGGACGCTTCCCAAGTCGGTAAACCTGTCCGGACAACGCCCACAAAAAAACCGACATGACTGTCGGTTTCTTGTGGGTTGTGAGTGGAGCGGCGAACTATTTCATAAGCCGGCCCAACCCATCCAGCAACCGCCGCAACGCCCCCTGATTGCGGCGCATCACGTCCAGCCCCGCCTCGGCCATGCGCTGCGCATCCCGGGGCAGCTCGAACAGGCGCTGCACTTCAACCGCCAGTCCTTCGGCATCGTCCACCTCGGCCAACGCCCCGGCGCTGCGCATCTGCGCGGCGATGTCGAGGAAGTTGAACAGGTGCGGGCCGCTGATCACCGGTTTGGCCAGCGCCGCCGGCTCCAGCAGGTTGTGCCCGCCGTTGGGCACCAGGCTGCCGCCGACGAAGGCGCTGTCGGCCAGGGCGTACAGGAACAGCAGTTCGCCCATGGTGTCGCCGAGCAGCACCGACGTGCCGGCGTCGACATTCGCACCCGTGGAGCGGCGCACCGTGGCGAAGCCTTGCCCTTGGCACAGCTCGAACACGGCGTTGAAACGTTCCGGATGACGCGGCACCAGGATCAGCAGCGCATCGGGATGGTTGGCCAACAGGCGACGGTGGGCGTCGAGCACCACTTCGTCCTCGCCGTCGTGAGTGCTGGCGGCGATCCACACCGGACGCTCCAGCGCCTGCCACTGCCCGCGCAGTTCGGCGGCGCGCTGCAGCAATTGCGGGTCGACGGTCAGGTCGAACTTGATCGAGCCGGTGACCTCGACCGTCTCCGGTCGTGCGCCCAGGTCGCGGAAACGCTGGGCCTCGGCCTCGGTCTGCACGGCGAACAGGCTCATCTCGGCCAGCATCGGCCCGGTGAGCTTGCCGAACCGCGCATAACCCTTGGCCGAACGCTCGGACAGCCGCCCGTTGGCCAGCGCCACCGGTATCCCGCGCTTGGCGCACTGGTGGATGTGGTTGGGCCACAGTTCGGTTTCCATGATCACCGCAAGCTTGGGCTGCGCACGGTCCAGGAAACGCGCCGCCGCGCAAGGCAAGTCGTAGGGCAAGTAGCAGTGCTGGATGCGCGGCTCGTCGGCGAACAGGGCGCGGATCCGCTCCGAACCGGTCGGGGTCATGCAGGTCACGGTGATCGGCAACTGCGGATAACGCTGCAGCAAGGCGCGGATCATCGGCGCGGCGGCGATGCTTTCGCCCACCGACACCGCGTGTACCCAGATCCCGCCGTGCCGCAGCGCCGGCATCCCGTAGGAGAAACGCTCGCCGATCCGTTTGGCGTAGGCCGGCGCCTTGCGCGAACGCAGCCACAGCCGAATCGCCACCAGCGGCAGCCCCAGGTAAAACAGCGCGGAGTAAAGAGTTCTATTCATGGCGGCGCAGTCTATCGGCTTTTGTCGCCGATCGCCCGCAAGTGCACGGCAAATCGTTCGGCCAGCCAACGGGCCGCCGGCCCCAGCGGTTCGTCGCGGCGCCAGACCAGCTCCACCACCAGCGCCGGCGGCGTCCATTCGCTGTCGAGTTCGACCATCAGGCCCTGGTACGCCGAATACTGCACCACATGGCGCGGCAGCCAGGCCCAGCCCAGATCCCGCACCAGCCATTCGGCCATCACGTAGAAGCTGTCGGCCCGCCACACCTGCGGGCTGGCGGGCTCGTTGCCGGGGTAGACGCTGGTCTGGGTCGACATGAGCAACTGCCGGTGCTGCGCCAATTGCCGGGCATCAACGTACGGCTGCGCCGCCAGCGGATGGTTGACGCCGCACACCGTGACCATGTCCACGCTGCCCAGCACCCGGCGCTCCAGCGCTTCGGGGATTTCATCGTGATAGAACAGCAGCCCCAGATCGGCACGGCGCTCCACCAGCTTGCGCGCCACTTCGCCCTGGGCGGCGCTGGTCAGCTGCACTTCCAGGCTGGGGAACTGCTCGGCCAGCGCGCCGAAACTTTCCACCAGGGCCTGATAGGGCATCGCCTCGTCCTGGGCCACCCGCAGTTGCGCTTCCTCACCGCGCATCATCGCGATCGCCCGGCCGTTGAGGCGTTCGCACTGGCGCAGCACTTCCCGGGCGTCCTCCAGCAGCGCCTCGCCGGCCTCGGTGAGGCTCGGCTGACGCCCGCTGCTGCGCTCGAACAGGCTGACGCCCAGGTCATCCTCCAACTGGGCGACCGCGCTGCTGATCGCCGACTGCGCCTTGCGCTGCCGGCGCGCCACGGCGGAAAACGAGCGCTGCTCGGCGACGTCCACGAAGACCCGCAACTGATCCAGGTTCCATTGCATGTTCATTGCGCAACCCATCTTCAAAACAGATAGGTAATGACTTTACCGCATCCGGGCAATCCCTAAAATGCGGACTCGTAAAGCAACGTTTCACATGAGGATCGAACCATGACCGCCTACGCCTACCTGGCCATTGCCATCTGCGCCGAAGTGATCGCCACCGTCTCGATGAAAGCGGTCAAGGGATTCAGCACGCCCCTGCCGCTGCTGCTGGTCATCGTCGGCTACGGCATCGCCTTCTGGATGCTGACCCTGGTGGTGCGCAGCGTGCCGGTGGGCGTCGCCTACGCGGTGTGGGCCGGCATGGGCATCGTGATGGTCAGCGTGGCGGCGCTGTTCATCTACGGACAGAAGCTGGATATCCCGGCGATGCTGGGCATGGCGCTGATCGTGCTGGGCGTCGTCGTGATCCAGCTGTTCTCCAAGACCGCCGGCCACTGACGGCGAACCCGTGGCGAGCAAGCGCGCTCGCCACGGGAATCTGTCTGGGCCTGCAGACGGATGATCAGCAGCAAATCCCCTTTTCCCCGAGTCTGTATACTGCGCCCTCGTCTTGAACACTGAGGTCGTCGCATGCCATCCACAATTTCCACCGACGTGCTGATTGTCGGCGCCGGTGTCGCCGGTCTCTGGCTCAACGCGCGCCTGCGCCGCCAGGGCTTTTCGACCGTGCTGGTGGAAAGCGCCAGCCTCGGCGGCGGGCAGAGCGTGAAGTCCCAGGGCATCATCCACGGCGGCGCCAAGTACGCGCTGCACGGCGCCCTGACCGGCGCCTCGGAGGCCATCGCCGACATGCCGCGCCGCTGGCGCGAAGCGCTGGCCGGTGACGGCGAGCTGGACCTTGCCGGCGTGCGCCTGCTGTCCGAGGCCCATTACCTGTGGTCGCCGGGCACCCTGGCGGGCAACCTCACCAGTTTCTTCGCCAGCAAGGCCGTGCGCGGGCGGGTCGATCAGGTCAAGGGCGAGCAACTGCCGCCGGCCCTGCAGGACAAGCGCTTCAAGGGCAAGGTCTACCGCCTGGCCGAACTGGTGATCGACGTGCCGAGCCTGATCGCACGCCTGGCGGAACTGGCGGGCGACGGTCTGCTGTCCGGCCAGAAGATCGAGCCGCTGCTGGAGAACGGCGCGCTGGTGGGCCTCAAGGTGGACGAACGCGAGATCCGCGCCCAACGCATCGTCCTCAGCGCCGGCGCCGGCACCGCCGACCTGCTGGCGGCGCTGGGCCTGAGCCAGCCGGCCATGCAGACCCGCCCGCTGCACATGATCATGGTCAAGGGCCCTGGCCTGAAGCCGCTGTACGCCCACTGCCTGGGCGGCGGCACCAAGCCGCGCATCACCGTGACCACCCACCCGGCGGCCGACGGCCAGTGGGTCTGGTACCTGGGCGGCGACATCGCCGAAGCCGACGGCGTGGCCCGCGAGCCGGCCGAGCAGATCGCCACCGCACAGAAAGAGCTCGGCCAACTGCTGCCGTGGATCGACCTCGGCAGCGCGCAATGGGCGACCCTGCGGGTGGACCGCGCCGAGCCGCTGCAGACCGGCCTGACCCGCCCCGACAACGCCTTCCTCGCCGAACAGGACCGCCTGCTGGTGGGCTGGCCGACCAAACTGGCCCTGGCGCCGGACTTCGCCGACCGGGTGCTTGCCGCCCTGGAGCGCGACGGCATCAAGCCGGGCGCCCCCACCGCCCTGCCGGCCCTGCCCAAGCCGCCCCTGGGTGTGCCGGCCTGGGAGCAATTGCTGCCATGAGCCAAGCGACCCTGCACGATCTGCACCGCCCCCTGGGCAGCACCGGCCTGAGCGTTTCGCCGCTGGGCCTGGGCACGGTCAAGCTTGGCCGCGACCAGGGCGTGAAATACCCCAACGGCTTCCGCATCCCCGATGATGACGAAGCCCGCATGCTGCTCAAGCTCACCCGGGACCTGGGCATCAACCTGATCGACACCGCACCGGCCTACGGCCGCAGCGAAGAGCGCCTCGGCCCGCTGCTGCGCGGCCAGCGCCATGACTGGGTGATCGTCAGCAAGGTCGGCGAAGAGTTCGCCGACGGCCAGTCGCGCCACGACTTCAGCGCCGCCCACACGCGGATGTCGGTGGAACGCAGCCTGCAGCGGCTGGAGACCGACTTCATCGACCTGGTGCTGGTGCATTCGGACGGCAACGACATGGCCATCCTCGAAGGCTGCGAAGTGTACGCAACCCTTGCGGCGCTCAAGGCCGAAGGCAAGATCCGCGGCTTCGGCATGTCCGGCAAGACCGTCGAAGGCGGCGTGAAGGCGCTGGAGCAAGGCGACTGCGCGATGGTCACCTACAATCTGAACGAACAGAGCGAAAGGGCCGTCATTGACTATGCTGCTGCCCACGGCAAGGCCATTCTGGTGAAGAAGGCCCTGGCCAGCGGTCACATTTGCCTCGATCCCGGCGTGGATCCGGTGCGCGCCAGTTTTGAGCTGCTGTTCGGGCAGCCCGGCGTGGCCAGCGCCATCGTCGGGACGATCAACCCGCTGCACCTCGCCCACAACGTCGCGACCGTTGCACAGGTCCTTCGTGGTCTCTGACGCCGCCCCGCGGCCTTAAGCAGGAGCCGACATGCCGCGCACGCTCATCAGAAAGAACCCGAGCAATTTCAAGACCCTGCCGCTGTTCGTCGAAGCCACCCCGGAAGGCCTGACCTACCAGAGCGTCGGCAGGCCGCTGAACTTCGCCCAGACCCTGCAGCGGCGGCGGCCGGTCACGGTGCCGGACGCCGAGCGCTTTGCGCTGGAGCTGGCCAACCTCGGGGTTTCGGTGCGCCTGACCCTGCGTTGGCAGAGCCGCGACTACTGGGTACTGGTGCGCCAGCGCCGGCAGGACCGCGGCGATGTGGTGCTGAAGCTGATCTCAGGCTATGTGCCGGCCCATGAGCTGAACCTGCCCTTGCACACGGCCATCCAGGAAATCGCCGAGGAATGCCTGCTGGAGACGCCCGAAGGCTGGCTCGGCGGGCGCTTCAACGACACCTGGCTGCCGGCGCCTTACGCCTCGGCACTGCATTACCGCGAAGCCCTGCCGTTTCGCCTGACGCCGGAGTCCGGCTCGGCGCGGCCGGTGCGCTGCGCCAGCCTGCAACTGATGGAACGCCCGCGGGCCTACGTGCACCTGCCGACCGCCTCGTTGCAGCTGATCTACGACCTGCGCCTGGACGTGCCCAAGGAAGCCAAGAACCTGAGCCTGTTCCATGTGGACGAGCGGCTGGAAGGCGACCAGTTGGTGGCGCGGCTGGACCGCAAGCGTCCGGACCTTTACCTGATGCCGCTGCAGGACGGCGAGCCGCTGGCCGAGCTGTACACACTCAAGAAAGGCCAGCTGCACCCGGCCGGCACCCGGGGCCTGTACCTGGCCGAAAGCTTCGCCCGGCAGGACGGCTGGCTGGTGCGCGATGAGCGGATCCGCTGGAAGGACTGGCTGCGCCAGCAAGGGCTGACCGCGCCCGCCAAGGACACGGGGCTGGCCCGGTTGCGGGGCAAGGCGACGCAACTGCTCAAGCGAATCGTGCCGAGCAAGAACGTGGGTTCCTGAAAGCCAAAGACCGCGCCGGCGATGGCTCTTGCGAGCGCATCACCGGCGCGGTCTTTTTCAGGGCTTCACTCGGACTTGCGGATCTTTTCCACGATCGCCGTGGTGGAGCTGTTTTCCACCAGCCCCAGCACCTTCACCGTGCCGCCGTAGGCCTTGACGATGTCGGCGCCGACCACTTGGTCGATCCCGTAGTCGCCGCCCTTGACCAGCACGTCCGGCTTGACCTCGCGCAGCAGGTTTTCCGGGGTGCCTTCAGGGAAGCTGATCACCCAGTCCACCGCACCGAGGCCGGCCAGCACGGCCATGCGCCGGTCGACGCTGTTGATCGGACGGCCCGGCCCCTTCAGGCGGCTGACCGACGCGTCGTCGTTGATCGCCACGATCAGACGGTCGCCCTGTGCCCGTGCCTGTTCGAGGTAGGTCACGTGGCCTGCGTGGAGGATGTCGAAGCAACCGTTGGTGAAGACGATCCGCTCGTTGTGCGCGCGGGCATCGGCCACCGCCAGCAGCAGTTGCTCCAGCCCCAGCACGCCGCGCTCGGAGCCTTCTTCGCGCTGGATCGCGCGGCGCAGTTCCGGGGCGCTGATCGCCGCCGTACCGAGCTTGCCCACCACGATGCCGGCGGCCAGGTTGGCCAGCGCCACCGCATGGGGCAGGTCCTCGCCGGCGGCGATCGCCGCCGCCAGGGTGGAGATCACCGTGTCGCCGGCGCCGGTCACGTCGAACACTTCGCGGGCGCGGGCCGGCAGGTGCAGCGCCGGATGCTCCGGGCGCAGCAGGGTCATGCCGTGTTCGCCGCGGGTGACCAGCAGCGCGCCCAGCTCAAGGTCGTGCATCAGCGCCGCGCCCTTGCTCACCAGTTCGTGCTCGTCGGCGCACTTGCCGACGATGGTCTCGAACTCGCTGAGGTTCGGGGTGATCAGGCTGGCGCCGCGGTAGATCGAAAAGTCCTTGCCCTTCGGATCCGCCAGCACCGGGATGCCCTTGGCGCGGGCGGCCTGGATCAACGCCTGGTGGTTCTTCAGCGCACCCTTGCCGTAGTCGGACAGCACCAGCACCTTGATGCCTTCGAGCAGGTCGTCGACCTGTGCGCCCAAGGCCAGGGCATCGGTGGCGAACGGTTCTTCGAAATCGATGCGCAGCAATTGCTGGTGCCGGCTCATGACCCGCAGCTTGACGATGGTCGGCTGGTGCGCGATGCGCTGGAACAGGGCCCGCACGCCCGCGCCCTTGAGGCTGTTGCTCAGGCTGTCGGCGGCCTCGTCGTCGCCGGTCACGCCGACCAGCGAAGCCGGCGCACCCAGCGCGGCGATGTTGAGGGCAACGTTGGCGGCGCCGCCCGGACGGTCTTCGATTTGCTCGACCTTGACGACCGGAACCGGCGCCTCAGGGGAAATCCGTGAGGTTCCGCCATGCCAGTAACGGTCGAGCATGACATCGCCGACCACCAAGACAGGGGCTTGATCGAATCGCGGCATGGACAACTTCATGGAGCAACCCACATACAAAATGAACAGGGGCGCGATATTAGCACAGGGTGGGCGAAGGCTTGTGCAGCGGCTGCAACAGGATGAAACAGCTGACTTTTTTGCTCGTTTTTTGAGCACCTACGCCGCCGTAGGCAGGCCGGCGCACGGCACCGTTCACTCATAGCCGAGCAGGTCGTAGTCGCGCTGGTACACCCGCCGCACCAGCCGACGGGTGCGCACCGAGCAGAACTCCCGCGCCGGCATCGGCTGACGCTGGCGGGAGCCGTTGACGTGAGGCAACCGCCCTTCGATCCCCAAATGTTCGCAGACCAGGTGGAAATCCCGCTCCAGATGTTCCTGGTAGCCGATGAAGTCCAGCGCCAGGTGCCCCAGCGAATCGACGAGAAAGTCGGTTTGCGCGGCGAAGTGCAATTGCCGCGGGATCGTTTCGGCGTGCAGCCAGCGGGCGACGAAGTCATCGAAATCGCGGTAGCGCCTGACCAGCCGCTGGGCCCCTTGGTCACGGCTGCCCAGCTCATTGCCCCGCAGAAAGGCATAGGCCGAGTAGGCGCGCTCCAGCGGATCGCGCACAAAGGCGAACTTGTACGCCGCCGCGTAGCGCTCGGGGAACTGCTCTTCGTACCAGTACAGCGGCAGGTGGCCGGGGCGCCAGCCTTCGAACAGCGCCGTGCAGATGCTGCTGCCGGCGCATTTGGGCACATGGATGAACAGGCAGGCACGCTGCTCGAACGCCTTGGGAAAGGCCCGTTGGGCCGACATCGACTTGTTCACCACTTGCCGGTCGACCACCGGCAGGCGCCCCAGCAGGAAGGCGCGCTGGGGTTTGGGCAGCAGTTTCCAGAGATAACGTTGCAGCATGACGGGATCCGCGTGAAGGGGATGGCCCTTCGGTTCAGGTTCTGGGTTCGTTCAGGAACCTTAACAAGCGCGGTGCCGGGATTTATTCCGGTTTGGTCAAGAAGCGTAAAGGAGCGGATACAAACCGGACCGGTGGCGAGGGGAACTGCTCCCTCGCCACCGCAAGGGGTCAGGCGATGTCTTCGGCCGGGGCGTCCAGGCCCATGGCGTTGAGGCGGGCGTAGTAGCCATTCTGCGCCAGCAGCGACTGGTGGGTGCCGCGCTCGACGATCCGGCCCTGATCCATCACCAGGATCAGGTCGGCCTTCTCGATGGTCGACAGGCGGTGGGCGATCACCAGTGTGGTGCGGCCCTTCATCACTTGATCCAGCGCTGCCTGGATGTGCCGCTCGGATTCGGTGTCGAGCGCCGAGGTGGCCTCGTCGAGAATCAGCAACGGCGCGTTCTTGAGCAAGGCGCGGGCGATCGCCAGGCGCTGGCGCTGGCCGCCGGAGAGCAGCACGCCGTTTTCGCCGACCTGGGTGTCCAGGCCCTGGGGCAGCTGCGCGATGAAGTCCATGGCGTAGGCGTCGCGGGCCGCCTTCTCGATGTCCTCGCGCGGCGCGCCGGCCAGGTCGCCGTAGGCGATGTTGTTGGCCACGGTGTCGCTGAACAGGGTCACGTGCTGGGTCACCTGGGCGATGTGCCGGCGCAGGTTCAGCAGCTTGTATTGCTCCACTTCCACGCCGTCAATCAGGATTTCGCCCTTGTCGTGGTGGTAGAAGCGCGGAATCAGGTTGGCCAGCGTCGACTTGCCGCTGCCCGAACGCCCCACCAGCGCCACCATCTGCCCCGGCTCCGCCGAGAAGCTGATGTCGTCGAGCACCTGACGTTCGGTGCCCGGGTAGGTGAAGCTCAGGTTGCGCACATCGAGACGGCCGCTGACCGAATCGCGCGTGACCGTGCCGGTGTCGATTTCCGGCTCGACGTCCAGCTGTTCGAAGATGCTTTCGGCGCCCGCCACGCCCTTCTGGATGGTCGAGCTGACTTCGGACAGCTGACGGATCGGCTTGGGCAGCAGGCCGGCCAGGGTGATATAGGCCACCATGTCGCCGGCCGAGGCGTCGCCGCGCAGGAACAGCACCAGGAACATCAGGATCGCCATGGCGGTGTAGATGACCAGCTGCAGCAGCGGCGTGTAGATCGCGCCGGTGCGGGTCATGCGCAGTTGCTTGTCGGTGTTGCCTTGGCTGGCGTCGAAGAAGCGCTTCTCTTCATAGGCTTCGCCGCCGAAGCTGCGCACCACGCGGTAGCCCTGGATGGTTTCCGAGGCGACATGGGTCACGTCGCCCATGGCCAGCTGGATCTTCTTGCTCTGCTTGCGGAATTTCTTGCTCGCGGTGCGCACCATCAAGGCGATGAGCGGCAGGATCGCGACCATCACCAGCGTCAGCCTCCAGTTCATGAACAGCAGCGAGGCGAACAGGAAGACGACGGTCATGCCCTCACGGATTACGACCTTGATCGCATCTGTTGCCGCCCCCGTGACCATCGTCACGTTGAAGGTGATGCGCGAAATCAGGTGGCCGGAGTTATGCTTGTCGAAATAGCGGTTGGGCAGGATCAGCAGGTTGTTGAACAGCTGCACCCGCAGGTCATGCACCAGGCCCAGGGAGACCTTGGCCAGGAAGTAGTTGCCCAGGTAGGAGCCCAGCCCCTGCCACGCGGCGATCAGGATGATCAGCAGCGGCACGGCCTGCAGCAGCTGCAGGTCGCGCAGGTAAGGCACGGAGGGGAACAGCGCCGCCTCGGGGTTGGACAGGCCGTCGACGAAGTACTTGAGGATGTAGCCGAGCATCGGCTGAGTCGAGGCGAAGATCAGGAAACCGACGATGCTGATCAGGAACAGACTGATGTACGGCCTGACGTAACCGAGCAGGCGGAAGTAGATTTTCAAGCTCGATGGGCTTGCGGCGGGACTGGAGTCGGTCATATCACGCAGAAGTCGATAAAAAGGACGCTGACTTTAGCACAGCTTCTTCAGGTCTCTGGCAATCGGCGAAAGGCTGGTATTGTTAGGCGTCTCGTTCAGCGTCAAATAGCCATCATCCGAATGGCCGTACCTTTTCAGGATTTAAACTCACAGCATGCAACTTCGCGGCTTCAACAGCACCTCTAACCGGGTCTTCGATTTCATTTGCCTGTGGATTCTTCCCCTCGGCTATCTCCTGCTCCTGTGCGCGCTGTTTTTCCTGCCGGGACGCAGCCTGCACCACAAGCTGTTCTACGGCCTGTTCAGCATTCCGACGCTGATCGCCCTCTGCCTGCGCCCCAGGGAGGCCCGGGAACTGCTGCGCGAGCCGCTGATCGTCGCCCTCCTGCTGTTCGTCGGATGGGCGCTGCTCAGCCTGTGCTGGGGCCCCGCCGATGAACCGGTCGGCGGCATGTTCAAGCCGCCGCTGCACACCGTGCTGCTGTTTGCCGGCTGTTACCTGCTCGTGCGCTACCGCAGCGAGCTGCTGCAGCCGCTGCTGTTCACCGCCGCGCTGATCGCGCTGGCGGCCACGGCCGTGTTCCTGTTCCTGTTCGCCCGCGCCTACGAACCCGGCATGCGCCTGGTCGGCGGCGGGGCGTTCGACAACCCGCTGCTGAGCTCGCACCTGTTCGGCTTCTTCAGCGCCTACTGGCTGGGCATGACCATGATCGCCAAGCGCCGGCAGTTCCTGTGGCTCAGCGTGCCGGCCATGGCGGTGATGTTCATGGCCGTGATCGCGACCGGCTCCAGGACTCCGCTGGTGGCCCTCACGCTGGCGGCGCTGTGGCTGTGCTTCATCTGCTGGAACCGGCGCTCGCTGTTCCTGCTCGGCGCCATGGCCGTCGGCGGCCTCGGGGTGTCCTGGCTGTTCGGCCAGATGCTGATTGAGCGCGGCGACTCCTACCGCCTGGAGATCTGGCAGATGGCCCTGCACAAGATCGCCGAACACCCGTGGATCGGCCATGGCTACAACGCCAGCCTGGCCATCGACCCGGGGGTCGGCTACGACTTCGCCGAGCCCCACAGCTTCACCTTGGGCGTGCTCTATTACGTCGGCATCCTGGGCCTGCTGCCCTGGCTGTTCTTCCAGGTCTGGGGTCTGTACAGCAGCTGGCGCCAGCGTGTGCAGCCGCTGCTGATCCTCGCCTCGGCCCTGCTGGTGTTCGGCATCGGCGCCGGCCTGACGGAAGGCGGCGGCATCATTTCCCGGCCGAAGGAACACTGGTTCCTGCTGTGGATTCCCCTGGCGCTGATCGCCGCCCTGTCCATCAACCAGCGGGCCCGGCGCCTGCTGGCGCTGCCGGTGGAGCCGCTGTCGGCGGCCGGACTGCAGCAGATGGCCAGCGATGCCCAGGTGATCGAAGAGGACGGCCTGGGACCGAAGGTCCTGCGCCTTGGCGACGGCAGTTTCCTGAAGCTGTTCCGCCCGCGCCGCTGGTACACCTCCGGCAGCTTCAACCCCTATTCGGAGCGCTTTGCCGTCAACAGCGAACAGTTGCGCCGGATGGGCATCCCGACCCCGCAAGTGCTCGGCCTCTATCGCCTGGACGACGGCAGCAGCGCCGTGCACTACTCGCCGCTGCCGGGCCACACCCTGCGCCAGGTGCTGCAGGGCATCACCGCCCCGGCGGTGCGTCAGGCACTGGTGGAGCGCTTCGGCCGGTTCATGGCGCAACTGCATGAGCAGGGCGTGTACTTCCGCTCGCTGCACCTGGGCAACGTGCTGGTGCTCGAGGACGGCGAGTTCGGCCTGATCGACCTGGCCGACCTGCGCATCTACCCGTCCGCGCTCGGCCTGTCGCTGCGTCAGCGCAACCTGCGCCACATGCAACGCTACACCGTCGACAAGCGCTGGCTGTTCGAAGACCATCTCGACGCGCTGCTTCAGGGCTATGCCATGACCGCGTCGCAATCCGCTGTGGATAACCTGCACAGGCAAGTGCTGGCCAGCAACGCTCCGGCCCGGGTTCACTGATGAACGAAACCAATCCCCTCATCGCGTTGGCCGCCTATGCGCTGGCCATCGCCAGCGCCGCCCTGCTGCTGCGGGCGGTCCCGACCATCACCCGGCACCTGCAGCACGCCGGAGAGAGCCGTTTCGCCAGCATCGACGGGCTGCGCGGCTACCTGGCGTTCGGCGTGTTCGTGCACCACTCGATCATCACCTGGATATTCCTGCGCACCGGGGTGATCGACTTTCCGCCGAACAACCTCTACGCCATGCTCGGCCAGGGCAGCGTCGCCCTGTTCTTCATGATCACCGGGTTCCTGTTCTGGGACCGGCTGCTGACCCACGGCCGCCGGCACGACTGGCTGGCGTTCGGGATCTCGCGGGTGTTCCGGCTGTATCCGCTGTACCTGCCCCTGATGCTGCTGGTGTTCGTCACGGTGTTCCACCTGCAGGGCTGGGAACTGAAGGAGCCGGGCAGCCAACTGGCCCGGCAGGTGCTGGCCTGGCTGACGTTCGACCGGCCCGACATCAACCGCTACCCGCAGACCGGCATGCTGATCTCCAACGTGACCTGGACGCTGGCCTATGAAGTGTTCTTCTACCTGGCGCTGCCGCTGGCCGGCATGGTGTTCATCTACCGCGGCAGCTGGCGGCAGGTCTTGCTGTGCCTGATCAGCATCTACGCGCTGTATCAGGCGGTGGGCTGGGAGCACTCGCTGAAGAAGCATTTCCTGGCCAGTTTCCTCGGCGGGATCGCGGCGGCCTACTGGATCCGCCGGCCGCAGCTGGTCGCCTGGAGCCGGACACGCACGGCCGGCATCGTCGCCCTGCTGGCCCTGGCGATCGCCTTCACGGCGTTCAACCGGGCGTTCAAGGCGCCGCCGCTGCTTCTGCTGGGGCTGTTCTTCGTGATCGTGGCGTCGGGCAATTCGCTGTTCGGCGCACTCAAGCCGCGCAGCATCCGCTGGATGGGCGAAATCAGCTACAGCACCTACCTGCTGCACGGTTTCGTGCTCTGGGCCATGGTGCAGCGCCTGCCGCTGTGGCTGCAGGTCGATGCACGGGACGCGTGGGTCTACCTGCCGCTGCTGGCGGTGTGCACCTGCCTGCTGATCCTCATCAGCAGCCTGACCTTCCTGTACATCGAGCGGCCGGGGATGGCCCTCGGCAAGACGCTGCTGAACCGGCTGCGCCAGCGCAAGGAAAGCCAGAAACGCCTGGCCCAGAAGGTCGCCCGCTGAAGCCGGGCGCCCTTCCCGGGGGTGGGCTCAATCCTTTTCCAGCGGCGAAAACAGCAAGCGGCCCAGGCCGCGCCAGGTTTTCTTGTTCCAGGCCTTGAACGGGATCTGCGCCAGCAGTTCCCGCGCCAGCTTGCGGTCGCGGTTGGCGGTCTTGAGGAACATCGAGTTGAGCGACTTGAAGCGCACCTCGTCGTACAGCGGATGGTCGCTGAACAACGCGTAGGTGCGCAGGATGTTGTCGATCATGAACCGGTGGTTCTTGTAGGAGTTGGTGGCGTGCTTGCGGTAGCGCGCCATCACCACGTTCAGGCCGTCGATGAAGTAGCCGGCGCGGGTGACCTTCAGTTCGATCAGCAGGTCCTCCAGCCGGATCGTCGGGTCGAAGCCGCCGACCTTCTCCAGCGCTTCGCGGCGGATCATCAGGGTCGGCGCCGGCGGATACGGCTTGCGCTCCAGGAACATGTCATCGAAGTCCAGGCGGCGGAACGGCACGTCGCGGCGCTGGCGCTTTTCCGGGTACAGGTTGCCGTCGGCGTCGATCAGTTCGATGTTGCCGGCGCAGATGCCCACCTCCGGCTTGCCGTCCATGTACGCGACCTGGGTGGCGATCCGGTCCGGGTACATGATGTCGTCGGAACCGAACGGCACGATCAGGCTGCCCTTGGCCCGGGCGATGGCGCCGTTGAGCGTGTTGGTCAGCCCCTGGTTCTGCTGCACGCGGAAGTCGAAGCCATGCTGCGCCTGCAAGGCGCCGATGCGCTGGGCGCTGTCGTCCTTGGAGCCGTCGTCGACCACCAGCAGCTCGATGTTCGGGTAGGTCTGGTTGATGACGCTGAGGATGCTTTCTTCGATGTACGGGCCGTGGTTGTACGACGCGATGATGACGGTGACGAGGGGTTGCGCGTCGCTCATGGCTGTTCCTTGCGGGCCTGTTCCAGGCCGGAGTCGATCAGGTTCAGGTATTCCTGACGGAACACCTCGATGTCGTGCTGTTGCTGCAGATAGCGGTAAGCCTGCGCGCCCTTGGCCTTGAGTTCCTCGTCCGACAGGCCGAGGTAGGCGTCCAGCGCCGCGGTCAGGCCCGACACGTCCTTGGGCGCGACCGCCAGGCCGCCGGCGCCTTCGATCAGCGGCAGCATGGCCGGCACGTTCGAGGCGATCACCGGCAGATGCCCGCTCATGCCTTCCAGCAGGGCCAGGCCCAGGCCTTCGGCCAGCGACGGCATGGTCCAGATGTCAAAGGCGCGAACGTACTGCAGGGCGTTTTCCTTGAAGCCGAGCAGGTGCGCGCGGCCGGTCAGGCCCAGTTGCGCGATCTCCTCGGCCAGCGGCGCCTGCAGGCGGCCGGCGCCGATGATCGCCAGTTGCGTGTTCGGGTACTTGTCTTTCAGCGCGGCAAAGGCCTGCAACAGGTAGGTGTGGCCCTTGACCGACACCAGCCGCCCCAGGGCACCGACCAGACGCACGTCCGGGTCGATCCCCAGCAGCTCGCGGGCACGCTCGCGGCTGTGCTGCAGGCCTTCGGCCTGCTCGATGTCGATGGCGTTGGTGATGGCCCAGGTGTTGGCGTCGGTGAAGCCGCAGGCGCAGTCCAGCAGGTACTGCTTGACCGCCGGCGACACGCCGACGAAGCGCCAGTGCCGGTCGATCAGGCGCTGGGTCTGGCGTCGCCGGTAGAAGCGGTCGTATTCACCGAAGCCATGGGAGATGCCGATGCACAGCGGCACCTTCAGCCAGCGGTTGAGGGCCAGCATCATGTTCACCGGCTTGAAGCGGTTGCAGATCACCACGTCGAACTTTTCCCGGCGGCAGAACTTGTACAACTGCCACATCGCCCGCAGGCGCATGCCCTTGAGGGACTTGTCGGAAAACTCGAAGTACACCGAACGGTCGGCGCGGCTCACCGGCTCGCCCGGGCCAGGCTTGCCGCGCAGGAACGCGGCGGTCACCTCATAGCGATCCTTGGGCAGGGCCTTGACGATCTGCTCCGCGAGGTCGGCAAAATCATGGGCCTTGACGTTGTAGTCCGGCTGCAGCTGCAGCACCTTTGAACGTTGACTCATACCTCTCCCCGCTGGACGCCTGTCTCACCTGGGCGGACCTGCCAGAACAACTCCTGGCGCCGCACCGCTTTTCTGAAGAATTCGTTTTCGCCGTACACCGACGGCTTCCGGCCCGCCAGCAGCCGCTGGAGGCAACGGCGCAGGCGCCGCTTGAACGGGGCCGGCGGCTGCAGGTCGTGCATCATGCCCAGCGCCATGGCCTTGTCGCGCTGCTGCGCGAGCGACAGCGGCAGGCACAGCGGCTGCATCGCCACCGTCGCGTCGAACGCAGGCGGCAGCGCGATGCCCTGGCCGTTGTCGCCCATCGGCCAGCGGTCGTTGTCGTGCAGATGGTTGGCGTAGCCGAGCAGCGTCGGCTGCCAGTCCAGGCCCTCCAGCACCTGCATCACCGCCTGCTGCGAGCAGAGGTGGTCGGGGTGCGGATCGAGGGTCGGGTGCGGCAGCACAATCACGTCGGGACGCGCCCGCAGCAGCACTTCGCGCAGGTCCGCCAGCAGGTTGTTCCAGGTCGGCGCGCCGTCGGCATCGCCAGGCAGCGTGAACGGATTCAAGCGGCGGAACAGCCGGGTGTCGTTGAGGTCGGCCTCCCGCGAGCCCACCGGCCGATCCGGCGCGGCCTGCATCGCCGCCAGTTGCAGGCAGAAGTAGCCGAGCTGCACGCAATGCGCCTGCGGCACGCCGGCCCAACGCGGCACGGCCAGGCTGTCCCAGGCACGCAGACGGCCCTTGAGCCGCGCCGCCTCGACCTTGTCCAGGCCCATCTGCCGGTAGTGATCGGCTTCGATCTCACCGGCGGTCAGCGTCACGATCCACGCCTCGTCGGCCTGGCTGTACAGCCCGTAGGCCGCCAGTTCGGCGTCGTCGGCGTGCGGCGCAATCACCATCACCCGCTGACGGCGGTAGTCCGGCTGCTCCAGCGCCCACAGCAGCGGCTCGCCGGACACCCGGCAAAAACGTCCGCGCAGGCGCAGCCGGCCTTGGGAAAGCGCCTGGGCCTGGCCGCTCAGGTTCAGGTAGCGCAGGCCGTTGACGCCCCGCTCGAAGGTCTGCGCATCCGGGTCGTCGCCGCCGAGCAACTCGACCCGCGGATCGAGAAAACGCCCCAGCCAGGTGCTCTTGACCTTCACGGCGAGGATCAGGGTGGCGTCGTCCACCAGCATCACGCCGTCATCCAGACGCAGTTGCCCACCGTTGAGGTGCACCTTGGGCTGCGGGGTGAACGGCGGGAAGCTGTAGCGATAGTCGTCCTTCGGCGAATAGAACAGGTGATCGGCGAACCAGGCCTCGTGGGCGATCCAGCCGAGCACCGCGAGCAGCGGCGGCAACCACCACGCCACCGCGAAGCCCAACACGGCCAGGACGATCAAGGCGACCAGCAGGCCGATGCGCTTGTTGCGCCGGTGACGCTTGAGCAGTTGCTGTTTGCGGTTCATGGGCGCACTCATACGGTGAACACCGGCACAGGATTGCACCAGCGGTCCTTGTATTCACGGTCGGCGCGACCGAAGGAGAAGCGCAGCGGCTTGCCCAGCGCCCGGGCGTCTTCCCAGGCGCTCTGGGTGTTGAGGAAGCTCAGCACGCTGCCTGGGCTGAATTCGCGGGTTTCCGGATCGACGCCGCCGTTGATGTATTCGACGCTGATCCATTGCGGCGCTTCGACGCGGTACACCAACTGGATGGCGATCGGCGCATCGTTGAGGAAGATCACCGAACCGATCAGCAACTCGCGCAACAGCTCGATCACCTCGGCCATCCGCGCCGCGCCGGTGGCCGGGAAGCCCCAACGGCGCTGGAACAGGTCGCAGTAGATCGCCGCCAGCTCGCTGCTGGAGAACCCACCCACCGGCCGCACCACGCCGCCCGCCTCTTCCAGCAGGCGCAGTTCGCGGCGCTGGTTGTAGCGGAATTTCTTCGACAGTTCTTCCGGGGTGCGGGCCATGGCCAGCTGTTCGGCCTGCGGCTTGAGGCCGCTGAAGCGGGTTTCGTTGAGCGCCGACAGGTAGCGGCCGCGATGGCGCAGCGGCGCTTGGGCGTCGGGCGCCGCCGGCAGGATCAGCTCGGCGTTGCCGAGGTCGAACAGGCCCTTCTTGCCGCTGCGCTTGAGCACGTCCTTGGACAGCGCCAGATCGCGGCCCCAGGTCGGGATCGCGGCCTTGATCTCGCCGTGCTGCTCCCAGGCCAGGTAACGCACCGGGATCCCGGCCAGGGCCGCCAGACGCTCGACCACCATCGGGTGGGTCGCGACGCTGCCGCCGAAACGCTGCCAGGCCTGTGCATAAGTGGAGGCGTCGACGGGCGACCAGCCACGTTCGCGCCAGCCTTGAAAACGATTGAGCATCAGCCCCTCGGTGCCAGATCGGTGACTTGCGGCAAGCGCCAGAACGTGTCGCGCACCGCACGGTCGCTGAAGCGCTCGCGCAGCCGGTCGAACATCAGTTCGGCGCACTGGCGGCGCTGCTGTTCGTCCATGCCGGCCAGGTGCTGCAGGCCCTGGGCCAGGTGTTCGGCATCGCCGAGCGGGAACAGGATCCCCACGCCTTCGACCACTTCCTTCGCCCCGCCGCAGGCGGTCGCCAGCAACGGCACGCCGGCGGCCATGGCCTCCAGCAGCACCATGCCGAACGGCTCGTGGTCGGAGCTCAAGGCAAACACATCGAAGGCGCGGAAGTAGTTGCGCGCCTCCGGCACCTGGCCGAGAAACAGCACCCGGTCGCCGATGCCCAGTTCCCGGGCGAGGGCCTTGAGGCTGTCCTCAAGTCGCCCCTTGCCGAGGATCACCAGTTGACTGTTGGCCGGCAGCCCCGGCAACGCCGCGGCGAAACCGCGCAACAGGGTGGCCTGGTCCTTGTCCGGGTGCAGGCGGCCGACGTTGCCGACGATCCAGGCATCCGCCGTCAGCCCCAGGGTTTCCCGGGCTTCGCGGGCGGAGACCTGACGGGTCTGCAGCGCACCCACATCGATGCGGTTGTAGAGGGTCTGGATCCGGGTCGCCGGCCATTTCGGCAGGCAGCGGCGCATGTCGTCGCGCACCGCATCCGACACGCCGAGCAGGCTCAGGCGCTTGCGGAAGATGTGGGCGAACAGTTTGCGCGAACCGCGCTTGTAGTCGCCGAACGCGTGGTGCACGCCGATCACCGGCAGCGACGTGCCGAGCAAGGCGATGTAGATCGGCTTGAAGCGATGGGCGATGCAGAAACTTAAGTTGCGCGAAGCGGCGATCTTGCGCAGATCGCCGATGGCGCCCAGCTTCAGGCCACGGATGGCCTTGGAGCTGTATTCCATGAACAGCACTTCGTCGGAAGCGCAGGCCGCGGCCACCTCGCTGTCGGCGGCCCCGGTCAGGAAGACCGTGGTCACCCGGTAGCCGGTGCCCGCGAACAGGCTGGCGTACTGCCGCGCGCAGTCCAGGAACGGCCCGTCATAGCCGTGGCAGAACTGCAGCACATGGCGTTCAGCCGAGCGTGTCATAAGCGTTTGCGCCTTCTTTGACCACCAGAATGTCTTCCATGATCAGGTACTGCAGATCAGAACCGAAGAACATGTTCAGCGCGTCGGTCGGCGAGCAGATCATCGGCTCGCCGCGGCGGTTGAGCGAGGTGTTCAGCGACACGCCGTTGCCGGTCAGGTTCTCCAGCGCCTTCATCATGTCGTAGTAGCGCGGGTTGTATTCGCGCTTGAGCACCTGGGCACGGGAGGTGCCGTCTTCGTGGACGACTTCCGGCACGCGGGTCTTCCACTCTTCCGCCACTTCGAAGGTGAAGGTCATGAACGGCGCCGGGTGGTCGATCTTGATCATCTGCGGCGCGACGGTGTCGAGCATCGACGGGCAGAAAGGCCTCCAGCGCTCGCGGAACTTGATCTGGTGGTTGATCCGGTCGGCCACGCCCTCGACGCTCGGGCAGCCGATGATCGAACGCCCGCCCAACGCGCGAGGACCGAACTCCATGCGGCCCTGGAACCAGGCCACCGGGTTGCCGTCGACCATGATCTTGGCGATCTGCTCGGGCATGTTGTCCAGCTTGCGCCAGACCGGCTTGTTCTCGTGACGGGCGCACGCGGCGATCACGTCTTCGTTGCTGTACGACGGGCCGAGGTAGACGTGCTCCATCTTCTCGACCGGCACGCCGCGGGCGTGGGACACATAGGCCGCCGCGCCGACCGCGGTGCCGGCGTCGCCGGAGGCCGGCTGCACGAACAGCTCCTTGATGTCGTCGCGGGCGATGATCTTCTGGTTGAGCTTGACGTTCAGGGCGCAGCCGCCGGCGAAGGCCAGCTTGCCGGTTTCCTTGAGCACGTCGCCCAGGTAATGGTCGATCATCTGCAGGGCCAGCTTCTCGAACAGCGCCTGCATGCTCGCCGCGTAGTGGATGTACGGCTCGTCGGCGATGTCGCCTTCGCGTTTCGGGCCGAGCCATTCGATCAGCTTCGGCGAGAAGTAGAAGCCCTTGCCCTTCTCTTTGTAGCGGCGCAGGCCGATGACGTTGGCGTAGTCGGTGTTGATCACCAGTTCGCCGTTCTCGAACGAGGCCAGGCGCGAGAAGTCATACTTGCTGGCGTCGCCGTACGGCGCCATGCCCATGACCTTGAACTCGCCGTCGAGCATTTCGAAGCCGAGGAACTCGGTGATCGCGCCGTACAGGCCGCCGAGGGAGTCCGGATCGAAGAATTCCTTGATCTTGTGGATCTTGCCGTTTTCGCCGTAGCCGAAGAAGGTCGTGGCGTATTCGCCCTTGCCGTCGATGCCCAGGATCGCGGTCTTCTCCTTGAAGCCCGAGCAGTGGTAGGCGCTGGAGGCGTGGGCCAGGTGGTGCTCGACCGGCTCGATCTTGATCTTCTTCGGATCGAAGCCCAGTTGCTCCAGGCACCAGACGATCTTCTTGCGGTAGCGCTTGTAGCGGCGGTTGCCCATCAGGATCGCGTCGAGGGCGCGGTCCGGGGCGTACCAGTAACGCTTGGCGTAGTGCCAGCGGGCCTTGCCGAACAGGCTGATCGGGGCGAACGGGATCGCCACCACGTCAACGTCGGACGGCTTGATGCCGGCCTGTTCCAGGCAGAACTTCGCCGATTCGTAGGGCATGCGGTTCTTTGCATGTTTATCGCGCACGAAGCGCTCTTCTTCAGCCGCCGCCACCAGCTTGCCGTCGATGTACAAGGCTGCGGAAGGATCATGGCTAAGGGCGCCGGACAGGCCAAGAATCGTCAATGCCACAGGGGTCTAGCCTCTTTAGTCTGCATGCAGGCGCGGTGCGCCTTGAAAAGATGATGTGCCCTCGCACCGGGCGAGAGACAGCTAAAGGGCGGGATTATAGCTTAAAAGCACCGACAAACCTCTAGCGGGAACTGGCCGGAAGCTGCGTTGACATGCCGCATCCCCCGCCATAGACTCAGGCGCAAATGGACTGGGAGATCCCGGTCGGCGTTAATGCCTCGGTGAGATCACCGGGGCTTTTCGCTTTCTGGAGACGGGAAAAGCTTCAGCCCCCAGTTTTCGAAACCCTCTCCAACTTTGTTCCGACCACCGCTGCAATAGAACTTGCGTTTGAGCACATCGAAAGCTCGATTCTCTTGCCCCGCCCTCAGTACGCTCATGCCAATGGGCCTCGCAACAAGGTCAGCCAGTTGCAATCCCGTGGAGTTGACCTGCTTGGTGGCAAACACGATGTCAAACGGCAGTTGAATGCCCAATCGGTTCGCACCACTGCACATCCTGCGAAACTCCAGCTCAAGCTCGTTATCCTCTCGCCTCCCCCGGCGCTCGAAAATCACATGCGTCAGTGCCTGCTGCTGATTCTTCTCCTGCAAAAACTCATAGAGCGTTTCCAGACAAAAACCGAGAGCAAGGTGATACGGGTTGTGGCCCAGGCCTTGTTTTTCACGAAGTGAAGCTTTGTCTATCACACAACTGATCAGAACGAAGTTGCTGGCCTCAATGATGCAGGTCAGTTCCTCAAGAAAAGCATTCTTGTGCTCCCTGGATACGAACAGACCGGAGAACGCTCCTTTTTCTTTACGGATTTCGAGCTCATGCAGACCAATCAAATCGTGCCCCATATGGGTGAACTTGAACTTCTGCAGGGCCGGAATGACTTTCTCGCAATAATGCTTTTTATGAAAGGCGCAAAACGCGAGCACAAAGACTGGATAGTTGCGATCCAGAGTCTGCATCCCATGATCACCGCTCTCATCGACATAAACGATGAAATCGCCGTACTGACAGGCCGAGGGCAATGGAATCACCTAAGGCTTGTTCGCCAGCAAATATGGTTTTCGCAGTCCTTGGACTGGCAATAGATCGCGCAGGGCAGCAGCATCGCGCAGAGGGCGCCGGACATCGACAGATTGACCAGCGGTCACAACCATTTTGATCTTCAAGATTTGCCCTCCAGAAACATCGGGGCAAACTAGCATCGGGGCTTTACGGGGGGGCAGCTCATCGCTTCTGACAAGGCCGTAGGACAAGTCACTAGGATTTGTCACCACATGCCTTGCCCGATTCCATTGCAGAAATTTCTTACGTGCGTACGAACAATCACGCAGCGCCCAATACATCCTTAGGCAACCGCTGATCAATCACCCGGTGCAACGCACTGCCCTCAGGCCAGTTGCGCATGAACCGTGCGCGGTCGCGCGCGTAGGCCGGTGCGAAGCGGCTGGCCGATCCGTGCTGGCACATCGAGTCCAGGTCGATCAGCGCCCAACGGTCGCCCTGCCAGAACAGGTTGTGGCCCTTGAAGTCACCGTGGCTGATGCGCTCGGCGATCAGTTGCGCAAACAGCAGGTCCAGCGCCTTCAGTTCCGGCTCCGGGGCCTCGCCGCTTTCGACGTACGGCGCGAAGCGCTCGATGATGTCCGGCCCCGCCAGATGCTCGGTGATCAGGTAGGCCTTGCGGCGCAGCCAGAAAAACCGCGTTTCCAGCACCGCCAGCGGTTTGGGCGTGGCGATGCCGAGGAACGCCAGGCGATTGCCTTCGCGCCACGAATGCCAGGCCCGGCTCGGCCGCCAGAACCGCTTGAGCCAATGGGCGAAGCCCTTGATGTTGTAGCGTTTGATCACCAGCGTGCGCCCGGCCGCCTCGACCTTGCCGACGCTGGCCGCACCGCCGGTCTTGTACAGGTGGCCACGGTCGAGCAAGGCATCGGCCTGCTCCAGCACCGGAAGCATCGCCGGCTCTTCTTCGCGGCGCACCGCGCGCAGGCCGAACGCGCCGCGCACCACGCTGAACAGCGTGCAGTCGCGGCCGACCTTGGTCAGGTAGTCCTTCAGGCGCCAGGCGCGCACCTTGTCGATCTGCTTCTGCAAGGCCTCCAGCGGCAGCGCGTGCTCGCTGTTGCCCAGCAGGTAATACACCAGCAATTCTTCGGTGAACGGCGCCAGCGACGGGGGCAACTGGGCGAAGAACACACCGAGGTTCTCCAGCACTTTCTGGCGCGACAGCGGCTGGCCGACGTTTTCGGCACGGATGCCGGCGCCGTCGATCAGGTACAGCTGCCCGCCATGGCGCAACAGGTTGTCCAGGTGCAGGTCTTCCTGCCACAGGCCTTTGCCGTGCAACTGCGCGATGGCGCCGAGCGCCTCGGCCAGCACCGCCGACTGTTCGTCCGCCAACACCGGCAGCGACTCGACCTGGCGCCACGCATCGCCCAGGCTTTCGGCGCCTTCGAGGAACTCGAACAGCAGCCAGCCGCCCTCACCGTCCTTCAGGCCGTCGGCCAGCAGCAACGGCGTGGTCATGCCTTGGGCCGCGAGCCGTTGCACGCCATCCAGCTCACGCTGAAAATGCCGCGCCGCCTTGCCGCCCACCAGCAGCTTGGCCAGCACCGGCCGGCCGCGCCACACGCCGGCGCCGACATAACGCTGCCCCGGCAGCACCCGCAGCAGGCTGAGCAGCTGCAGGTCCGCCGGCCCCGCCGCATCGGCCAGCGACACGGTCAACGGCAGCGGCGGCGTACGTCCGGCATCCTTGAGTTCAGACAACTGCATCAGCGGGTCTCCTTGCGGCTGCGCCGTGCGGTCAGGCGCGTGACCCAGCTGTCGACCAGCGATGCGTCGGCCGGCTGGTCGAGATAGGCGGCCAGCAATTCGCGCAACTGCGCCTCGTTCCATTCCGGCGCGCGGCGCAGCAAGGGCTCCAGGTCCTTGACCCGGTCACGCAGGCCGAACAGCAAGGGACGGGTCTTCTCAAGGTCAATCAGTTGCGCCTGATACGCAGCGCCGTCGGCCTTGAGGAAAATGTGCTTGGGATAGAAACAGCCGTGCACCTGGCGCCTGCCGTGCAGGTGACGGGCCAGTTGGCCGCAGGCCTTGAGGATGGCCGACTGCTGCGCCGCGCCCAGATCCGACCAGCGCTGCAGCAGCGAATCGAGGTCGTCCCAGCCGTCGAGGGCGCGGGTCAGCAGGATCGCACGGACTTCGCCGTTGACCTTGCGCGCGCCGAAGAACGCCGCCTGCAACGCCGGGATGCCGAGCTGGCGGTACCGGCTGATGTTGCGGAACTCACGGGCGAACGTCGGCTCGCCGAACGGCGCGTGCAACGTGCGGGTCAGGTAGTCGCTCTGGCGCTTGAGGTAGTAGCCGCAGCCTTCGAGCTCCAGCCTGTACACACTGCTCCAGCCGCCGCCGTCGGTGTTCGGCTCGTCCACCGCGTCGAGCTGCTTGGCCCACAGCGCCTCGAAGGTGCCGAGGCCGTGGCGCTCCAGCAGCGCACGGTCTTCAGCGGCCAGGAAATCAGTCATTCGCGTCCCTCGAAAAATCTCACCACGTGACGGATCCGCTTCTTGTCGGCGGCATTGAGCCGGTCACGCTGACGGTATTGCAGGTAGAAGCGCAGGCGCTGGGTGTTCGACAGGTGATACTTGGCCACCTTGTCGAGGCAGGCCAGGTCCTTGGTGATCCGGTACTTGAGCCAGAAGCCGCGCCAGAAGTCGCCGTTGGGGCAGTCGATCAGGAACAGCTGCGCCTGGTCGTCGATCAAAAGGTTGCGCCACTTCAGGTCATTGTGGGTGAAGCGGTGGTCGTGCATCGTGCGGGTGTACACCGCCAGTTGCCGGCTGATGCCGTCGACCCAGGCGCGGTCCTTGAGCTTGGGATCGTTGCGCTCGGCGAGCGCCGAAAGGTCTTCGGTGCGCGGCAGCTCGCGGGTGATCATCGCGCCGCGGGCATAGGCCGCGCCCCGGCGCTCCAGGCCCCAGGCCACCACTTCGGCGGTGGGGATGCCCCACTTGGCGAAGCGCTTGAGGTTCTGCCACTCCATCTTCACCCGCGGCTTGCCGATGTAGCGGCGCAGGCCCTTGCCGGCGCCGGAGTAGCGCTTGACGTAATAGTTGACCCCGTCGCGCTGCACGCGGATGACCTCCGACAGCGGATCGCGGGTCAGGCGCTCGCCCTGAAGGGCGAACACCGCTTCGAGGGAACCGAAGTCTGCGCTGAGGTCGCGGTAAGTCGGCTCAAGGTTCCAACCCGCCATCAGAGCGCATCCCCGTAACGTTGCTTGCGTGCGTAGAGTTTGTTGGCCTTGCCCTCCAGCCAGCTCAGCAGCGACGCCTCTTCGGCGAGGATCCGGCGCAGCGGCTGCTGGAAGTAGCCCTTGAGGAAACGCAGCTTGTCGCGGCGGGTCAGGCCGATGTCCAGCGCGGAGAAGTACAGCGCCGCCAGGTCCTTGTCGCGCCAGCGCCGGGTGATGGCCGGGCGGGTCTGGGCGCGGTGCAGGTCGATCACCGATAGCTTGAGGTCACCGGCGGTGACCGGTCGGTCGGTGTGCAGCAGGAAGTGGCAGATGTAGCAGTCACGGTGGTTCACGCCGGCGCGGTGCATCATGCCGGTCATGCGCGCGACCTCGGCGATCAGCGCGCGCTTGAGCGCAGGCTGCGGCGGCTGCCGGACCCAGTCGATGCTGAAGTCTTCGAGGCTGACGGTCGGCGCCAGCTCCTCGGTGACGATGAACGAATGCTGGCCCGCCGGGTTGCTGCCCTTCTCGCCGTAGGCGACGGCGGTCATGGTCGGCACGCCAACCTGCTGCAGGCGCTGGATGGCTCGCCATTCCTGGCCCGCACCGAGCACCGGCAGCTTGGCGGTGAGCAGGTTCTTGAAGATCTCGCCCCAGCCGATGCCCCGGTGGATCTTGACGAAATAACCGTTGCCGTCGACTTCCGTGCGCAATGTCCGGCGGGCTTCCAGCTCGCGGTAGACCTCGCCCTTGAGCCCTTCGACCTGCGCGAACGCATCGCGGCCGGCCCACAGGCTCTTGAACGGTTCAGCCAGCATCAACTTCATTTAAGCGTGCTCCGCCAGAATCACATCGGCCGCGTGCTGCGGCATGCTGTACAGATCGGCCGTCCCGGCGAACGCCACGCCGTTGCGGCTCCAGGCCGCCCGCGCCGAGGCGTCGCCGAGCATGTCGGCCAGGTAGCGGGTCAGTTGCGCCTGGTCGAACGGCTCGTCCAGCACCCGCCCGGCGTCGGCCTCGGCGATGTAGTGGGCGTAGCCGCAGACCGCGCTGACCAACACCGGCAGGCCGGCCACCAGGGCTTCGAGCAGCACCGTCCCGGTGTTCTCGTTGTACGCCGGGTGGATCAACAGATCCGCGCCCAGCAGGAAACGCGGGATGTCGCTGCGCCCCTTGAGGAACGTCACGTTGTCGCCCAGGCCCAGGGTGGCGCTCTGCATCTGGAACAATTTGGGGTCATCCTGGCCGATTACAAACAGCCGGGTGCGTTTCCTCAGTTCCGCCGGCAGCGCGGCCAGCGCCTTCAGGCTGCGGTCGACGCCCTTGGTCTTGAAGCCGGAGCCGATCTGCACCAGCAGCAGCTCATCATCCTTGAGGTTGAATTCGGCGCGGAAACCGGCGCGGATCTCGTCCGCATCCGCCGGACGCCGACGGTCCTGGGCGATGCCCGGCGGCAGCAGGTGGAAGCGCTCCACCGGCGTGCCGTAATGCTTGATGAACAGCGGCTGCTGCACTTCGGAAATCATCAGCACTTCGGTCTTCGCATCTTTGGCGAACACCGCCCGCTCGTACTCGGCGAAGTGGCGGTAACGGCCCCAGCGGCGGTACAGCGAATGGCGCAGGTTCTGCGCCTTGTCTTCGAAGCAGCCGTCGGCGGCGTAGTAGACGTCCAGCCCCGGCATCTTGTTGAAGCCGATCAGACGGTCCACCGGGCGCTTGGCCAGGTCGGCCTCCATCCAGGCGCTGAGCTTTTCGTTGCGCCGATGGTTGAACAGCGCCTTGACCGGCGCCACCAGCACCTCGAAACCGGGCGGCACGTCGCCTTCCCAGATCAGGGTGTAGACGCGGATCGCATGGCCGCGCTTCTGGCATTCGAGGGCGATGCGCATGAAATCGCGCTGCAGGCCGCCGAACGGGAAATACTTGTACAGGACAAATGCCAATTGCATCAGCGCAGCTCCTCAGCCATCAACAACGTGCTCAGTCGGCTGGCGACACGCTCGGGGTTCACACGCGTGAAGCACAGGGGCGACTCGCGTTTCAGGTCGAATTGACGGGCGTCTTCGGCCGTCGGTTGGTAGGTGCATTTCTTCTGCAGGCACGGCGCGCAGGGGAAATCGCTGCCCAGGTGGATCTGCACCTTGCCGTAGGCGCCGGTCAGGCCGGGATTGGTCGGGCCGAACAGCGACAGGGTCGGCACATCCAGCGCGGCGGCCAGGTGGCCGAGGCCGGTGTCCACCGCCACGCAGGCCTGGGCGCCGGCCAGCACCTTGCCGACACCGGCCAGGTTGAGCTTGGGCAGCACCTCGGCGTGCCTGAAGCCGGCGGCGATACGCTCGGCCCGGGCCTTCTCCACCGGGTTGCCCCACGGCAGCCTCACGCCGACGCCGAGGTAGCCGACCCGCTCGGTCAGCTCGCGCCAGTAGGCTTCCGGCCAGTGCTTGGTGTCCCAGGTGGTGCCGTGCAGGAACACCACGTAGGCGCTCTTGCGCGGCAGCTCGACCAGGCGCTCGACGTTGAGGCCGTAGTCGCCCAGACCTTTGGGCAAGTCATAGCCCAGGGCGATGGCGAACAACTGGCGCACCCGCTCGACCGCGTGCTGACCGCGGGCCACCGCCAGCTTGCGGTCGTAGAACCGCGCCGCGATCGGCTCGCGGGCCGAGCCCTTGTCCAGGCCCGCCACCGGTGCCTTGACGTAACGGGTCAGCCAGGCGCTCTTGAGCAGGCCCTGGGCGTCGATCACCAGATCGTACTTGGCCGCCCGCACGCTTTGCTTGAAGCGTTTCCACTCGCCGCTCTTGACGGTTTGCCAGAGGTTCTTGCGCCAGCGGCGGATCGCGACCGGAATCACCTTGCCCACGGCCGGGTGCCAGCTCGGGATTTCGGCGAAGCCTTCCTCCACGACCCAGTCGAACTTGATGCCGGGGATCGCCCGGGCCGCGTCGGTCAGCGCCGGCAACGCATGGATCACGTCACCCAGCGACGAAGTCTTGATCAGCAGTACCCGCAACTTAATGAACCTCGACCACGTTGCCCTGCAAACGCAGCAAGGCGTCGGTCACCGCATCCGGCATCAGTTGGCGCAGGCAGTTGTAGTGGCCGAACCGGCAGGTGCGGTCGAAGCACGGGCTGCACTCCAGACCCAGCCGCACGATTTCCACCTGGTCGGCCAACGGCGGGGTGAAGCCCGGCGACGTCGAGCCGTACACCGCCACCAAAGGGCGGTTCAGCGCGGCGGCCACGTGCATCAGGCCCGAATCGTTGGACACCACCGCGTCGGCGCAGGACATCAGGTCGATGGCCTCGGCCAGCGACGTGCCGCCGCTGAGGTTGACCGATTCCTCGCGCAGGCCGGGAATCAGCCGGGCGCGGATGTCTTCGCCGACCGCGTGATCGTTCTTGGAACCGAACAGCCAGACCTGCCAGCCTTCGCGGATCCGCGCCTCGGCGACCTTGGCGTAATGCTCGGACGGCCAGCGCTTGGCTTCGCCGAACTCGGCGCCGGGGCACAGCACCAGCACCGGGCGGTCGAGGGTCAGGCCGAACTTGGCCAGCGCCGCTTCGCGGGTCACCGGGTCGATCTGCAGGCTCGGGCGCGGATAGGGCTTGGGCAGTTCGGCGTTCGCGTCATAGGCCAGCGCCATGAAGCGCTCGATCATCAGCGGGTAGCGTTCTTTGTCGAGGGTGCGCACGTCGTTGAGCAGGCCGTAGCGGAACTCGCCGCGCCAGCCGGTGCGCTTCGGGATACCGGCGAAGAACGGCACCAGCGCCGACTTCAGCGAGTTCGGCAGCAGGATCGCCTGGTCGTACCGGCCGGCCAGGGACTTGCCGATCCGCCGACGGGTCGCCAGTTCCAGCACGCCATGGCCGAGCGGGAAGCTCAAGGCCTGGCGCACCTCTGGCATGCGCTCAAGGATCGGCCGGCTCCACTCGGGGGCCAGCACGTCGATCTCGCACTGCGGGTGACGCTGCTTCAGACACTGGAAGAGTGTCTGGGCCATCACCATGTCACCGACCCAACTGGGCCCAACGATCAGAATATTCATGTGGTTTCCAAAAACGAACCGGGGAGGCATCACGCCTCCCCGCCTCGAGAGTTCTACAAACACTGTAGAGCCACTGTGGGAGCCGGCCTGCCGGCGATGGGGCCGTCGCATCCGACATCGGTGCGGGCCTGCCATCCGCTTTCGCGCCCACAGGGATAATCAATGTGGCGACAGAGCGGTGTCAGCTCAACCCCAGCCCGCGCCAGATCCGCATCACCTGTCGCCGTTCGTCCGCGAACTGGTCGCCCGGTATCACCCCGGCCTCTTTCTGCAAGGCCTGCCGGTGGGCGGCGGAGCGGTAGGCCTTGTAGGCCTCGCGCAGCAGCGCGGCGTCTTCGACGGGCATCAGCCCTTCGTGCTCCAACTCCTCCAGGATGCGGATGTTGTCCGTCCAGCGCAGCAGCGGCGGGTGCTTCTGCGACCACGCCAGGGCCGCGTATTGCACCATAAATTCAATATCGACGATACCTCCGGCGTCCTGCTTGAGGTCGAACGGCGCCGTGGCCTCGAAGGCATTCGCCCCGGTGCCGGCGGCGGTGGCCTTGCTGCCGAGGTTGTCGCGCATCTTGGCGCGCATCTCGCTGACTTCCTGGCGCAGCGTCGCCGGATCCCGCGCCTTGCCCAGCACTTGGGCGCGCACGCCCTCGAAGGCCTGGCCGACATCCTGGCTGCCCACCAGCACCCGCGCCCGCACCAGGGCCTGATGCTCCCAGGTCCAGGCTTCGTTTTCCTGATAACGGGCGAACGCCCCCAGCGAACTCACCAACAGGCCCGACGCCCCGGACGGCCGCAGGCGCATGTCCACCTCATAGAGCTGGCCGGAGTTGGTCTGCGCCGTCAGCAGATGGATGATCCGCTGGCCCAGCCGGGTGAAGAACTGCGCGCCGTCGATCGGCTTCGGCCCGTCGGTCTCCGCCTGGGGGTCGCCGTCATGGATGAACACCAGGTCCAGGTCCGAACCATGCCCCAACTCGATGCCGCCGACTTTCCCGTAACCGACAATGATGAAGCCGGGATCGCACAACGTGCCGTCGGTGCGCAGCGGCGTGCCGTACTTGGCCACCGTCTGGCGCCAGGCCAGGGCCAGCACCTGCTCCAGGATCGCCTCGGCCAGCCAGGTCAGGTAATCGCTGACCTTCATCAAGGGCAGGCTGCCGGCGATCTCGGAGGCCGCGACACGCAGGCGGTGCGCCAGCTTGAAGTGGCGCAGCGCTTCCATCTGCTGTTCGAGGTCGTCCTCCGGGATCCGGGTCAGGCGCTCGCGCAGTTCGGCCGCCAGCTCCGGGGCCAGCGGCGGCTTGAACAGCCGGCCTTCGTTGAGCAGTTCGTCCAGCAGCAGCGGGAACCGGGTGATCTGCTCGGCGATCCACGGGCTGGCGGCGCACAGGGTCAGCAGGCGGCGCAAGGCGCCGGGGTTTTCCGTCAGCAGCACCAGGTAGGCCGAACGCCGGGCCACCGCTTCGACCAGCGGCAGCACCCGTTCCAGCACCAGATCCGGGTTGTCGTGCTCCACCGCTTGGGCCAGCAGGCGCGGAATGAAGGCATCGAGGCGCTCACGCCCCAAGCGCTGCATCGCCCGCAACTGGGCGCTGCCGCGCAGGTTGGCCAACGCCTTCAGGGCCTTGGTCGCGTCCGCGAACCCGGCCTCCTCCAACTGACGGCAGGCGGCCTCTTCATCCTGGGCCTCCTCCCACAGCGGCAGCCATTCGCCGCCGACCGCCACTTCGCTCGGGGCACCCTCTTCCTCGTCCGGATCGGCGATCACCTGGGCGAAATGCCAGGCCACCCGGTCGCGCCAGAACATGAGCTTTTCGTGGAAGGCGTCCCAATCGGCGAAGCCGAGCATGAAAGCGATGCGCGCCTGGTTCTGGGCGCCGTCCGGCAGCATCTGGGTCTGGCGGTCGGCGATCGCCTGGATGGCGTGCTCGGTGTAACGCAGGAACAAATAGCCTTCGCGCAACTCGCTGACCACCGCCGGCGGCAGGTAGCCTTGCCCCTCCAGCGTGGCCAGCACCTTTAATAGAGGGCGCTGCTGCAGGCTGAGGTCGCGGCCGCCGTGGATCAGCTGGAAGGCCTGGGCGATGAACTCGACTTCGCGGATGCCGCCTGCGCCCAACTTGATGTTGTCGGCCATGCCCTTGCGCCGCACTTCCTGCTGGATCAGCTGCTTCATGGTGCGCAGGGCTTCGATGGCGGAGAAGTCCAGGTAGCGCCGGTACACGAACGGACGCAGCATCTCCAGCAACTGCGCGCCGGCCGCCTGGTCGCCGGCCACCACCCGCGCCTTGATCATCGCGTAGCGTTCCCAGTCACGACCCTGGTCCTGGTAGTACTGCTCCAGCGCATTGAAGCTCAGCACCAGCGCCCCGGACGAGCCGTAAGGGCGCAGGCGCATGTCGACGCGGAACACGAAGCCGTCGACGGTCATCGGGTCGAGGGCCTTGATCAGGCGCTGGCCGAGGCGGATGAAGAATTCCTGGTTGTCCAGCGGCCGTTTCACGCCGACGGTCTCGCCCCCTTCGGGGTAGGCGAAGATCAGGTCGATGTCGGACGACAGGTTCAGCTCGACCGCGCCGAGCTTGCCCATGCCGAGGATCACCATCGGCTGCGGCTGGCCGCTGCGCCGGCCGGTGGGCGTGCCGAACTGGGTGCAGTGGCGCTCGTACAGCCAGCGGTAGGCCTGGTCGATGCAGGCGTCGGCCATGTCCGAGAGGTCGCGGCAGGTCTGCGCCAGGTCGGCCTGGCGGGTCAGGTCGCGCCAGATGATCCTTACCTGGTGCCGGGCGCGCTGACGGCGCAGGACACGCCCCAGTTCGTCGTCGGTCTGCGCGGCGCTCACGGCGTCGGCGATCTGCCCGCACAGCTCGCCGGGGGCGAACGGCCGGTCCAGTTCGCCGCAGCGCACCAGCGACAGCAACATCAAAGGGTCACGCAGGCTCTGTTCAATGACGAAGTCGCTGGCCGCCGTGACTCGGGCGAATTGTGACCAGCGCTCGGGCGTCCAAGTCGAAAGGCCATGGTCGTCGTCCAGGACACCGACGGCGGCACGGAACGACTGCTCGGATCGGCTGACCAACGGCAGGAGAATGGCGGGCAGTTCGGCAAGCGCAGGCAGGGTCATGGTCTATCCTTGATCGGCGTGTGAACGGCCGTTTGTAGTGACGAGTGAAAAACCGCTACGCGAAGGAGTGTCGAACAAAAGTGAGAAATAGCTGAAATTTCTTTCTCTTTGGCAGCCAGCATCAAACTTTCACCTTCTTCAGATGGAAAACGACCAAGCTTAACGATTATTCTCACAACGCAGTCCGAGGCCACAAGCCTTTCATCTGTAGTTTTACTACTCGTCTATACATCCGGGAGGCTGAAATGCCGGATCATTTGTAGTAAAACTACACGCCGCCGGAACAACCTGTCGGCAATCCAAGAATTTTAAATCGTCTGCCCACAAGGCCAGTCGCAACTCAGGCAACCGATTCTGGAAGCCTTTCCGCCCTGGAGCAAGCCATGCAAGACCTCGATCCCGTCGAAACCCAGGAATGGCTGGACGCCCTGGAATCGGTTCTCGACAAAGAAGGCGAAGACCGTGCTCACTATCTGATGACCCGTATGGGCGAACTGGCGACCCGCAGCGGCTCGCAGCTCCCTTACGCCATCACCACGCCTTACCGCAACACGATCCCCGTCACCCACGAAGCACGCATGCCAGGCGACCTGTTCATGGAACGCCGCATTCGCTCGCTGGTGCGCTGGAACGCGATGGCCATGGTAATGCGCACGAACCTGAAAGATTCTGACCTGGGTGGTCACATCTCCAGCTTCGCCTCCAGTGCGACCCTGTACGACATCGGCTTCAACTACTTCTTCCAGGCCCCGACCGACGAGCACGGCGGCGACCTGATCTACTTCCAGGGCCACACCTCTCCGGGCGTCTACGCCCGTGCGTTCATGGAAGGCCGCATCAGCGAAGACCAGATGAACAACTTCCGTCAGGAAGTCGACGGAAACGGTCTGTCGTCCTACCCGCACCCATGGCTGATGCCTGACTTCTGGCAGTTCCCGACCGTGTCCATGGGTCTGGGCCCGATCCAGGCGATCTACCAGGCGCGCTTCATGAAGTACCTGGAGCACCGCGGCTTCATCCAGCCGGGCAAGCAGAAAGTCTGGTGCTTCCTGGGCGACGGCGAGTGCGACGAGCCGGAATCCCTGGGCGCGATCTCCCTGGCCGGCCGCGAGAAGCTGGACAACCTGATCTTCGTCATCAACTGCAACCTGCAGCGCCTCGACGGCCCGGTCCGCGGCAACGGCAAGATCATCCAGGAACTCGAAGGCGTGTTCCGCGGCGCCCAATGGAACGTGACCAAAGTCATCTGGGGCCGTTTCTGGGATCCGCTGCTGGCCAAGGACGTCGACGGCATCCTGCAGCGCCGCATGGACGAAGTCATCGACGGCGAATACCAGAACTACAAGGCCAAGGACGGCGCGTTCGTCCGCGAGCACTTCTTCAACACGCCTGAACTCAAGGCCATGGTCGCCGACCTGTCCGACGACGAGATCTGGAAGCTCAACCGTGGCGGCCACGACCCGTACAAGGTCTACGCGGCGTACCACGAAGCGGTCAACCACAAAGACCAGCCGACCGTTGTCCTGGCCAAGACCATCAAGGGTTATGGCACCGGCGCCGGCGAAGCGAAAAACACCGCGCACAACACCAAGAAGGTCGACGTCGACAGCCTGAAGCTGTTCCGCGACCGCTTCGACATCCCGGTCAAGGACGAAGACCTGGAAAACCTGCCGTTCTTCAAGCCGGAAGAAGGCAGCGCCGAAGCCCGTTACCTGGCCGAGCGCCGCGCCGCGCTGGGCGGTTTCGTGCCGCAGCGCCGCGCGCAGAGCTTCAGCGTGCCGACCCCGGACCTGGACACCCTCAAGGCCATCCTCGATGGTTCGGGCGACCGTGAGATCTCCACCACCATGGCGTTCGTGCGCATCCTCGCGCAACTGGTCAAGGACAAGGAAATCGGCCCGCGCATCGTGCCGATCATCCCGGACGAGGCCCGTACCTTCGGCATGGAAGGCATGTTCCGTCAGTTGGGCATCTACTCGTCCGTCGGTCAGCTCTACGAGCCGGTCGATAAAGACCAGGTGATGTTCTACAAGGAAGACCAGAAAGGTCAGATCCTTGAGGAAGGCATCAACGAAGCGGGCGCCATGAGCTCCTTCATCGCGGCCGGTACTTCGTACTCCAGCCACAACCAGCCGATGCTGCCGTTCTACATCTTCTACTCGATGTTCGGCTTCCAGCGCATCGGCGACCTGGCCTGGGCGGCCGGCGACAGCCGTACCCGTGGTTTCCTGATCGGCGGCACCGCCGGCCGCACCACCCTCAACGGTGAAGGCCTGCAGCACGAAGACGGTCACAGCCACATGCTGGCCGCGACCATCCCGAACTGCCGCACCTACGATCCGACCTACGGCTACGAGCTGGCGGTGATCATTCAGGACGGCATGAAGAAGATGACCGAAGAGCAACAGGACGTCTTCTACTACATCACCGTGATGAACGAGTCCTACCAGCAGCCAGCCATGCCGGCCGGTGCCGAAGAAGGCATCAAGAAAGGCATGTACCTGCTGGAAGAAGACACCCGCGATGCGGCGCACCACGTTCAGCTGATGGGCTCCGGCACCATCCTGCGCGAAGTGCGTGAAGCGGCGAAGATCCTGCGTGAAGAGTTCAACATCGGCGCCGACGTGTGGAGCGTCACCAGCTTCAACGAACTGCGTCGCGACGGCCTGGCCGTAGAGCGCAGCAACCGTCTGCACCCGGGCCAGAAGCCGAAGAAGAGCTATGTCGAAGAGTGCCTGAACGGCCGCAAGGGTCCGGTCATCGCCTCCACCGACTACATGAAGCTGTTCGCCGAGCAGATCCGTCAGTGGGTGCCGTCCAAGGAGTTCAAGGTCCTGGGCACCGACGGCTACGGCCGCAGCGACAGCCGCAAGAAACTGCGTCATTTCTTCGAAGTCGACCGTCATTTCGTGGTGTTGGCAGCCCTGGAAGCCCTGGCTGACCGCGGCGATATCGAACCTAAGGTGGTGGCCGAGGCCATCGTCAAGTTCGGCATCGACCCGGAAAAACGCAACCCACTGGACTGCTGAGGAGAAACTCTGTGAGCGAACTCATTCGCGTACCTGACATCGGCAGCGGTGAAGGTGAAGTAATCGAACTGTTTGTGAAGGTCGGCGACCGCATCGAAGCCGACCAGAGCATCCTGACCCTGGAATCGGACAAGGCCAGCATGGAAGTGCCGGCCCCGAAGGCCGGCGTCATCAAAAGCCTGAAAGTGAAGCTGGGCGACCGCCTGAAGGAAGGCGACGAGCTGCTGGAGCTGGAAGTCGAGGGCGCCGCCGCTGCGGCCCCTGCGCCTGCCGCCCCTGCTGCTCCGGCCGCCGCGCCTGCCGCTGCACCGGCTGCCGCCCCTGCGGCAGCTGCAGCCCCTGCTGCCGCTTCGGTGCAGCAAGTGCACGTGCCGGACATCGGTTCGTCGGGCAAGGCCCAGATCATCGAGATCCAGGTCAAGGTCGGCGACAAGGTCGAGGCTGACCAGTCGCTGATCACCCTGGAATCCGACAAGGCGAGCATGGAGATCCCGTCGCCCGCCGCTGGCGTGGTCAAGGCCATCAGCGTCAAGCTCAACGACGAAGTCGGCACCGGCGACCTGATCCTGGACCTGGAAGTGGCGGGCGCTGCGGCCCCTGCCGCCGCTCCGGCCCAGGCGGCTGCCCCGGCGCCCGCCGCTGCCGCGCCTGCCCCGGCTGCCGCCCCTGCGGCGCCGGTGGCCGACAGCGTCCAGGACATCCACGTTCCGGACATCGGCTCGGCCGGCAAGGCCAAGATCATCGAAGTGCTGGTCAAGGCCGGCGACAGCGTCGAAGCCGACCAGTCGCTGATCACCCTGGAATCCGACAAGGCGAGCATGGAGATTCCATCGCCTGCCGCCGGCGTGGTGGAAAGCGTCTCCATCAAGCTGGATGACGAAGTCGGCACCGGCGACCTGATCCTGAAGCTGAAGGTCAAGGGCGCCGCTCCGGCTGCTGCCCCGGCTCCAGCTGCCGCTGCTGCTGCCCCAAGCGCTCCGGCACCAGCCGCTGCTGCTCCGGCTGCCGCTGCACCTGCCGCTGCCGCTCCGGTCGCCGCCCCAGCCAAACCGGGCGCCAAGGTTCACGCAGGTCCGGCCGTGCGTCAGCTGGCCCGCGAGTTCGGCGTCGAGCTGAGCGCCGTGAGCCCGAGCGGTCCGCACGGTCGCATCCTGAAGGAAGACGTGCAGGTCTACGTCAAGGCCATGATGCAGAAGGCCAAGGAAGCCCCGGCCGCCGCTGCCGGCGCGACCGGCGGCGCGGGCATCCCGCCGATCCCGGCCGTGGACTTCAGCCGCTTCGGCGAGATCGAAGAAGTGCCGATGACCCGCCTGATGCAGGTCGGCGCCGCCAACCTGCACCGCAGTTGGCTGAACGTGCCGCACGTGACGCAATTCGACTCGGCGGACATCACCGAGCTGGAAGCTTTCCGCGTCGCCCAGAAAGCCGTTGCGGAGAAGGCCGGCGTCAAGCTGACCATCCTGCCGCTGCTGCTCAAGACCTGCGCGCACCTGCTCAAGGAACTGCCGGACTTCAACAGTTCGCTGGCCCCGAGCGGCAAGGCGATCATCCGCAAGAAGTACGTGAACATCGGCTTCGCCGTCGACACCCCGGATGGCCTGCTGGTGCCGGTCATCAAGAACGTCGACCAGAAGAGCCTGCTGCAACTGGCTGCCGAAGCCGCTTCCCTGGCTGAGAAAGCCCGGACCAAGAAGCTGTCGTCGGACGAGATGCAGGGCGCCTGCTTCACCATCTCCAGCCTCGGCCACATTGGCGGCACCGGCTTCACGCCGATCGTCAACGCGCCGGAAGTGGCGATCCTCGGTGTCTCCAAGGCAACCATCCAGCCGGTCTGGGACGGCAAGGCCTTCCAGCCGAAGCTGATGCTGCCGCTGTCGCTGTCCTACGATCACCGTGTGATCAACGGCGCCGCCGCCGCACGCTTCACCCAGCGCCTGGGCAGCCTGCTGGCGGACATCCGCACCATCCTGCTGTAAAACGCTCGGCCCTCCCGCCACGGAGGGCCGAACGCCGCACGATTTCGGGCGCCACACGCCCGTACCTCAACCCCGCCTTTGGCGGGGCTTTTTTTGCCCTGAATACCCGCCTTCGCAGCGCTTATTCCCACAAGCCACGCTGACTTCGGCCACAGCCCGGGTCGACTTCCCGTCGATATTTTTTTAAGCCCCGCAACTAACCTTGGCGCGCAAAAGTTCACCCAGAAACTTCATTGCCTGTTTCTTTTTGTTCCACCTACATTCGAATGGATTCGAACATGTTCAAACCGACCGTTGGGCCGATTCTCGGCCACGTAACAACTCATCACGCCCGGATATTCATTCGCGGCGAGCACAATGGAAACACACCGGTATTTGCCGGTGTCCGCTATCGAAAGATCGGCGAAGCGCGTTGGTCAAACGCAACTTTCGTCAAACTCGATGCATGCAGTGACATGTCAGGCGTCGTGGCGCTCAACAACTTGAGCGAAGACACCGAACACGAATACCAGGCGGGCTGGTTCAGCCCGATGAGTCCGGCGCACACCGTGGAGAGCGTCGCGGAGTTGCCGCTGCAATGGCCCAGGGCGACCTATCGCCTGCGTACGCGCTCGGGCAAGCGGTCGCAGCCCCGGGCCTATGTCGTGGGTTCGTGCCGCTACTTGCGGATGACCGCCGGCATCGCCACGCTGCCCGCTCTGGGTGACCGGATCTTCGCGTCGATCCATCGGCTGGCCCATGATGCGCAACCGCCGGTGAGCGCCATGCTGATGACCGGGGATCAAGTCTATGTCGATGACCTGAACCGGATCGCGCCGGATCGGGAACACGAGGACATTCATAAAAAGTATCGAACTGCGTTCTCTCAACCGAACATTCGGCAACTAATGTCCGGCACTTCCACTTACATGATCCTCGATGACCACGAGATCGAAGACAACTGGCCGGCCAATGCCACAAAGAACGATCACGCGTTGTTTCGCAATGCCATGGCCGCCTACGAAAGTTACCAGGTCAGCCATAGCCCGGCACATGAGCTGGATGAACAGTCGCAAATCAATCGCGCGAAACCCGAACGCTATTGGTATCGGTTCGCCGACGGTGACATCGAATGGTTCGTGACCGACAGCCGCACCCGGCGCAACCTGGCAGCCGGCGACCGGCGCATCCTCGACGAGGAACAGGAGCAGGCCCTGCTCAAGTGGCTGATCCACAGCCCGGCGCGGGTGAAGTTCGTGGTCACCAGCGTGATGTTCTACCCGGACCGCAAGCTCAACGGCGACGATGCCTGGATGGGTTTCCCCGAGCAGCGCCTGCGCCTGTTGGAGACCATCCGCCGGCACAGGATCGAGAATGTCGTGTTCGTCAGCGGCGACGTGCACGGCTCGCTGACCGCCCGCCTGAGCCACAGCGAAGATCCGGACTTCGAGGTGCACACCGTCGTGTCCTCGCCGCTGCACAACAGCATGCTGTTGCCCTACGCCAAGGCGTCCACCTTCATCCTCGACAAGCCGCTGGCCTGCACCGCGACCGGCGATTACCGACATGAACTGACCGGTCAGGTGATCAGCCAGGACAATTTCGCCCACCTGGTGGTGGAGGCCGACCGTCTGCAGGTTCACTATCACGACCGCGACGGCAAGCGTCTGCAGTCGGTCAGCATCCCGCTGCGCTGATCCGCCAGCACTGCCGTTCCGTGAGCAAAAGGCTCTGGGACGGCACTCTTGCGCCACCCCCGGATTGTTTTTCGCGGCCCGCTGGAGAAATGCGCCGGTCAGCCGACACATTCTTATAGCACTTGGCCTTCATCTCTCTTGTCAGTCGGTGCCGCAATGATGCAACCTTGCCGCAGGCAACAGTAAAGAGGGCGAGAGCCCGGCGCGTTCAGCATATTTCCAAGCGAGTTCCCTTCATGAAGAGCCAACCCGATGCCGCCAGCCGTATGGTGGCCGAGGTAGTGACGCAGTTGCCTGTGCCCTCGCGGCTCGGCATGCTGCGTTTCGAGCGCCTGAATGAAGCGAGCTGGGCGATGCTGTTCCTCGACCCCAACTGCGAACGCCAGTTCGGCCAGCCGGCCGTCGAGCTCTGCGCCCTAGTCGGCTCGCCCTACGCCAGCCTGATGGAGCCGGAGGCGCGCTATCAGCTGCACGACACGATCCAGCAGCAACTGAGCGCGAGCCCCCATTACCTGGTGCGCTACACCCTGCACACCGCCGCCGGCGTGCTGAGCGTGCTGGAACTGGGAGAGGCCTACAAACAGCACAACCGCCATCTGCTGCGCGGTTACCTGCTGGTGGTCGACGATGTGTTCGACGACGTGCCGGCGCTGCCCTCCGTCGACCTGGAAACCCAGAACTCACGCCTGCAGATCGCCCTGGAACTCAACCAGCGCGCCCAGCAGGAACAACTGCAGCACCTGGAGCGGGTGCGCGCCCAGCAGGACCTGATCCTGCTGCTGGCCCGCCAGCGCTACAGCAGCCACAACTCGCTGCAGGAAGCGGCCGAACTGATCACCCGCTGCGCCTGCGACATCTATGAGATCGACTGCGCCAGCCTGTGGAACCTCGAAGGCCAACAGTTGGTGCCGATCTCGGCCTACCACCGCGCCAGCCAGGAATACCTGCTGCCGGACGTGATCGACGTCAGCGGTTTCCCCGACTACATGGAGGCGCTGCACAGCAGCCGCGCCATCGACGCCCACAATGCGATGCACGACCCGCGCACCCGCGACATGGCCGAAGCCCTGCGCCCGCGCGACGTCAATGCGATGCTCGACGCCAGCATCCGGGTCGACGGCCAGGTGGTCGGCGTGCTCTGCCTGGAGCAGACCGGCGTGACCCGCGCCTGGCAATCCGACGAGATCGCCTTTGCCGGCGAACTGGCCGACCAGTTCGCCCAAGTCATCAACAACCACAACCGACGCACCGCCACCAGCGCCCTGCACCTGTTCCAGCGAGCGGTCGAGCAGAGCGCCAACGCCTTTCTGCTGGTCAACTGCGAAGGCGTGGTCGAGTACGTCAACCCCAGCTTCACCGCCATCACCCAGTACACCACCGAGGAAGTCCACGGCCAGCGCCTGTCTGAGCTGCCGGCCCTGGAGAACCTCAGCGAGCTGCTGTTCGACGCGCCGTCGGCGCTGGCCAAGAGCAACAGTTGGCAGGGCGAATTCAAGAGCCGGCGCAAGAACCTCGAACCGTACTGGGGGCAACTGTCGATCTCCAAGGTCTACGGCGACAACCGCGAGTTGACCCATTACATCGGCATCTACGAAGACATCACCCAGAGCAAGCTGGCGCAGCAGCGCATCGAACGCCTGGCCTACACCGACAACCTGACCAACCTGGGCAACCGCCCCGCGTTCATCCGCAACCTGGACGAGCGCTTCGCCCGAGACAGCGATACCCCGATCAGCCTGCTGCTGGTGGACATCGACAACTTCAAGCGGATCAACGACAGCCTCGGCCACCAGACCGGCGACAAGCTGCTGATCAGCCTGGCCCGGCGCCTGCGCAACAGCCTGAGCCCGAGCGGCAGCCTGGCGCGGTTCGCCAGCAACGAATTCGCGGTGCTGCTGGACAACACCGACCTTGAGGCCGGCCAACAGATCGCCAGCCAGCTGCTGATGACCCTCGACAAACCGATGTTCGTCGACAACCAGCTGATCAGCGTCACCGGTTCCGTGGGCCTGGCCAGCGCGCCGCTGCACGGCCGCGATCCGCAGACCCTGATGCGCAACGCGGGCCTGGCGCTGCACAAGGCCAAGGCCAACGGCAAGCATCAGGTGCAGGTGTTCACCGAAGCCTTGAACGCCGAGGCCAGCTACAAGCTGTTCGTCGAGAACAACCTGCGCCGGGCCCTGACCCAGAACGAACTGGACGTGTTCTACCAGCCCAAGCTGTGCCTGCGCAGCGGCCGGCTGCTGGGCATGGAAGCGCTGCTGCGCTGGAACCACCCGGAGCGCGGCATGATCCGCCCGGATCAGTTCATCAGCGTCGCCGAAGAAACCGGGCTGATCATCCCGATCGGCAAATGGATCGCCCGCCAGGCCTGCCGCATGAGCAAGGCCCTGACCGCCGCCGGCCTGGGCAACCTGCAGGTGGCGATCAACCTGTCGCCCAAGCAGTTCTCCGACCCGGACCTGGTGGCGTCCATCGCCAACATCCTCAAGGAAGAAGCGCTGCCGGCCAACCTGCTGGAACTGGAACTGACCGAAGGCCTGCTGCTGGAGGCCACCGAAGACACCCACCTGCAGCTCGACCAGCTCAAGCGCCTGGGCCTGACCCTGGCCATGGACGACTTCGGCACCGGCTACTCGTCGCTCAGCTACCTGAAGAAATTCCCGATCGACATCATCAAGATCGACCGCAGCTTCATCCATGAGATCCCGGACAACCAGGACGACATGGAAATCACTTCCGCCGTGATCGCCATGGCCCACAACCTGAAGCTGAAGGTGGTGGCCGAAGGCATCGAGACCGCCGAGCAGCTGGCGTTCCTGCGCCGCCACCGATGCGACGTCGGCCAGGGCTACCTGTTCGACCGGCCGATCCCCGGCGCCGAACTGATCGGCACGCTCAAGCGCTACCCGCGCGGCCCGCTGTCCCTGTAAGCCCTGCCCCGGCCCGGATGGGCCAATCCCACATCGTTTGGCTAGTGATTAACTCGGCATCATTGGGCACACTGGCGGTCTGCTGATTGAACATCCCATCCTGACTGAGAGGAACGATCATGGTTCTGCGCTCGGAAATTCTGGTGAACAAAAACGTGTTACCGACTCAAGATCAAGCCCTGCCCGGCCGCGAAACCCCGATGGCCCTGCCCGAAAACCATTTCGTCTTCAAAGACACCCCGCTGCTCGGCCCGTTCTTCGACGATGTCGAGTTCGCCATTTTCGGCCTGGGTTGCTTCTGGGGCGCCGAGCGCCGCTTCTGGCAGCGCGAGGGCGTGGTCAGCACCGTGGTCGGCTACGCCGGCGGCTACACGCCGAACCCGACCTACGAAGAAGTCTGCTCGGGCCTGACCGCTCACGCCGAAGTGGTGCTGGTGGTGTTCGACAAGGCGAAAGTCAGCTACCAGGACCTGCTGAACATGTTCTGGGAACTGCACAACCCGACCCAAGGCATGCGCCAGGGCAACGACATCGGCACCCAGTACCGTTCGGTGATCTACGCCACCACCCCGGAGCAGCTGGATGCGGCGAACAAGAGCAAGGCTGTGTACCAGGCCGAGCTGAACAAGGCCGGCCTGGGCGAGATCAGCACCGAGATCGAGCAGGCCCCGACCGTGTACTTCGCCGAGGCCTATCACCAGCAGTACCTGGCGAAGAACCCGGAAGGCTACTGCGGAATCGGCGGCACCGGCGTGTGCATGCCGCCGAGCCTGGCGGGCAACTAAGCTTGAAACCGTGGCGAGGGCGTTGCTCCCTCGCCACAACTGGTTAAATGTTGATCAGCTCTCGGCGATCAACCAATCCATCTGCCAGCCGCCCTGGGTCTGCCCAAGCTTCTTGGACAGCCACGGCAGCAGCTCGCGCAACTCCTCTTCCAGCCCCCACGGCGGATTGGCGATCGCCAGTCCCGAGCCGTTCAGGCTGTTGGGCGTGTCCAGGGGATGCACCAGCAGTTCGACCCGCAGCAGTTTCGGTGCGCCGGTGCCGGCCAGATCCTGGTAGAAACGGCGCAGGGCGCGCTGGTCCTTCACCGGGTACCAGATCGCCGCCACGGTCTGACGCATCCGCGAGATCGCCTCTTTCAGGGAAGCGGCGCAGCGCTGCATCTCGTCGAGCTTCTCGAACGGCGGATCGATCAGCATCACCGCACGTTTTTCGGCCACCGGCAGCAGCGCCCGCGCCACGTGCCAGCCTTCGCCCAGGTGCACCGCCACCCGACGGTCGCCCTTCATGTTGTCCTTGAGCAGCACGCCGTCCTGCGGGTGCTTCTCGTTGAGCAACACCCGATCCTGCGGCCGGGTCAGGCGCCGCGCCAGTTCCGGCGAGCCGGGGTAGTAGCGCAGCTGGCCGTCCGGGTTCATCTCGTGCAGCACCTGCATGTAGTCGGCGGTCAGCGCCGGCAGGTCAGGCTGGTTCCACAACCGTGCGATGCCTTCCAGGTATTCGCCGGTGCGGTTGGCCTGATCGCCCTGCAGGTCATACAGGCCGATGCCGGCGTGGCTGTCGAGATAGGCAAACGGCTGCTCCTTGCGCGACATCAGGGCGATGAGGCGGGTCAAGGTCAGGTGTTTGAACACATCGGCGTGGTTGCCGGCATGGAAGGCGTGACGATAATTCATGGTGGCTCCTGCGAGGGCCGCAAAGTTTACCTTTTACCGGGCGGCAAGTCAGGGGGCCGCAGCCGAACGGGCCGCTAAGGCCCCTCGCCCGCCAACCTCACTGCGTTTCCTCCAACAGGTAATCCAGCAGCGCCGTTTCCGACGCCTCTTGCGACACCGAAACCCGATAAAACCTTGCGACCTTGTGGCGCAGCACATCGGCTGGAAATGCCTGGGCCAGCGCCGGATGCGCCTCGTTCAGCCACTGCAAAGCGTTGCGCATCCGGACATCGCCGCCGAACGACGCCAGCAGCCCTTGCGGCACCCGCCACCAAGGAAAGGCACACCCCGAGGCTTGCCCCCGGCCACCGACCGTCACCGCCCGGCCATTGACCAGGGCACGCCCGAAGACCGCCAGCAGCGTCTCCGCATCGACCTCAGGCGACGCCAGGATCGGCAACAGGAAGCGCCCGTCCCAGAACCGGAAGAACGCCGGGCGCCCATCCGACAGAAGCACTTGCGTCAGGCTGCAAAGATGCGCGGCCACTTCTTCAAGGCTTGCCGAGGACACCCCCAGCCACCCCCAATCCTCAGACTCGGTGCTCGCCGCCCATTCCAGAAACTCACTGTCGGCGGCAACGACTCCCACGTAAGGCATCACCGCTTCCCACTCGGAAAATGCCGTTTCCGCCCAGACCGGTGTCGGCGCCTGCGAGGGCCAAGCCTTGAGCGGCTCTCCCGCGCTGGCACCGCTCAACACCGCAAACAACTGTTCCGAAGGCTTCAGCGGCTCAGCCGCCAGCCATTGATCAGGTCGCACAGATTCCCTCCTTGCACCGCTCGCACTCTTCGCAGAACGGCGCATCACTTTTCAGGCTCATGATTTGCGCGGCGGTCAGGATCGCCGCCGGCGCTGCCGCCAACCCCGCCGCCTGCCCCGCCACCGCCGGGGCCGCCGCCATCGGCGCCATCGGCGCGCCGCCCACCTGGATCGGCACGCTGCTGAAGATCCCGCCGGGGCCGATATTGATCCACTGTCCGCCCGCCTGGATCGTCGCGCTGGCGCCGCCGTCGATCACCACCTGCTGGCCGGCGCTGACGTGGAACTGTGCACTGGCGCTGAACGCCTGACTGCTCACGCGGACATGCCGGTCGCCGGTCACCGTGAGGTGGTCGTCCTGCTTCACCTCGGCCTGGCGCCGGCCGTGGGTGATGCGCTGTTCGTCGGCCTTCAGTTCGTGCTTCGCCAGACCGGTGACGACGACGCTGCGCTGGTTGTCCACCCGCACCTGTTGGTCGTGCAGCACATGCTGCGTCCAGTTGCGCTGGGCGCGCAGGTAGATTTCCTCGGCGCCCTTGCGGTCCTCGATGCGCAGTTCGTTGTAGCCCCCGCCGCCGGGGCTGCTCTGGCTGCGGAACACACTGCGGGTCTTGTCTGCCGGAAGCTCCAGCGGCACTGGGGTGGCGGCGTTCGGCAGGCAGCCCATGACCAGCGGCTTGTCCGCGTCGGCATCGACGAACCCCACCAGCACTTCCATGCCGACCCGCGGGATCAGCACGCTGCCGTAGCGGTCGTGGGCCCAACCGGTGGCGACCCGCAGCCAGCAACTGGAATGCTCATTGAGTTCGCCGTCCCGGTCCCAGGCCAGTTGCACCTTGATCCGCCCGTACTCGTCGCAGTGGATCTCGCTGTCTTTCGGCCCGGTGACGACCGCCGGCTGGTAGCCGGACATCCGCGGTTTTTCCGGAACCGCTGACGGGCGGAAGAAGACGTCCCACGGCGTGGCGAGAAAAGTGTTGCGGTAACCCTGGAACGCTTCCCCGTCGCTGGTGACCGATTCCTCCAGCACCTGTGGCTGGCGCCCCCGGTGCTCGACGGCGGTCAACAGCCACAGGTCGTTCCAGTCCTGGCGTGGATGCTCGATCAGTTGCAGGAAATGTCCGCTGAGCAACGCGGATTCGTCGCTGTGCCCCTCCGCCAGGCAGTGGTCGGCCAGGTGCCGCTCCAGGGTTCGCCGGGCCATTCGCTTGCCGGCCTCCCGCTCGGTGAACTGGCCGGGAAAGTGATAGTCCTCCAGCACCGGCCGCTGCTCGCTGTCGACCCGGGCCTCCAGGGACAGCTGCGGCTTTTCGAAATCGTAGTCACGGCGGGTGACCACGCTGGTGCGGGTCTCGACCCGGACACTCAGGCGCTTGACCGCCGGCGCCGCGGCGGCCATGCCGCTGCCCGGCAGGTAGGGCGTCGCCCCGGCCAGGCGGGGAAACACGGTCTGGTCATCGCCGAACACCAGCAGATGCCCTTCCGGGCTGTGCTGAAAGTGGAAGTGAATGCCGACTTCGCCGCACAGCCGCTGAATGAACGTCAGGTCGCTTTCGGCGTATTGCACGCAGTATTCCCGGGGCGGGTATTCGCTGCCCAGACGGAATTCGAAGGCATCGCGCAGGATCCCGTGATCCTTGAGCACCTGCGCCACGATCTGCGGCACGCTTTGCCGCTGGAAGATCCGTTGGTTGATTCGGTGCCCGAGGTACGCCAGGCGCGGAACGAGGCTGACGTGATAGCGGGTCAGACGCTTGCCCGAATCCCCTTGGCCGACGCGATGGATCTGACCGTGGATGCCGGATCCTTGCACACCGAAATTCAGAAACGCCTGACGGTGCAGCAGGCTTTCGAGATCCAGGTCCGGTCGTTCGCTGACCAGTTCCAGGTCGAAGCGAAAAGGTTGGCTGATGGCTTCCTTGCCCGTGAACTCAAGCACTTTGAGGTCATAGTGGGCGCCTTCGAGGGTCAACGTGAAACGCGGTTGATGGGCAGGCGCGAACATCCGATGTGTCTCTGCAGAATGAAGGCGGGCGATTCTGCATGAGGGGCCAAGACTGGAGAGCCAGTGACAGGAAAATCAGATTTGCCCTACTTGAAACTTCGATCTCCCCTTCAAAAATCAGCGCTTTCAACTACAGACACATCCCTCAAATACATCGCTGAATCTGTGGGAGCTGGCTTGCCAGCGATGAGGTCGGCAGATTCGACTGTTCGCTGACCGACACGCCGCCATCGCTGGCAAGCCAGCTCCCACAGGGTTCTCCAATACTCTTGAAAAATTGCAGGCATGAAAAACGGCCCGCCTCCGGGGGGGAGACGGGCCGTTTCAGGTCAGGCAATGGGCTGAGGCTCAGCCCGTCGCCCTCACTTGTTCAGGTGGTAATCCTGCTCGGCCGCCTCGAAGCGCTGAACCATGCCGGCGCTCGGCTGGCCCATCAGGCTGACCAGGTAGATCGCCAGGCTGGCGAAGATGAAGCCCGGGATGATTTCGTACAGGCCCAGCAGTTCGAAATGCTTCCACACGATCACGGTCACCGCGCCGACCAGGATGCCGGCCAGGGCGCCGTTGCGGGTCATGCCCTTCCAGATCACCGAAATCAGCACGACAGGGCCGAACGCCGCACCGAAACCGGCCCAGGCGTAGGACACCAGACCCAGCACGCGGTTTTCCGGGTTGGCCGCCATGGCGATGGCGATCAGCGCCACCAGCAGCACCATGGCGCGGCCGACCCACACCAGTTCCAGCTGCGAAGCGGACTTGCGCAGGAAGGTCTTGTAGAAGTCTTCGGTCAGGGCGCTCGAGCACACCAGCAGCTGGCAGCTCAGGGTGCTCATCACCGCCGCCAGGATGGCCGACAGCAGCACACCGGCGATCCACGGGTTGAACAGCAGCTTGGCCAGTTCGATGAACACACGCTCATGGTTCTCGCTGACCGGAGTGGCCACGGCCGGGTTGGCCGAGAAGTAAGCGATGCCGAAGAAGCCCACAGCCACGGTGCCGCCCAGGCACAGGATCATCCAGGTCATGGAGATGCGGCGGGCGTTGGCGATGGATTTCACCGAGTCGGCGGCCATGAAGCGCGCCAGGATGTGCGGCTGGCCGAAGTAGCCCAGGCCCCAGCCCATCAGCGAGATGATGCCGATGAAGGTGGTGCCCTTGAGCATGTCGAAGTTGCTCGGGTCGTTGGCCTCGATGGCCAGGAACGTGGTGTCCACGCCGCCGGTGGCCAGCAGCACGATGATCGGCGTGAGGATCAGGGCGAAGATCATTAGGGTGGCCTGGACGGTGTCGGTCCAGCTCACCGCCAGGAAGCCGCCGACGAAGGTGTAGGCGATGGTCGCCGCAGCGCCGGCCCACAGCGCGGTCTCGTAGGACATGCCGAAGGTGCTTTCGAACAGGCGGGCGCCGGCCACGATGCCGGACGCGCAATAGATGGTGAAGAACACCAGGATCACCACCGCCGAGATGATCCGCAGCAGGCCGCTCTTGTCTTCGAAACGGCTGGCGAAGTAGTCCGGCAGGGTCAGCGCATCGCCGTTGTGCTCGGTCTGCACCCGCAGGCGGCCGGCGACGAACAGCCAGTTCAGGTAGGCGCCGACGATCAGGCCGATGGCGATCCAGCTTTCGGACAGGCCGGACATGTAGATGGCGCCCGGCAGGCCCATCAGCAGCCAGCCGCTCATGTCGGAGGCACCGGCGGACAGGGCCGTCACGACGCTGCCGAGGCTGCGGCCGCCAAGAATGTAGTCGGAGAGGTTGTTGGTGGAGCGATAGGCCATGAAGCCGATCAGCACCATTGCTGCGATGTAGATCACGAACGTGATCAGTGTTGGATTGCTTGCGCTCATTACGTTTCGGCCCTGGCTTTGTTTTTATGTAGCGGCGGCGGTTGCACCGTCTGCAGACTGACGCCTGAAGGACGAAATGCACGGCCGCGCATTTATGACCGATGTTTCCCCAGGAAAGCCATCGGCCGATGCACCGGGTTGTCCCGGTTGCACCTAGGGCGCGAATCCTATGCAACAAAACAGAACAGGTGCAACCTGTTTCTTGGGAATCAGTTGCACCTACATCGCTTTTTCGGACGAAACGGCTGTTTTTGCCCCCAGCCTGGCGCATTGTCTGCACGACGCCCCCGCGAAAGCAGCACGCTAGAGCGGTCACTTCAAGCCAGAAAATAATTCCTGACGAGCTGCCGATAATTCCGACAAAAAATGGGTTGCACCCGGTTGCACCTCTTCCGGGCCGAAGCTAATCTTGCCGCCAGCTGTTGCCGCGCAATTGCGGCACCTATGAGGATAAGAATATGGCTACCACCACCCTTGGGGTCAAACTCGACGACCCGACCCGCGAGCGCCTGAAAGCCGCCGCGACCTCGATTGACCGCACGCCGCACTGGCTGATCAAACAGGCGATTTTCAATTACCTGGAAAAACTCGAGGGTGGTGCAACCCTGAACGAGCTCAACGGCCTGGCCGTCAAGGACGCCGATGACGCGGGCGAAGTCCACGTGGACCATGCCCACCAATGCTTCCTCGAATTCGCCGAAAGCATCCTGCCGCAATCGGTGCTGCGCGCCGCGATCACCGCCGCCTACCGCCGCCCCGAGCCGGAAGTGGTGCCGATGCTGATCGAACAGGCCCGCCTGCCGGCGCCGATGGCCGAAGCCACCAACAAGCTCGCCGCGACCATCGCGGAAAAACTGCGCAACCAGAAGAGCGCCGGCGGCCGTGCCGGCATCGTCCAGGGCCTGCTGCAGGAATTCTCCCTGTCGTCCCAGGAAGGCGTGGCGCTGATGTGCCTGGCCGAAGCGCTGCTGCGCATCCCGGACAAGGGCACCCGCGACGCCCTGATCCGCGACAAGATCAGCACCGGCAACTGGCAGCCGCATCTGGGCAACAGCCCGTCGCTGTTCGTCAACGCCGCCACCTGGGGCCTGCTGCTGACCGGCAAGCTGGTCTCCACCCACAACGAAGCGGGCCTGACCTCGTCCCTGAGCCGCATCATCGGCAAGAGCGGCGAGCCGATGATCCGCAAGGGCGTGGACATGGCCATGCGCCTGATGGGCGAGCAGTTCGTCACCGGCGAAACCATCGCCGAAGCGCTGGCCAACGCGAGCAAGTTCGAAGCCAAGGGCTTCCGCTACTCCTACGACATGCTCGGCGAAGCCGCGCTGACCGAACACGACGCCCAGAAGTACCTGGCCTCGTACGAACAAGCCATCCACTCGATCGGCAAAGCCTCCCACGGCCGTGGGATCTATGAAGGCCCGGGCATCTCGATCAAGCTGTCCGCCCTGCACCCGCGCTACAGCCGCGCCCAGTACGAGCGCGTGATGGACGAGCTGTACCCGCGCCTGCTGTCGCTGACCCTGCTGGCCAAGCAGTACGACATCGGCCTGAACATCGACGCCGAAGAGGCCGACCGCCTCGAACTGTCGCTGGACCTGCTGGAACGCCTGTGCTTCGAGCCGCAGCTGACCGGCTGGAACGGCATCGGCTTCGTGATCCAGGCCTATCAGAAGCGCTGCCCGTACGTGATCGACTACGTCATCGACCTGGCGCGCCGCAGCCGCCACCGCCTGATGATCCGCCTGGTGAAAGGCGCGTACTGGGACAGCGAGATCAAGCGCGCCCAGCTCGAAGGCCTGGAAGGCTACCCGGTCTACACCCGCAAGGTGTACACCGACGTTTCCTACATCGCCTGCGCCCGCAAACTGCTGTCGGTGCCGGAAGTCATCTACCCGCAGTTCGCCACCCACAACGCCCACACGCTGTCGGCCATCTACCACATCGCCGGCCAGAACTATTACCCGGGCCAGTACGAGTTCCAGTGCCTGCACGGCATGGGCGAACCGCTGTACGAACAAGTCGTGGGCAAGGTCGCCGAAGGCAAGCTGAACCGTCCGTGCCGCGTGTACGCCCCGGTCGGCACCCACGAGACCCTGCTCGCCTACCTGGTGCGCCGCCTGCTGGAAAACGGCGCGAACACCTCGTTCGTCAACCGCATCGCCGACCAGTCGATCTCGATCCAGGAACTGGTGGCCGATCCGGTCGCAAGCATCGAGCAGATGGCCACCGTGGAAGGCGGCTTCGGCCTGCCGCACCCGCGCATTCCGCTGCCGCGTGACCTGTACGGCTCCGAGCGCGCCAACTCCAGCGGCATCGACATGGCCAACGAACACCGTCTGGCGTCGTTGTCCTGTGCCCTGCTGGCCACCGCGCACAACAACTGGAAAGCCGCGCCGATGCTCGGCTGCGCCTCCAGCAACGAAGCGCCGGCGCCGGTGCTGAACCCGGCGGACCACCGCGACGTGGTCGGCCACGTGCAGGAAGCCACCGTCGACGACGTCAACAATGCGATCCAGTGCGCCCTGAGCGCCGCGCCGATCTGGCAGGCCACCCCGCCGGCCGAACGCGCCGCGATCCTCGAGCGCGCCGCCGACCTGATGGAAGCCGAGATCCAGCCGCTGATGGGCCTGCTGGCCCGCGAAGCCGGCAAGACCTTCGCCAACGCCATCGCCGAAGTCCGCGAAGCCGTCGACTTCCTGCGCTACTACGCCGTGCAGGCCCGCAATGACTTCAGCAACGACGCCCACCGTCCGCTGGGCCCTGTGGTGTGCATCAGCCCGTGGAACTTCCCGCTGGCGATCTTCAGCGGCCAGGTCGCCGCCGCGCTGGCCGCCGGTAACCCGGTGCTGGCCAAGCCGGCCGAACAGACCCCGCTGGTGGCCGCCCAGGCCGTGCGCCTGCTGCTCGAAGCCGGGATTCCGGAAGGCGTGCTGCAACTGCTGCCGGGCCGCGGCGAAACCGTCGGCGCCGGCCTGGTGGGCGACGAGCGCGTCAAAGGCGTGATGTTCACCGGCTCCACCGAGGTGGCGCGCCTGCTGCAGCGCAACATCGCCGGCCGCCTGGACAACCAGGGCCGTCCGATCCCGCTGATCGCCGAGACCGGCGGCCAGAACGCGATGATCGTCGACTCTTCGGCGCTGACCGAACAGGTGGTGATCGACGTGGTGTCCTCGGCGTTCGACAGCGCCGGCCAGCGTTGCTCGGCCCTGCGCGTGCTGTGCCTGCAGGAAGACTCCGCCGACCGCGTCATCGAAATGCTCAAGGGCGCGATGGCCGAATCCCGTCTCGGCAACCCTGAGCGCCTGGCCGTGGACATCGGCCCTGTGATCGACGCCGAAGCCAAGGCCGGCATCGAGAAGCACATCCAGGGCATGCGCGACAAAGGCCGCAGCGTTTACCAGGTGGCCATCGCCGACGCCGAGGAAGTCAAGCGCGGCACCTTCGTCATGCCGACCCTGATCGAGCTGGAAAGCTTCGACGAGCTGCAGCGCGAAATCTTCGGCCCGGTGCTGCACGTAGTGCGCTACAAGCGCAAGGACATCGACCAGCTGATCGGCCAGATCAACGCCTCCGGCTACGGCCTGACCCTGGGCGTGCACACCCGCATCGACGAGACCATCGCCAAGGTGATCGACAACGTCAACGCCGGTAACGTCTACGTCAACCGCAACATCGTCGGCGCCGTGGTCGGCGTCCAGCCGTTCGGCGGCGAAGGCCTGTCGGGCACCGGCCCGAAAGCCGGCGGCCCGCTGTACCTGTACCGCCTGCTGTCCACCCGCCCGGCCGACGCCATCGGGCAGTCGTTCGCCCGCGGCGACGCGACCAACGCGCCGGACGTGCGCCTGCGCGACGCCATGGCCAAGCCGCTGGCCGCCCTGAAGGCCTGGGCCGACAGCAACCAGTACGCTGACCTCAGCACCCTGTGCGTGCAGTACGGCGCCCAATCGCAGAGCGGCATCACCCGCGTGCTGGCCGGCCCGACCGGCGAGCGCAACAGCTACACGATCCTGCCGCGCGAGCACGTGCTGTGCCTGGCGGACATCGAAGGCGACCTGCTGACCCAGCTGGCCGCGGTGCTGGCGGTGGGCGGCTCGGCGGTCTGGCCGGAGTCCGACACCAGCAAGGCATTGTTCGCACGCCTGCCGAAGGACATTCAGGCGCGGATCAAGCGCGTGGCCGACTGGAACAAGGACGAGACGGTGTTCGACGCCGTGCTGCACCACGGTCATTCCGACCAGCTGCGCGCGGTGTGCGAGCAGGTGGCCAAGCGCAGCGGCGCGATCGTCGGCGTCCAGGGCCTGTCCCAGGGCGAGACCAACATTGCGCTGGAGCGTCTGGTGATCGAGCGGGCGTTGAGCGTCAACACCGCCGCGGCGGGCGGCAACGCCAGTCTGATGACTATCGGTTAATCAGCGACTCTGCCAGCCACACAAAAATGGGCGCCCTCACCGGCGCCCATTTTTTTTGCCTCTCCATCACCGTTATCAATCTTCCTGTTCAGCCTTTATTCGCACACCTAGACTCGATCCATTCCAAATACAGGTAGGCCGCCATGTCCGAGACGCTGCTCAGTTCCCGCAATCTGGCTTTCGAGCTGTACGAAGTCCTCGACGCCGAAGGTCTGACCCGGCGCGAGCGGTTTGCCGAACACAGCCGCGAAACCTTCGACGCCGCCATCGACACCGCCCGCAGCATCGCCGAGCAGCGCTTTGCGCCGCACAACCGCAAGGGCGACGAGAACGAACCGCGCTACGAGAACGGCCAGGCGATCCTGATTCCTGAAGTGAAGCCGGCGGTGGACGCGTTCCTGGAGGCCGGCTTCCTCAATGCGGCGCGCAGTTTCGAGGCCGGCGGCATGCAGTTGCCGACGCTGCTGTCCCAGGCCTGCTTCGTGCATTTCCAGTCGGCCAACGCGGCGACCACCTCGTACCCGTTCCTGACCATGGGCGCGGCCAACCTGATCGAGAGCTTCGGCACCGAGGAGCAGAAGCAGCGCTTCCTGGAGCCGATGATCGACGGCCGCTTCTTCGGCACCATGGCCCTGACCGAGCCCCACGCCGGCTCGTCGCTGTCGGACATCCGCACCCGCGCCGAACCGGCGGCCGACGGCACCTACCGCCTGAAGGGCAACAAGATCTTCATTTCCGGCGGCGACCATCCGCTGTCGGAAAACATCGTGCACATGGTGCTGGCCAAGCTGCCGGACGCGCCGCCGGGCGTGAAAGGCATTTCGCTGTTCATCGTGCCCAAGTTCCTGGTCAACGACGACGGCAGCCTCGGCCCACGCAACGACGTGCTGCTGGCCGGGCTGTTCCACAAGATGGGCTGGCGCGGCACCACCTCCACGGCGCTGAACTTCGGCGACAACGGCGAGTGCGTCGGCTATCTGGTGGGCAAGCCGCACCACGGCCTGAGCTACATGTTCCAGATGATGAACGAGGCGCGGATCGGCGTCGGCATGGGCGCGGTGATGCTCGGTTACGCCGGCTACCTCTATTCGCTGGAATACGCCCGCGAACGGCCGCAAGGGCGGCTGCCGGACAGCAAGGATCCGACCACGGCGCCGGTGGCGATCATCCGCCACGCGGACGTGCGGCGCATGCTGCTGACCCAGAAGGCCTACGTGGAAGGCGCCTTCGACCTCGGCCTGTACGCCGCCCGACTGTTCGACGACACCACCACGCTCGAGACCGAAGACGGGCGCAAGCAGGCCCATGAGCTGCTGGACCTGCTGACGCCGATCGTCAAATCCTGGCCGTCGGAGTTTTGCCTGAAGGCCAACGAACTGGCGATCCAGATCCTCGGCGGCCACGGCTATACCCGTGAATACCCGGTGGAGCAGTATTACCGCGACAACCGCCTGAACCCGATCCACGAAGGCACCCATGGCATCCAGTCCCTCGACCTGCTCGGGCGCAAACTGGCGCAGAACGGCGGCGCGGGGCTCAAGCAACTGATCCGCCTGATCGCCGACACCGCCGAACGCGCCCAAGCGTTCGATGCGCTCACGCCGCTGCGTGAGCCGTTGGAGAAACTGGTGGCCCGCCTCCAAGGCGTGACCCTCGGCCTGCTGACCGACCTGGCCCAAGGCAAGGTCAACGGCAGCCTGGCGAATTCGGCGCTGTACCTGAAAGTGTTCGGCCACGCGGTGATCGGCTGGCGTTGGCTGGAGCAGTCGATCCGTGCCGAGGAAGGCCTGGCCAAGGGCAATGCGGCGGACGCCGACTTCTATAAGGGCAAGCTGCAGGCGGCGCGGTATTTCCTGACCTGGGAGGTGCCGGGGTGCCACCATGAGCTGACCTTGCTGGAGGCTCGGGACGATACCTGCCTGGCCATGCAGGACGCCTGGTTCTGATCCAAGTCATGTGTGGTTTTTGAGGGCCATTCGCCAACAGGCTGGCTCCCACAGGAGAACGCGTTCCAAGGTGGGAGCCAGCCTGCTGGCGATGGCGTCGACCCCATCAACTCAGCTTGAACCCGCCCATCTGCCGCGCCAGGTCATCGGCCAGGCGCCGCAGCATCTGACAGTCCTCGCGGCACGCCCTGACCTCTCCCGCCGTGGCCCGGGCCAGATCGGAAATGCCCTGAACGTTGCGGTTGATCTCTTCGGTCACCGCCGACTGCTCTTCGGTCGCCGTCGCCACCTGATGGTTCATGTCGCTGATGCGTTCCACCTGCCCGGTGATAGCGGTCAGCGACGCGCCGGTGCGCTGGCTCGACTCGACCCCGGTGCCGGTGGCGGCCTGGCCGGAGCGCATCGACGAGACGGCGTTTTCCGCGCCTTGCTTGAGGCTGCCGATCATCTGCTGGATCTCGTCGGTGGAGGCCTGGGTGCGCCGCGCCAACGTGCGCACCTCATCGGCCACCACCGCAAAGCCACGGCCCATGTCTCCGGCCCGGGCCGCTTCGATGGCGGCGTTGAGCGCCAATAGGTTGGTCTGCTCGGACACGCCGCGGATCACCGCCAGCACCTGATCGATGGACGCCACCTGCTGGGCTAGCTCGCCGACCGCGCCGGCCGCGACACCGATCTCGTCGGACATGCTTTCGATATGGCGGATTGAGCCGCCGACCACTTCCTGCGCCTGCTGAGCCTCGTCGCGGGCGGTCTGCGAGGCGAGCGCGGCATTGCCGGCGTTCTGCGCGATCTCCTGCACGGTGAGGCCCATTTCGTGGACGGCGGTGGCGACCATGTCGGTCATTTCCTGCTGGCGGCCGGAACGCTCGGCGGTGTTGTCCACCACCCGGGCAACCTGGCCGACGGCGACGCGCAGGCTTTCGCTGGTGGTCAGCACTTCGCCGATCATGGCGCGCTGGCTGTCCAGGAAACGGTTGAAGCCGCGGGCGAGGTCGCCCAGCTCATCGGCACGGCTGGAATCTAACCGATGGGTCAAATCTCCACCACCGCTACCGATCGCTACCAATGCCGCTGTTACCTGACGGATCGGCCGCACCAATCCCTGGGCCAGCCACACCACCAGCGCCAGGCACAGCAGCGCCACCGCGACGCCGATGCCGCTGCTCATCCACATCGCCCGGCGGGCCTCGGCGTAGATCTGCGACTGCGGCACTTCGGCCACCAGCGTCCAGCCCAGATCGCGCAGCGGCAGGCTGAAGGCGAGGAAATCTTCGCCATCGCGCCTGAAGGTGGCGTTCACCGCGGTCTTCTGGCCCAGCACGGCTTGCGCGGCACCTGCGCCGATCTGCTCGCTCAGCGTGCGCTTGCCGCTGAACTGCGCCTCGGGGTGCACCTGGATCAGACCGTCGGAACGCACGAGATAGACCTTGCCACGCTCGCCGAAGCTGAAGTCGTGGATCAGCTGCGACAGCTCTTTCATGCTCAGCCCGAGCCCCGCCACGCCCACCGTCTTGCCGGCCTGCTCGACCTTGAGGTCGATGAACAGCGCCAGCTCGCCGGTGGCGCCGTCCTTGTCGATGTTGAGGGTGCGCGGCTGGCCGCTGTCCAGAAAGGCATAGAACCAGGCATCGGCCGGGTTGGAGCGGCTGAGGGTGCGGTCCAGGCCCTTTTCGGTGAGGTAATGGTTGGAGGCGGTACCGACGATCAACGCCGTGAACGCTTTATGTTCGGCGCGGATGCCTTCCAGATACTGCACGAAGGCTGCCGTTTGGCTGCTGTCTTCGCCGTTGGCGAGCCAGTCGCGCACCATCTGGTTGCTGGCGATGTCCTTGGCGGCCGTCAGCGGCTGGACGAGGATGCGTTCGATGTCGTTGCGCGTCGCCTCGATGCTCGACGGCAGCGCCTGTTCCACCAGATAGCTCTGGGCGAGGCGGTTGACCACCAGGGTATAAATGCCGACCACGATCAGAATGCTGACCAGCAGGGCGGTGCCCATGCCGAGGATCAACTGCCACTGAATACTGCGCCGCCAGAACTGCATGGATCACCCCCGAGGAATAAGAGGCTGAAACACTGCAACAGCCGTGCCGATTGTATACAGCTCGATCGACAATCTTATTCCCAGGTTGTGCTCAGGCCATCAACCCTGGTGGATGGTCTTGGCGATGGTCTCGACCGTGGCGCTGACTTGCTCTTGGTAACGCTCGAGTTCCTGCTGGTGCTGCTTCTTCATTTCGATCTGCTGCGAGCACAGGTTCATCGCCGCCAGCACCAGCAGGCGGTCGCCGATCAGGGTCGGGTACTTGCGCTTGGTGTCGGCCAGCGCGGCCTTGAGCATCATGGCCGCGTCCATCAGGGTCTGTTCTTCCCCGGCCGGTGCCTTGATCGAATAGTCTTCCCCGAGAATGGAGATGACCTTTACCCCGGCTCCGTGGCTCATACGCTGACCGGACCTGCGTTGACCCGGTCGACCAGGGCCTGGATGCGGGCGGCGGTGGCGCCGTGCTTCTCTTCCTGCTCCATCAGGCTCAGTTGCAGGCTTTCGTTTTCATCCTTGGCCTGGGCCAGTTCCGCGGTCAGGGACTGGTTGGTGTGCGAAAGGGTCTGGTTCTGTTGCACCAGGTCGCTGACGAGCTGTTCCAATTGGCTGAGGGAGGCTTCCAACATTTTGATTTCCAGGCATTTTTCAAAGGGCGCGTACGATAAAGAAAAGTCACCGTGGATGCCAGGGTTAAACCGGCGCAAGGCCTTGATTTTCCTGGCGGTCGACCGTTCTCGCGAGCTTTAGAGACTGCCGTCGGCCGATTGGGTTCCTGCACTTCGTCGCTTGGGGCCCGATGCGGCAAATGCGCACAGGGGCTCAAGACTTCCATCCCATGACCGATAAGTCAGCCAACAGCAGTCTCAGCCCGCAAGGACGCGGCCCTTCCTGGTATCCCCAATGTCCCTTCGCAACATGAACATCGCCCCCCGGGCCTTCACCGGTTTCTCGCTGATCGGCGCCCTGATGCTGATCCTCGGCGTCTTCGCCCTGAACCAGATGAGCAACATCCGCAGCGCCGCCGAGAACATCACCACCAGCAGCGTGCCGAGCATCAAGAACCTCGACGAGTTCACCCAGCTGTCCCTGCGCCTGCGGGTGCTGTCGTACCGCCTGCTGGTGAACCGCGAGCCGGACGTCCAGCAAAAGACCATCGAGCTGCTGGAGATGCGCAACCAGCAGATCCGCAAGGCCCAGACCGACTACGAGCCGCTGATCAGCAGCCCGCAGGAACGTGCCGCCTATGACCAGTACGTGCAGTTGCTGGCGCAGTACCGCCAGATCGAAGACCGGATGAAGACCCTGTCGCGCAACAATCAGGTGGATGCGCTGCGCAATCTGGTGAACACCGAGCTTTTGGACAACTCCGAAGCGATCAACACCGTGCTCAACCAGCTGATGCAGATCAACGGCGAGCAGATCAGCAAGACCAACCAGAACGCCGCCGACCAGTACGCCACCGCGTTCACCCTAGTGGTGAGCCTGCTGGTGATCGCCACCGGCCTGACGTTCCTGTTCGCCTGGCTGCTGACCGTCAGCATCACCAAGCCGATCGCCAAGGCCCTGGACGCGGCGGAAACCATCGCCGAAGGCAACCTGACCCGCTCGATCCACGTCGACGGCAGCGACGAAGCCGGTCGCCTGCTGGCGGCCATGGCCAAGATGCAGTCCAAGCTGCGCGATACCCTGCAGCGGATCTCCGGCTCGGCCACCCAACTGGCCTCCGCCGCCGAAGAGCTCAACAGCGTCACCGACGAAAGCGCCCGTGGCCTGACCCAGCAAAACAACGAGATCGAGCAGGCCGCCACCGCGGTCAACGAAATGACCAGCGCCGTGGAAGAGGTCGCCCGCAACGCGGTCAGCACCTCCGAAGCCTCCAGGCACGCCACCACCTCCGCCGGCGACGGCCGCGACCTGGTGATGGAGACCGTCAGCGCCATCGAACGCATGAGCGCCGACGTGCAGAGCACCGCCACCCTGATCGGCGACCTGGCCAACGAATCCCGCGACATCGGCAAGGTGCTGGACGTGATCCGCGGCCTGGCCGACCAGACCAACCTGCTGGCCCTCAACGCCGCCATCGAGGCCGCCCGTGCAGGCGAAGCCGGACGCGGCTTCGCGGTGGTGGCCGACGAAGTGCGGGCCCTGGCCCACCGCACCCAGCAGTCGACCAGCGAGATCGAGCGGATGATCGGCAGCATCCAGAGCGGCACCGAACATGCCGTGGACTCGATGCGCAACAGCACCGAACGCGCCGAATCGACCCTGAACATCGCCCGCGGCGCCGGCCTGTCGCTGGACACCATCAACAGCGCCATCGTCGAAATCAACGAGCGCAACCTGGTGATCGCCAGCGCCGCCGAAGAGCAGGCGCAGGTTGCCCGGGAAGTGGACCGCAACCTGGTGAACATCCGCGACCTCTCGGTGCAGTCGGCCACCGGCGCGAATCAGACCAGTGCGGCGAGCAACGAACTGTCGCGCCTGGCGTTGGATCTGAACAACATGGTCGGCCGCTTCAGCCTCTAAGCCCTCCAGCGGTGAGGGAGCCTGCTCCCTCACCACAAAATCCAAGTCTGTCCGCGGTATCGCAAGGGGTGCGCAAAAAGCTCTTTGACAGCCGCGCATTTGCGCAGGTTATTATCGCTGGCACACAGACTGCATGGTCAGTCCGTGCCCGCCTTTACGCTTTTCTGGAGTGATGCCTTTGAATGCGACGACCATCAACAGCCTGTTCTTGATCGGCGCGTTGCTGGTAGGTGCAAGCATTCTGGTGAGCTCACTGTCCTCCCGCCTGGGCATCCCGATCCTGGTCATCATCCTCGCCGTGGGCATGACCGCCGGGGTCGACGGCGGCGGGATCATCTTCGACAACTACCCGACGGCCTACCTGGTCGGCAACCTGGCGCTCGCGGTGATCCTGCTCGACGGCGGCCTGCGCACCCGGGTGTCGAGTTTCCGCGTGGCGCTGTGGCCGGCGCTGTCGCTGGCCACGGTCGGGGTGCTGATCACGACGGGCCTGACCGGCATGGCCGCGGCCTGGCTGTTCGACCTGAACCTGATCCAGGGCCTGCTGATCGGCGCCATCGTCGGCTCCACCGACGCCGCGGCGGTGTTCTCGCTGCTCGGCGGCAAAGGCCTGAACGAGCGGGTGACCGCCAGCCTGGAGATCGAATCCGGCAGCAACGACCCGATGGCGGTGTTCCTCACCGTCACCCTGATCGACATGCTCGCCAGCGGCCAGACCGGCCTGCACTGGAGCCTGCTCACCCACCTGATCTGCGAGTTCGGCATCGGCGGGGTGATCGGCCTGGGCGGCGGCTGGCTGATGCTGCAACTGGTCAACCGGATCAACCTCGCCACCGGCCTGTACCCGATCCTGGTGATCGCCGGCGGCCTGGTGGTGTTCGCCCTGACCAACGCCCTGCACGGCAGCGGCTTCCTGGCGGTGTACCTGTGCGGCCTGGTGATCGGCAACCGCCCGGTGCGCAGCCGCCACGGCATCCTGCACATGCTCGACGGCATGGCCTGGCTGGCGCAGATCGGCATGTTCCTGGTGCTGGGGCTGCTGGTCACCCCGCACGACCTGCTGCCCATCGCCCTGCCCGCCCTGGGCCTGGCGCTGTGGATGATCCTGTTCGCCCGGCCGCTGTCGGTGGTGGTCGGCCTGCTGCCGTTCAAGGCGTTCCACGGCCGCGAGAAAGCCTTCATTTCCTGGGTCGGCCTGCGCGGCGCGGTGCCGATCATCCTGGCGGTGTTCCCGCTGATGGCCGGGCTGCCCAATGCACAGCTGTACTTCAACCTCGCTTTCTTCATCGTGCTGGTGTCGCTGCTGGTGCAGGGCACCAGCTTGCCCTGGGTCGCCCGCCTGCTGAAGGTCACCGTGCCGCCGGAGCCGGCGCCGATCTCCCGCTCGGCGCTGGAGGTGCACGTCACCAGTGAGTGGGAGCTGTTCGTCTACCGCCTCGGCGCGGAGAAATGGTGCATCGGTTCGCCCCTGCGCGAGCTGAAAATGCCCGAAGGCACCCGCATCGCAGCCCTGTTCCGTGGCCAGCAACTGCTCCATCCGTCGGGTAGTACGGTGCTGGAAGTCGACGATCTGCTGTGCGTCATCGGCCACGAACACAACCTGCCGGCCCTCGGAAAACTGTTCAGCCAGGCGCCGCAGCGGGGCCTGGACCTGCGCTTCTTCGGCGACTTCGTGCTCGAAGGAGACGCCCAGCTTAAAGCCGTCGCCGCCCTTTACGGCCTGTCCGCCGAGGGCATCGATCCGGACATGACCCTGGGCCGCTTCATCGCCCAGAAAGTCGGGGGCGCCCCGGTGGTCGGCGACCAGGTGGAGTGGAACAACACCCACTGGACGGTCGCGGTCATGGACGGGAACAAGATCGGCAAAGTGGGCGTCAGATTCCCCGAAGGAAGTCGCCCGGGCCCCGGGCTCTTCCTCTAAACTGCGTCCACCTTCACTTGCTTGACCGGTCTCTATGCCTACCCTGCGTTCCTTTTTCGCCGCGGCCCTGCTGGGCCTGAGTCTTTCCGTCGGCCCGCTCCACGCCGCCGAGCCGCCGTCCAGCGAAGCCGTGCAGGCCAGCCTGGACAAGATCGCCGACCGCAAACTGCCCGAGGCCGACCAGAAGGCCCTGCAGACAGTGCTGCAGAACACGCTGACCCAGCTCAACAACCGGCGCGACTACGAACGCAAGCTGAGCGACCTCAAGCAGCAGCTGGCCACCGCCCCCAAGCAGACCCTCGACAACACCCGCGAACTGACGCGGCTCAAGGCCAGCAGCGTGGTGCCGGTGGCGCAGCGCTTCCCCAAGGAATCGATCGCGCAACTGGAACAGATGCTGGCCGAGCGCTCGACCCAGCAGAGCGACATGCAGAAGGCCCTGGCCGACGCCAACAGCCTGATCATCACCGCCCAGACCCGCCCCGAGCGCGCCCAGGCCGAGATCGCCGGCAGCCAGACGCGCATCCAGCAGATCAACACCGTGCTCAAGACCGGCAAGGACAGCGGCAAGCCGCTGACCGCCGAACAGCGCGACCTGCTCAATGCCGAACTCGTGGCCCTGAACGCCCTGATCCCGCTGCGCCGCCAGGAACTGGCCGGCAACAGCCAGCTGCAGGACCTGGGCAACAGCCAGCATGACCTGCTCTCGGAGAAGTCCGACCGCCTGGACCGCGAGCTTCAGGAACTGCAGACCCTGATCAACCAGAAGCGCCTGGCCCAGTCCCAGGAGACCGTCACCCAACAGTCCATCGAGGCCCAGAAGGCCGGCGGCAGCAGCCTGCTGGCCACCGAAAGCGCGGCCAACCTGAAGCTCTCGGACTACTTGCTCAAGAGCACCGACCGCCTCAACGAAGTCACCCAGCAGAACCTGCAGACCAAGCAGCAGCTGGACAGCCTGACCCAGAGCGACTCGGCCCTCGACGAGCAGATCAACGTGCTCAAGGGCAGCCTGCTGCTGTCCAAGATCCTCTACAAGCAGAAGCAGGCGCTGCCGCGGCTGCGGGTCGACCGTGACCTGGCGGACCAGATCGCCGACATCCGCCTGTACCAGTTCGAAGTCAGCCAGCAGCGTGAGCTGCTGAGCAACCCGGCCGCCTACGTCGACAACCTGCTGTCCACCCAGCCGCCGGAGCAAGTCACCCCGCAACTGCGCAAAAGCCTGCTGGAGCTGGCCAACACCCGCGCCGACCTGTTGGAGCGCCTGAACCGCGAACTGAGCGCGGTGCTCAACGAATCGATCACCCTGCAACTGAACCAGAAGCAATTGCTGAGCACCGCCCAGAGCCTGCGCGCGACCCTCGACGAGCAGATGTTCTGGATCCCCAGCAACAAGCCGCTGGACCTGGAATGGATGCGCGGCATTCCGGAGCGCCTCAAACGGCAGATCGACACCCTGCCGCTGGCCTCCAGCCTCAGCGAACTGACCGACGGCCTGACCCAGCGTCCGCTGCTGTTCCTGCCGCTGGCGCTGCTGATCGGCGCGCTGCTGTGGCGGCGCAAGCACCTGTATGCGCGCCTGAACAAGGTCCACCAGGACATCGGCCACTTCAAGCGCGACAGCCAGTGGCACACGCCTCAGGCGATCCTGATCAACATCCTGCTGGCGATGCCGGTGACCCTGGGCCTGGCCCTCTGCGGCTTGGCCCTGCAGATCGACGCCCGGGGGCAGAACGCCAACATGGGCGCGGCCTTGCTGCAGATGGCCCAGGCTTGGCTGGTGTTCTACACCGCCTACCGGATCCTCGCGCCGGGCGGCGTGGCCGAGCTGCATTTCCGCTGGGAAAAGCCGCAGGTCGAGTTCCTCCAGGGCTGGATCCGCCGGCTCGGGCTGGTGGTGATGGCGCTGGTGGCCGTGGTGGCGGTCGCCGAGCTGCAACCGGCGGCGCTGGCCGACGACGTGATCGGCATGCCGGTGGTGCTGACCTGCTACGCCCTGATGGCCTGGCTGCTCAGCCGCCTGCTGATCAGCAGCCCGACCCACGAGAACGCCTCGCTGTTTCGCAAGGCCGTGGGGATCATGTTCACCCTGCTGCCGATCGCGCTGTTCGTCGCCGTGTGCTTCGGCTACTACTACACCGCGCTGAAGCTCAGCGACCGCCTGATCAACACCCTGTACCTGCTGATGCTCTGGCTGGTCATCGAGGCCACCTTCGTGCGCGGCCTGGCCGTGGCGGCGCGGCGCCTGGCCTACCAGCGGGCGCTGGCCAAGCGGCAGGCGGCCAAGGAGGCCGGCGACGGCGAGGCCGTCATCGAAGAGCCGACCCTGGACATCGAGAAGGTCAACGAACAGTCCCTGCGCCTGATCCGCCTGGCCCTGCTCGGCGGCTTCATCGCCGCGCTGTACTGGGCGTGGGCGGACCTGATCACGGTGTTCTCGTACCTGGACAACGTCACCCTCTACGAATACACCAGCGGCACCGGCGCCAACATGAGCATGGTGCCGATCAGCATCGGCGACATGCTCGGCGCGCTGATCATCATCGGCATCACCTTCGCCCTGGCGCGCAACCTGCCGGGCCTGCTGGAAGTGTTCGTGCTGTCGAAACTGAACCTGGCCCAGGGCAGCGCCTACGCCACCACGACGCTGCTGTCCTACGTGATCGCCGGGGTCGGTTTCGTCTCCACCCTCTCCACCCTCGGCGTGAGCTGGGACAAGCTGCAATGGCTGGTGGCGGCGCTGTCGGTGGGCCTGGGCTTCGGCATGCAGGAGATCTTCGCCAACTTCATCTCCGGCATCATGATCCTGTTCGAGCGCCCGGTGCGGATCGGCGACACCATCACCATCGGCAACCTGTCGGGCACGGTGAGCAAGATCCGCATCCGCGCCACCACCATCACCGACTTCGACCGCAAGGACATCATCGTCCCGAACAAGACGTTCATCACCGGGCAACTGATCAACTGGTCGCTGACCGACACCATCACCCGGGTCACGCTCAAGCTGGGCGTGGACTACGGCTCGGACCTGGACCTGGTCAAGGAACTGCTGCTCAAGGCCGCCCGGGAAAACCCGCGGGTGCTCAAGGAGCCGGAGCCGCACGTGTACTTCCTCAACTTCGGCGAAAGCACCCTGGACCACGAGCTGCGCATGCACGTGCGCGACCTCGGCGACCGCAACCCGGTGATCGACGAGGTCAACCGCTTCATCAACCGCGAGTTCAAGAAGCAGCACATCAACATCTCGTTCCGCCAGATGGAGGTCTACCTGAAAAACCTCCACGGCCAGGAATACAAGATGGTGCCCATCGAGCCCGAGGCCAAAACCATCGTGCCGGTCGCCGACAACCAAAAGCCGCTGCAGGAACCGCCGCCGGCCAAGCTCGACTAACCGGCCTATTCCCAGCAGAATGCTCGGACATTCTGCTGGAGCCGGCCCTTGAAAGCCCTCGACGAACTGACCTTCGACAACCGCTTCGCCCGCCTGGGCGATGCGTTCTCGGCCCATGTGCTGCCCGACCCCATCGACAATCCGCGGCTGGTGGTCGCCAGCCCGGCCGCCCTGGCGCTGCTGGATCTCGACCCCGCAACGGCCGAAACGAAGGAATTCGCCGAACTGTTCGGCGGCCACAAGCTCTGGGCCGAGGCTGAACCGCGGGCGATGGTCTATTCCGGGCATCAGTTCGGCGGCTACACGCCGCAGTTGGGCGACGGTCGCGGCCTGCTGCTGGGCGAAGCGGTCAACGATGCCGGCGAACACTGGGACCTGCACCTCAAGGGCGCCGGGCAGACGCCGTTCTCGCGCATGGGCGACGGCCGTGCGGTGCTGCGTTCGTCGATCCGCGAGTTCCTCGCCTCCGAGGCGCTGCATGCCCTGAACATCCCCACCAGCCGCGCCTTGTGCGTGATCGGCTCAGACACCCCGGTATGGCGCGAGAAACAGGAACGCGCGGCGATGGTGCTGCGCCTGGCGCCGAGCCACATCCGCTTCGGCCACTTCGAATACTTCTACTACACCCAGCGCACCGAGCAGCAGAAGCAACTGGGCGAACACGTGCTGGCCGAGCATTTCCCCCATTGCCTGGAACAACCGGAACCGTACCTGGCGATGTTCCGCGAGATCGTCGAGCGCAACGCCGGACTGATCGCCCAATGGCAGGCCTACGGCTTCTGCCACGGAGTGATGAACACCGACAACATGTCGATCCTCGGCATCACCTTCGACTACGGCCCGTATGCCTTCCTCGACGACTTCGACGCCCACTTCATCTGCAACCACTCCGACGACCAGGGGCGCTACTCCTTCAGCAACCAGGTGCCGGTCGGCCAGTGGAACCTCAGCGCCCTGGCCCAGGCCCTGACGCCGTTCATCAGCGTCGAGGCCCTGCGCGAAACCCTCGGCCTGTACCTGCCGCTGTTCCAGGCCCATTACCTGGACCTGATGCGCCGCCGCTTCGGCTTCACCACCGCCGAGGACGGGGATCAGGCATTGCTCGAACAGTTGCTGCAACTGATGCAGAACAGCGGCGTCGACTACACCCTGTTCTTCCGCCGCCTGGGCGAAGAGCCGGCGGAGCAGGCCGTCGCCCGGCTGCGCGACGACTTCGTCGACATCAAGGGCTTCGATGCCTGGGGCGAGCGCTATGTCGCCCGCGCCGCACGGGACGGCGACACCGGCCAGGAGCAGCGCCGGGCGCGCATGCACGCGGTCAATCCGCTGTACATACTGCGCAACTACCTGGCCCAGCGGGCCATCGAAGCGGCCGAGAGCGGCGACTATTCAGAGGTTCGCCGCCTGCACGCGGTGCTGAGCAAGCCGTTCGAGGAACAGCCGGGGATGGAAAGCTACGCCGAGCGACCGCCGGAGTGGGGCAAGCATCTGGAGATCAGTTGTTCGTCGTGAGCCGTTTCATTCCAGAGGGTCGATGGCGCTCACGACACGGGCGACGATGTCCGCCATCGTCACGTCGTCCAACCGCTCGATGAACTTGGCCGAGCCTTCTCGCACGCGCTGCTCGATATCGAAACTTCGCACCTGGTTGCACACCGCCACACCATTGGTCTCATGGCCGCTGACGGTCACGGCAAGGCCAGAACTGCGGGCAAAGTTGCCTCCGCTGGTCACCGGGACGGTCATGCTGACGCCCAACGCGTTGATCTCGCATGGCGTGATAACGACAAAGCGGTGGCGGTTCATCATTTCCCTTCCGGCAACGGGATTGGGATCAATCCAGTACACATCCCCCCGCTGCGGGGGTTGCCTGCGCACCATCAACCCAATTCCCGCCCGATCGGACTGCCTTCCCGGGCTTCAGCCGTCTGAGCATTCAACTCTTGTAGCTGCTCGGCCCCCTCAAGCAGCTCAGACAACCGGTAGCGTTTACGTGCGGGTGGATCCACCGGGCGGGCAACCAGTTCGCCATCCACCACATTCAGTTCAAGCTGCGCCCCCACTTCGAGGTGCATGAGCTTGAGCAGTGTCGGCGGTATCGTGATGATCGCCGCCCCACCTTGGCGACGGATCCTGGAGGTTACAGACATGGCGTCACTCCGTTCCGAGAAAAAGGAGTCGTTGGACTCCCCGAAAGTGCAACAAAAGTAGCACGCAGATTCAGGCAAAGCGATCTCCTGGCGATAGACGCACAAAACGTTCAGGTGCCTTGCAGCGTAGTTTTGATTCGAGCCGGGAACCGGTTGAAACTGTGAGCAGTTGCGACATTGATAATTCGCTCCCGCGACACCAATTAATGCTCACCGAACGCCTATCGAAGAATCCCCATGACTGAAGCACTGCTCATCCCCTGCCCCACCTGCAACGGCCTCAACCGCATCCCCGCCGATCGCCTGGGCGACCACCCGAAATGTGGGCGCTGCAAGGCCGATGTCCTGCTGGACAAGCCTTTCGAGCTGAATCAGGGCGACTACGCCAGCCAGATCAAGGGCGACCTGCCGTTGCTGGTGGACGTGTGGGCGGACTGGTGCGGGCCGTGCAAGTCGTTTGCGCCGGTGTTCGCGCAGGCCGCGGCGCAACTGGCGGGCAAATGCCGGCTGGCCAAGCTCGACAGCGAGGCCAATCAGCAGTTGGCGGCGCAGTTGGGGATCCGCTCCATTCCGAGCCTGATCCTGTTCAGGAACGGCAAAGAGGTGGCGCGCCAGAGCGGCGCGTTTCCGCTGCCGCAACTGATGGCCTGGCTGCGCAGCCAGGGCATCTGACAGCGGCCCCAACAATGTGGGAGCGAGCCCGCTCGCGAAGGCGGTTTCCCGTTCGGCATCTGCGCTGAGCAAACGTCCCTCATCGCGAGCAGGTTCGCTCCTACCCTTTTCAGGCGTCCGTCAGCAGGTTGTGCAGCTCGACGAACTGCTGGGTGAGCTTGTGCCGCGGATCCAGGTGGATCAACGGGATGCTGGCCTGGTGCGACTCACGCATCTTGACCGAACTGGCCAGGTAAACCGGCAGCACCGGCAGGCCTTCGGCGATCAGTTCGTCGAGCATCTGCTGGGGCAGGCTGGCCCGGGCCTGGAACTGGTTGACCACGATGCCCTCCACCTCCAGCGCTTCGTTGTGGTCGTCCTTCAGTTCTTCGATCTCCGCCATCAGGCCGTACAGTGCCTGGCGCGAGAAGCTGTCGCAATCGAAGGGGATCAACACACGGTCAGCGGCGATCAACGCCGATACGGCATAAAAGTTCAACGCCGGCGGGGTATCGAGGTAGATCCGGTCGTACTCGCCGTCCAGCTCTTCCAGCAGCTTTCGCAGCTTGTTGATCTTGTGCTTGGCCTCAAGCTTGGGCTGCAGGTCGGCCAGCTCGGCGGTGGCGGTGATGACATGCAGGTTGTCGAACGGGGTCTCGTAGATGTCCACCTGGTTCTTCTTCGAGAACGGCCCCGACGAGAGCGTCTGTTTGAAGAAGTCGGCGATGCCCATCGGGATGTCTTCCCCGGTGAGCCCGGTCAGGTACTGGGTCGAGTTGGCCTGGGCGTCGAGATCCACCAACAGCGTGCGATAGCCTTCGCTGGCGCTGACCGCCGCCAGATTGCAGGCAATGCTGGATTTGCCCACGCCACCTTTCTGATTGAACACCACGCGCCGCATGACTAGACCTCCGTCCATCAAAGAATGACCGAGTGTAGATGCGCCTGGCCCTGCTTCGCTACCTTCGCCGAAGCGGACTACAAGGTCATACGCAAATAGCCGACAACATTCGCGCAGACTCTGCCCGCTCACGCTGACTTGGCTGACAGACACGGCTTGCTCAATCTGGAAAATAGCCACCGGCAGTCCGCAATGCGTACCATTCGGTACATTGTGCTGTACAAAATGTAACCAACATTTGCTACACACTCGTCGCACCGGGATAATGCGCGCCACCCGGCGCCAAGCGCCGCGCCCACGGCACCTGAAGCCCGGCCGCGGCATCGGTCGAACCGCGTCAACGAAGCCCGCAGGGGCGGGATGAATGTCCGTGATCAACTTCAACATTGCCCAATGGCGCGCATGGGCCCCGGGGCTCGACAGCGAGCAGGCCTGGCAGGAATGGAGCCAGCGGCCGCTCGTGCCCGAGGCCAGCGACGCCGCCCCCGATGTGTCGTTCCTGCCGGCCATGCAGCGCCGCCGTCTCAGCCGTCTGGCACGGATGGCGTTCAGCGTCGGCTGGCCCCTGGCCGAAGGCCGGGACGACCTGCCGCTGGTGTTCGTGTCGCGGCACGGCGAGACCCCGCGCACCTTCGACATCCTCAGCGATCTGGCCACGGAACAGCCACTGTCGCCGACCCAGTTCAGCCTGTCGGTGCACAACGCGATCATCGGCCTGTGGTCGATCATGCGCGGCGAAACCAGCGAGATGACCGCGCTCGCCGCCGCCGGCGACGGGCTGGAGCACGGCATGCTCGAAGCCTGCGCACTGCTGGACGAAGGCGCACCGGCCGTCCTGCTGGTGATCGCCGAAGAACAGCCGCCCCAGGCCTATTCGGCGTGGATCGACGACGTGCCGTTCCCCTACGCCCTCGGCCTGCTGCTGACGCCGGGCACCGGCTGGCGGCTGACGCTGAACAGCGCCCCCGGTGCGCTGTCCAACGCGCACTGGCCCCACGCGCTGAACCTTGTGCAGACCCTGCTCGGCCAGCAAACCCTTTGCCAACATGCCTGGAAAAATCGAGTATGGACCTGGCAACGCAACCTGTGACCGGAAAACACCGCGACGCCTACCACTGGCGCCTGCTGGCCACTGCCGCAAGCTTCGCGTTGTTCGGGCTCGGCGGCCTGTGCCTGCGCCTGCTGGTGTTTCCGTTGCTGGCCTGCCTGCCGGGCGACGCCCAGGCCCATCGCCGGCGGGCGCGCCAGACCGTCAGCCGGCTGTTCTGGTTCTTCGTGCGGTTCATGGCCCGCACCGGCGTGCTGACCTACGACATCCAGGGCGCCGAACGCCTCGGCCGGCCCGGCCAGATGATCATCGCCAACCACCCGTCGCTGATCGACGTGGTGTTCCTGATCGGCCTGGTGCCCCACGCCAACTGCGTGGTGAAACAGAGCCTGTGGACCAACCCGTTCACCCGCGGCCCGCTGCGCCGCACCGGCTACATCAGCAACGACGGCAGCCTGGAAATGCTCGATGCCGCCGCCGACGCCCTGAAGGACGGCCAGCCCCTGATCATTTTCCCCGAAGGCACCCGCACCCGCCCGGGCCAGGCGCCGGCCTTTCATCGGGGGGCCGCGGCCATCGCGCTGCGCGGTGCCAGACTTCTCACACCGGTGATCATCAAGGTCAGCCCCACCACGCTGACCAAGGCCGAACCCTGGTATCGGATCCCCAGCCGCCGCGTGCATTTCAGTTTTCGCGTCGGCGCCGATATAGACCCACAGACCTTTGCCGCGCAGGGGCCCGCACCCCAGGCCTCGCGCAAGCTCAACGATCATTTGCACCAACTTTTCATTAAGGAGCTCGCCGAAGATGAGCGATCTGCACCGTGAGATAAAACGGCTGATCATCGATGCCCTGGGCCTCGAAGACATCAGCGTCGACGACATCGGCGACGACATGACGCTGTTCGGCGAAGGCCTGGGCCTGGATTCCGTCGACGCCCTGGAACTGGGCCTGGCCATCCAGAAAAAGTACGGCATCAAGATCGACGCCGATGCCAAGGACACCCGCAACCACTTCGCCAACGTGACCAGCCTCGCGGCTTTCGTCACGGCCAAACAGGCAGCTTGAGACCCACCATGCAAACTCGTGACGACATTTTCAACACCCTGCGCGACGCCCTGGTCGAACTGTTCGAACTGGATCCGGCCCGCGTGAGCCTGGAGTCGAACCTGTACCAGGACCTGGAAATCGACAGCATCGACGCCGTCGACCTGATCGATCACATCAAGCGCCAGACCGGCAAGAAAATCGCCGCCGAGGAATTCAAGTCGGTGCGCACCGTCAGCGACGTGGTCGAGGCGGTCTACCGTCTGGTTCAGCCGGCCGCATGAGCCGACTGATCGGCCTCGGCCTGCTGCTGGCGGGTCTGCTGTACCCCTTTGCGGTGTATTTCGGCATGGAGCACTTTGCGCCGTGGCAGTTCGGGCTGCTGCTGGGCGGCCTGTGGCTGGCCCGGGCGCTGACCGGTCGGCGCAAGCCCGGCAGCCTGTGGATGGCCGCCACGGCCATCGGCTTCTGCCTGGTGCTGGCGGTGTTCGACAGCCCGCGCCTGCTGCGCTGGTATCCGGTGCTGATCAGCGGCTTCATGCTGGCGCTGTTCGGCCTGAGCCTGAAGTACGGCCCGCCGATGGCCGAGCGCCTGGCGCGCCTGCGTGAACCGCACCTGCCGCCCGCCGCGGTGCGCTACACCCGCCGGGTCACCGTGGCCTGGAGCGTGTTCTTCTTCTGCAACGGTTTGTGCGCCGCCCTCCTGACCCTGTGGGCGCCGCTGCATTGGTGGATGTTGTACACCGGCCTGATCTCCTACGGACTGATCGGCCTGATGTTTGCCATTGAATGGCTGATACGACAACGGGTAAGAGGCCGTACATGAACTGGACAAGACTTGAGCGACTGTTGCTCAAGGAACTGCCGGCCCGCGCAGTCGCCTGCGCACCGGCGCTGAACCACGCGCAACTGCGCCGGCAGGCCCTGAGCCTGGCCGCCGGCCTGCAGGCCCGGGGCGTGCGGCAGATCGCCGTGCACCTGGAGGACGCCGCCGAGCTGGCCGTGGCGCTGCTCGGCGCCTGGCGCGCAGGCGTCGGCGTGCTGCTGCCTGCGGACCTGCAGGCCCAGACCCGCCAGCGCTGGTCGGACGACGTCGACCTGTGGCTGACCGACCAGGCCGGCGACCCGCACCTGAACGATTTCGACCCTCCGCCCCTGGACGCCGCCGAGCTCGACCTCGACCGTTGCCGGCTGAGCCTGTGCACGTCCGGCTCCAGCGGCGAACCCAAGCGCATCGACAAGACCCTGCGCCAACTGGCCAACGAGGTCGAAGCCCTCGAACAGCTCTGGGGCGCGGATCTGGGCGACGCCTGCATCATCGGCAGCGTGGCCACCCAGCACATCTACGGCCTGCTGTTCCGCGTGCTGTGGCCGCTGTGCGCCGGGCGCCCGTTCGTGCGCCGGCAACTGCCGTTCCCCGAAGACCTGCAACGCGCCAGCCGCGAACACCCGTCCTTCGCCTGGGTCGCCAGCCCGGCCTTGCTCAAGCGCATGGGCGACAACCTCGACTGGCCGGCCCTGAGCGCCGTGCGCCGGGTATTTTCCTCCGGCGGCGCGCTGCCGCCGGACGCCGCGCAGGATCTGCACCGGCGCCTGGGGCAATGGCCGACGGAAATCCTCGGCAGCTCCGAGACCGGCGGCATCGCCTGGCGCCAGGGCGAACCGCTCTGGCAGCCCTTCCAGGGCGTCGAGCTGAGTCAGGACAACGACGGCGCCCTGCTGATCGCCTCGCCTTACTTGCCCGCCGGCCACATCGAACACACCGCCGACGCCGCCCGCATGGCGGCCGATGGCCGGTTCGAGCTGCTGGGCCGGCTGGACCGGATCGTGAAACTGGAGGAGAAGCGCATCTCCCTGCCGATGCTCGAACAGGCACTGACGGCCCACGACTGGGTCGCCGAGGCGCGACTGGGCGTGGTGCAGGAAAACCGCGCCTCCCTCGGCGCCTTGCTGGTGCTCAGCGAGCAGGGATTGCACACCCTGCGCGAGCACGGCCGGCGCCACCTGACCGAAACCCTGCGCCGGCACCTGAGCCCGCACTGCGAGGCTTTGGCCCTGCCCCGGCGCTGGCGGTTGATGCGGCAATTGCCCCTGAACACCCAGGGCAAACTGCCCCAGGCCGATGTCGACGCATTGCTGCTGGCGCCCCGGCCGAAGGCGCCGGAGGTGCTGGAGCAACTCGAGAGCGACGGCGAATGGAGCCTGCAACTGGCGGTGCCGCCGGATCTGGCCCACTTCAGCGGGCACTTTCCCAAGGCGCCGGTGCTGCCCGGCGTGGTGCAGGTGGAATGGGCATTCAACCTCGCCCGGCACTGCATGAACCTCGGCGGAACGTTCGCCGGCATGGAAGTGCTCAAGTTCCAGCAACTGGTGCGCCCCGGCGACGAGATCCAGCTGCACCTTCGCTTCGATCCCGAGCGCGGCAAGGTGTATTTCGCCTACCGCAACGAAACCGCCACCTGCTCCAGCGGCCGGATCCTGCTGGGGGATCCCCGCCCTTCCCAAGCGGAGGGCCGGCATGCATAACCCCTGCGCGGTGATCCCCGTCTACAACCACGAAACCGCCGTCACCACGGTGGTCGACGCCCTGCTCGCCCAAGGCCTGCCGTGCATCCTGGTGGACGACGCCAGCCACCGCGCCTGCGCCCAGGTGCTCGACGCACTGGCCGGGCGCGAACGGGTTCACCTGGTGCGCCTGACCGCCAACCAGGGCAAGGGCGGCGCGGTGATGACCGGCCTGCGCGAAGCGGCGCGGCTTGGCTTCACCCACGCCTTGCAGGTGGACGCCGACGGCCAGCACGACCTGCAGGACGTCGCCCGCTTCATCGAAGCCTCCCGCGCGCTGCCCGGCGCGGTCATCTGCGGCTATCCGCTGTACGACGCCAGCGTGCCCAAGGGGCGCCTGTACGCGCGTTACCTGACCCACGCGATGGTGTGGATCAACACCTTGTCGCTCAAGATCCGCGATTCGATGTGCGGCTTTCGCGTGTACCCGCTGGAGCCGACGCTGGCGGTGATCGACTCGGCGCGGATCGGCAAGCGCATGGACTTCGATTCGGACATCCTCGTGCGCCTGGCGTGGCGCAACCGGCCGATGCACTGGCTGCAGACCCGCGTGCACTACCCGCTGGACGGCGTGTCGCACTTCCGGCTGTTCCACGACAACCTGCTGATCTCGGGCATGCACACCCGGCTGTTCTTCGGCATGCTCGTGCGGGCGCCGGCGATCCTCTGGCGACGGTGGCGGACATGAGCGCCGAGACCGAAGACAAGCACTGGGCCGACCGCCAGGAGCGCGGCAGCTTCCTGCTGATGAAATTCACAGCCTTCGCCGCACGGGTGCTGGGCCGGCGCCTTCTGAGCCCGCTGCTCTACGGCATCGTCCTGTACTTTTTCCTCTTCGGCCGCAGCGCCCGGCAGAGCGCCTGGCAATACCAGCGGCGCCTCGCCGACTGGAGCGGGCGCAACGACCTGCGCCCCGGCCTGTGGCGGGTGTTCAGCCAGTTCATGGCGTTCGCCGATGCGATGCTCGACAAGCTCGACGTGTGGCACGGCAAGATCGGCCTCGAACAGATCGAGATCGTCGACCCGGCGCTGCTGCGCCACCAGATGCGCGGCAAGCGCGGGCAACTGCTGGTGGGCTCGCACCTGGGCAACCTGGAGGTGTGCCGGGCGCTGGCGGAGATCGGCGAGAAGGTCACCATGAACGTGCTGGTGCACACCAAGCACGCCGAACAGTTCAACCGCCTGCTGGGCGAGGCCGGGGCCACCAACCTGCGGCTGATCCAGGTCAGCGAGCTGGATCCTGTGATCATGCTGCAGCTGCACGAACGCCTGGAGCGCGGCGAATGGCTGGCGATCGCCGGCGACCGCGTGCCGCTGCACGGCGGGCGCAGCGTGACCGTGGACTTCCTCGGCCATCCGGCCGCGTTCCCCCAGGGACCGTGGCTGCTGGCCGGGCTGCTCAAGTGCCCGGTCAATCTCCTGATGTGCCTGAAGCGGCCCGACGGCCGCTACCGCCTGACCCTCGAACCCTTCGCCGACAGCGTGGAATGGAAGCGCAGCGAACGCGAACAGGTCATTCATCAGTGGGCATCCCGCTATGCCCGGCGACTGAGTCACTATTGCCTCGAAGCACCGCTGCAATGGTTCAATTTCTACCCATTCTGGAAAACCGATGACCACGCCAACCCCTGAGCCGGTAACCTTCGGCGAACGCCCCTTGCGCATCGAAGACGTGCTGGCCCTGGCCGAACGCCGGGCGCCCGCGCAGTTGCAGAGCGACGCCGACTACCGTCGGCGCATCGCCAAGGGCGCGCAGTTCCTCGACTCGCTGCTGGACAAGGAAGGCGTGATCTACGGCGTGACCACCGGCTACGGCGACTCCTGCGTGGTCGCGGTGCCGCTGCACCACGTCGAGGCGCTGCCGCAGCACCTGTTCACCTTCCACGGCTGCGGGCTGGGCAAGCTGCTCGACGCCCAGGCCACCCGTGCGGTGCTGGCCGCGCGGCTGCAGTCGCTGTGCCACGGCGTGTCCGGGGTGCGGGTCGAACTGCTGGAGCGGCTGCAGGCATTCCTTGAGCACGACATCCTGCCGCTGATTCCGGAGGAGGGCTCGGTGGGCGCCAGCGGCGACCTGACGCCGCTGTCCTACGTCGCCGCGACCCTGTCCGGCGAGCGCGAAGTGATGTTCCGCGGCGAGCGCCGCCAGGCCGCCGACGTGCACCGCGAACTGGGCTGGACGCCGCTGGTGCTGCGGCCCAAGGAGGCCCTGGCCCTGATGAACGGCACGGCCGTGATGACCGGCCTGGCGTGCCTGGCCTTCGCCCGCGCCGATTACCTGCTGCGGCTGGCCACCCGCATCACCGCGCTCAACGTGGTGGCGCTGCAAGGCAATCCGGAGCACTTCGACGAGCGCCTGTTCGCCGCCAAGCCGCATCCGGGGCAGATGCAGGTCGCCGCCTGGCTGCGCCAGGATCTGGCCATCGACGCGCCGACCGCGCCGCTGCACCGCCTGCAGGACCGCTACTCCCTGCGCTGCGCGCCCCACGTGCTCGGCGTGCTGGCCGACAGCCTGGGCTGGCTGCGCGGGTTCATCGAGACTGAACTCAACAGCGCCAACGACAACCCGATCATCGACGCCGAGGCCGAACGCGTGCTGCACGGCGGGCACTTCTACGGCGGCCACATCGCGTTCGCCATGGACAGCCTGAAAAACCTTGTGGCCAACGTCGCCGACCTGCTCGACCGCCAGCTCGCCCTGCTGGTGGACGAGCGCTACAACCACGGCCTGCCAAGCAACCTGTCCGGCGCCGACGCCGAACGGGCGATGCTCAACCACGGCTTCAAGGCCGTGCAGATCGGCGCCAGCGCCTGGACCGCCGAAGCCTTGAAGAACACGATGCCGGCCAGCGTGTTCTCGCGCTCCACCGAATGCCACAACCAGGACAAGGTGAGCATGGGCACCATCGCCGCCCGGGATGCGATCCGCGTGCTGGAGCTGACCGAGCAGGTGGCCGCCGCCACGCTGCTCGCCGCCCAGCAGGGCGTGTGGCTGCGCAGCCGGGCCGAAGACGCGCGGCCGTTGCCGCCGGCGCTGGCCGCGATGCACGAAGCGCTCGCCGAGGACTTTGCCCCGGTGATCGAAGACCGCGCCCTGGAAGGCGAACTGCGCCTGTGCCTGCAACGCATCGGCGAACGCCGCTGGAGGCTGCATGCGTAGCGCCGGGGTGCTTCACGCCGATGCGGAAGTGGTCGTGCCGTTCTTCGACGTCGATTCCATGCACGTGGTCTGGCACGGCCATTACGTCAAATACCTGGAAGTGGCGCGCTGCGCGCTGCTGGACAAGATCGGCCACAACTACAGTCAGATGTCCGACTCGGGCTACGCCTGGCCGGTGATCGACCTGCAGTTGCGCTATGTGCGCGGCGCGGTGTTCGGCCAGCGGCTGAACGTGCGCGCCAGCCTGGTGGAATGGGAAAACCGGCTGAAGATCCATTACCTGATCACCGACGCCGTCACCGGCGAGCGCCTGACCCGCGCAAGCTCGGTGCAGGTGGCGGTGGAGATCGGCAGCCGCGAGATGCAACTGGCGTCACCGAAAGTCTTCACCCAAGCCGTGGAAAGGATGCTGCGATGACCGTTCTCTGCAAATGGCTCGGCGCTTTGGCGTTGCTGGCCGTGACGACGCTGGCCAATGCCTTCGACCTGGAGCAGCTGCGCGATCAGCTGGCCAAGCCTGACGTGATCCATGGCCGGTTCATCCAGGAAAAGCACCTGCGCGCGCTGCCCAAGCCGCTGATCAGCCAGGGCCGTTTCGTCCTGGCCAAAGACCACGGCCTGCTCTGGCTGCTGAAGACCCCGCTGCAGCAGGACTACCGCATCACCGCCCAGGGCATCGCACGGCGCGATGCCGGCGGCTGGCAGATGCTGCCGGACAAGAGCGCCGGCGCCGAACAGAACCGACTGTTCCTCGCCGTGCTGCAAGGCGACAGCAGCGGCCTGCAGCGGGATTTCGAACTGGCCCTGAGCGGCGACGCCGGTCAGTGGAAACTGACCCTGACCCCGCGTTCGGTGCTGCTCAAGCAGGTGTTCGACCGGATCGACATCGGCGGCGGCGCCTTGGTGCAGACCATCGAACTGCAGGAAACCCAGGGCGACAGCACCGTGCTGCGCATGCAGGACAGCACCGCCGGCCAACCGCTGAGCGACGCGGAGCGCCATGACTTTGCCCCGTGAACGCACGCCGGGCGAACGCCGGCTGCCCTGGCTGTTCCTGATCCTGCTGCTGGCGGTCGTCGCCCTGGGCGCCTGGCAATGGCGCAACGGCGCGCCGCTGTCGGCCAACCTGATGGAGCTGGTGCCGGGCACCCTCCCCGACGCGCTGGAGCTTAAGGCCGAACAGCGCATGCAGGAGCCGCTCAACCGCGAGATCCTGGTGCTGGTGGGCCACGCCGACCGCCGGCAAGCCGTCGCCATGGCCCAGGCCCTGAGCGAGCGCTGGCAGGCCAGCGGTCTGTTCGACAAGGTGCAGTGGAACCTTCAGGCGGACCTGCCGGCCCTGCGCACGCAACTGCTGCAAGGGCGGCTGGCGATGCTGTCGGCGGATGACCGGCAACTGCTGACCGAGCACCCGGATGCGTTCATCCAGCAACGGGTGCAGGCGCTGTTCGACCCCTTCGCCGGTTTCAGCCTGGTGCCCAGCCAGGACGACTGGCTGGGCCTGACCGGGCGCATCCAGAACAGCCAGCCCAAGCACGGCACCGTGCAACTGGACATCGGCAGCGGCGCGCTGGTCGCCGAGGCCGACGGCAAGCAGTGGGTGCTGCTGCGCGCCCGCAGCACCGGCAACGCGTTCGACATGAACCTGCCGCCGCAGGTCGCCGCATTGCTGCAGCACAGCCGCGAACAGGCGGCGACGGCGGACGTGCAACTGCTGGCCGCCAGCGGCCTGCTGTACGCCGCCAGCGGCCAGCGGCAAGCCACGCAGGAGATGACCTGGGTCGGCGGCGGCGCCACCCTCGGCATCCTGTTGCTGCTGCTGTTCGCCTTCCGCCGCTGGCGGGTGCTGCTGGCGTTCGTTCCGGTGCTGGCGGGCATGTTGTTCGGCGCGGTCGCCTGCGTGGCGCTGTTCGGCCACCTGCATGTGATGACCCTGGTGCTCGGTTCCAGCCTGATCGGCGTGGCGGTGGACTACCCGCTGCATTACCTGTCCAAGGGCTGGAGCCTCAAGCCCTGGCGCAGCTGGCCGGCCCTGCGCCTGACCCTGCCGGGGCTGACCCTGAGCCTGGTGACCAGCGCCATCGGCTACCTGGCCCTGGCCTGGACGCCGTTCCCGGCCCTGACCCAGATCGCCGTGTTCTCCGCCGCCGGGCTGCTCGGCGCGTACCTGTCGGCGGTGTGCCTGCTGCCGGCGCTGCTGGACAACGTCGAGCTGCGGCCGGCGCAATGGCCGCTGCGCCTGGCCGAACGACTGGTGACCCTGCGCGAACGTCTGCTGGCGCACGCCAAGACTCCCGTCCTGTTGGCGCTGCTGATCGCCTTCTGCACCGCAGGCCTGCTGCAGCTGGACACCCGCAACGACATCCGCCAGTGGATCGGCGCACCGAAACGACTGACCGACGAAGCCCAGGCCATCGCCCGCATCACCGGCTTCCAGCCCACCAGCCAGTTCTTCCTGGTGCGCGCCGCCAACCAGCAGGAACTGCTGGAGCGCCAAGCGGCGTTGAGCGAACGCCTGCAGCAACTGGTCAACCTCGACAAGCTGCAGGGCTATCTGGCCCTCGACCAGTTGCTCGGCCCGCCGGACCAACAGCAGCGGGTGCGCGAAGCCTTGGGCAAGCTGCCGCAGTTCTGGCAGCCGCTGATCGACCTCGGCGTGCCGCCCGAAGCGCTGCACGCCGAACTGGCCCGGTTGCAGGCCCTGCCGGCCGAGGACATCGACACCGCCCTGGCAGGCCCGCTCGGCGAGCCGTACCGCACCTTGTGGCTGGGCCCCACCGAAGACGGCGGCGTGGCGGCGATGACCAGCCTGCAAGGCCTGAACAACCCGGCGCTGCTGCGGGTGCAGGCGCGGGACTTGCCGGGGGTGGTGTTGGTGGACCGCCTCGGCGAGCTGAACGAGGTGTTCGCCGCCACCCAGATCAGCGCCGCCGAACTGAAGCTGGCCTCCTGCGTGTTGATCGTGCTGGTGCTGATCCTGCCGTTCGGCCTCGGCGGCGCGCTGCGCATCGTGTCCCTGCCGCTGCTGGCGGCGCTGTGCAGCCTGGCCAGTCTCGGCTGGCTGGGCCAGCCTTTGACCCTGTTCAGCCTGTTCGGCCTGTTGCTGGTGACGGCGATCAGCGTCGATTACGCGATCCTCATGCGCGAACAGGTCGGCGGCGCCGCCGTCAGCCTGCTCGGCACCCTGCTGGCGGCGGCCACGACCTGGCTGTCGTTCGGCCTGCTGGCGGTGTCGAGCACCCCGGCGGTGAGCAACTTCGGCCTGTCGGTGAGCCTGGGGCTGGCGTTCAGCTTCCTGCTCGCCCCCTGGGCCGGCCGTCATGCCCATGAGACCGTCGCCGCGGAGCCGGCAGCATGACGGTCGCCGCGTTCTGGCTGATGGCCTTGGCGCTGTTCGCCGGGGCGACCCGTGCCGGCCGGTGCCTGGGCCTGATCCCGATCGTCAGCCAGTTGCTGCTGGCCAGTTTCGTCCTGCCGGTGCTGATGTATTTCTGGATCGAACCGCAGTGGCACCTGAGCGGTGCGCAACTGATCGCGCCGGACTGGCTGAAACACCTCTACAGCCTGAGTTTCGCCCTGCTGCTGGGGCACATCCTCAGCGACGTGATCGACCTGCGCCTGGACCGCCAGAGCGTGAAGATCGCCGCGCCGAGCTTTGCCGTGCCGTTCGCCTGCGGCCTGGCGACCGCGCACTGGCTGCTGCCGGCGCAACCGTGGATCAGCTCGCTGGCCATCGGCCTGGTGTTCGCCATCACCGCGATCCCGGTGCTGTACCTGTACCTGCGCCACATCGGTTACCCGCCGGCCGCCACCCGGCGCCTGGTGCAGACCGCCATCCTGATCGACCTGGCCTGCTGGACGCTGTTCGGCCTGGCCCAGGGCAGCCTGCACCTGAGCAGCCTGCTGCTGCCGCTCGGGTTGGCCTGCGTGCCGTTGCTGCTGCGCCTGTTGCGCGTGCGTCGGCCGCTGTTCTACAGCCTCGCTTTCTTCGGCCTGCTGGTGGCGGCCGAACACTTCAAGCTCAATGCGCTGATCTTCGGCATCGGCTACCTGCTGTGCATGGCGGCGCTCAAGGTGCCGCTGGTGCTGCCGCTGCCGGCACGCTGGATGAACCGCCTGCAGACCTGGATCGCCATTCCGCTGATCCTCACCTTCGGCATCGTCCAGATCGACGTGCACAGCGCCCTCGCCAGCCTCGGAGCCGCGCAATGGGCGGCGCTGCTGCTGTTGCCGGTCGCCAGCAAACTGCTGGGCAACTGGCTCGGCCTCGGCTGGGCCGGCGCCTCGTTCCCGGGCGCCAGCCGCTGGCGCGAAAGCGTGCTGCTGAACATCCGCGGACTGAGCGAAATCGTCTTTCTCAACCTGCTGCTGCAACAAGGCCTGATCAGCCCGGCGCTGTACTTCGCGCTGATGCTGATGGGGCTGTTCGCGACCCTGATGCCGGCCCTCATCGGCCTGCACCGCGCGTCGCCGAACCCTACCGCCGCCCCGGCCAGGAGCTCACGTGCCGACCGTTGAAATGGAATCCCGCCAGGTGGCCGTGATCGGCGCCGGCCCGTCCGGCGCCATCGCCGCCGCGCTGCTCAAGCGCCAGGGGCACGATGTGCTGGTGATCGAGCGCCAACACTTCCCGCGTTTCTCCATCGGCGAGAGCCTGCTGTGCCATTGCCTGGACTTCGTCGAGGAAGCCGGCATGCTCGATGCCGTCAACGCCGCCGGGTTCCAGCGCAAGACCGGCGCCGCGTTCGCCTGGGGCGAGCGTTACAGCGCCTTCGACTTCAGCGACACCTTCACCGCCGGCAAACCGACCACCTTCCAGGTGCAGCGCGCCGCTTTCGACAAGCTGCTGGCGGATCAGGCCGCCCTGCAAGGGGTGGAGATCCGCTACGGCGAAACCATCGCCGGCGTCGACTTCGACCGTCCGCGGCCGCAACTGACCGTGCAGCGGGAGGACGGCGGCGAGTACCGCGTCGAAGCGGATTTCGTGCTCGACGCCAGCGGTTACGGCCAGGTGCTTGCGCGCTTGCTGGACCTGGAGGCGCCGTCGGACTTCCCGCTGCGCCAGGCGGTGTTCACCCACGTCGAAGACCGCATCGCCCACCCGGGCTTCGACCGCGAGAAGATCCTCGTCACCGTCCACCCGCAGCAGCGGGACGTCTGGTTCTGGACCATTCCGTTCAGCGACGGCCGCTGCTCGGTGGGCGTGGTGGCCGGTGCCGAACACTTCCAGGGGCACGAGGGCGACCTCGACGCCTGCCTGCGCGGCTTCATCGCACAAACGCCGAGCCTGGCCGGCGTGCTGGCGCATGCCGTGTGGGACACCCCGGCGCGTTCCCTCGGCGGCTACGCGGCCAACGTCAAGGCCCTGCACGGCCCGGGCTTCGCGCTGCTGGGCAACGCGGCGGAATTCCTCGACCCGGTGTTTTCCTCCGGGGTGACCATCGCAATGCGCTCGGCGAGCATGGCCGCCGGCCTGCTGCACCGCCAGCTGCAGGGCGAAACGGTCGATTGGCACAGCGAATTCGCCGTCCCCCTCAAACGCGGCGTCGACACGTTCCGCGCCTACGTCGAAGGCTGGTATGCCGGCACCTTCCAGGACGTGATCTTCCATGAGCACGCCTCCCCCGACATCCGCCGGATGATCTGCTCGATCCTCGCCGGCTACGCCTGGGACGGGCGCAACCCGTTCGTCAGCGAAGCGCGCCGCCGGCTGAAAACGATTTCCGAACTCTGCGCAAAGGACGCCCCATGAACTACTTGAGCGACAGCTACGTCGAGGAGACCCGTTTCGGCTTCTGGTTCCTGCGCAGCCACACCTGGCAGCACCATGTGCTGCGCGTGGCGATCAACGACCTGCGCGGTCTGTTCGACGGGCCGCTGCCGGAGCGCCCGGTGCTGCTGGACGCCGGCTGCGGCCAGGGCAAATCCTTCCGTCACCTGCACCAGACCTTCGCGCCGAAGCACCTGATCGGCCTCGACGCCGACCCCCACAGCCTCGCCCTGAGCGCCGAGGAAGCCGCCAGCCTGAACCTGGACGTCGAGCTGATCGGCAGCGACTGCGCCAGCCTCAAGGTGGCCGACAACAGCGTCGACCTGCTGTTCTGCCACCAGACCTTCCATCACCTGGTGGAACAGGAAAAGGCCCTCGCCGAGTTCTACCGGGTGCTCAAGCCCGGCGGCCACCTGCTGTTCGCCGAGTCCACCGAGGCCTACATTGATACATGGGTGATCCGCTGGCTGTTCCGCCATCCGATGCAGGTGCAGAAGAGCGCGGCGCAGTACCTGGAGATGATCCGCGGGCAGGGCTTCGAGTTCACCGGGCGCAACGTCTCGTACCCGTACCTGTGGTGGAGCCGGGCGAAGGATTTCGGCCTGCTCGAACGCTTCGGCCTGCGCCGGCCCAAACCGTTCGGCCAGCGTGAGGAAACCCTGGTCAACGTCGTCGCCCGCAAACCGCTGGAGGTCGCCGACTGATGCTGTGCGTACCGTATGGGCGCGGGCTCGCCCGCGAAGGCCGTGTGCCGGCCGCCCCCGTTGCCGGGCTTTGGCGCGCCGTGTCCGCGCTGCTGCGCCTGTTCGCGCTCGCGGGCCTGGCCTTGCTGGGCGCCTGCGCCAGCCAGGCGCCGCTGCCGGCGGCCGACCCGACGCTGCCTTTGCCGCTGCAACTGCACATCGAGCGGCAACTGGCCGGCCAGCGCCAGGACTGGCTGCTGGTGATACAGCGCGAAGGCGGCGGGATCCGCTGGTCGATGATGGATCCCTTGGGCATTCCCCAGGCCCGCCAGCGGCTGGTCGACGGACGCTGGCAGGCCGACGGCCTGCTGCCGCCCAACCCGGAAGCCCGGGAACTGTTCGCCGCGCTGCTGTTCGCCCTGACCCCGTCCGCCGAACTGACGCACAATTACCCCGCCGCGCAACAGGGCGGCGGGCATCGTTCCCTGCCGGCGCGCTGGGACATCCGTTACGCACAACCGTTGAGCTTCGAATTGAATCTGCCCCAAGGCCCGCACTACCGCGTGTCCCCGCTCGGTGAACCGACGCCATGACCACCTACCTCAATGCCCTCGGAGTGATCTGCGCCCTGGGCCGCGACAAGCCTGAAGTCGCCCGCAACCTGTTCGCCGGCGACTGCTCGGGCATGCGCCGCGAGGCCGGCTGGGTGCCGGAGCGCGAGCTGCCGGTGGCGGGCGTCCACGGCGACCTGCCTCCCGTTCCGTCGGCGCTGGCGGCGCACGGCAGCCGCAACAACCGGCTGCTGCTCGAAGCCGCCCTGCAGATCCGCGACGACATCGAACAGGCGATCCGCACCTACGGCCCCGACCGCGTCGGCGTGGTGCTCGGCACCAGCACCTCGGGCATCGACGAAGCCAGCCAGGGCCTGGCCCGCTACCTCCGCGAGCAGCGCTTCCCGGCCGACTACGACTACCGGCAACAGGAACTGGGCGCTCCGGCGAACTTCCTGGTCGACTGGCTGCAACTGAGCGGCCCGGCCTATGTGATTTCCACCGCCTGCACCTCCAGCGCCCGCGCGCTGATGAGCGCCCGCCGCCTGCTCGATCTGGGCGTGTGCGACGCGGTGCTGTGCGGCGGCGTCGACAGTCTGTGCAAGCTGACCCTCAACGGCTTCACGGCGCTGGAAGCGGTATCGGACGAACGCTGCAATCCGTTCTCGGCCAACCGCGACGGCATCAACATCGGCGAGGCGGCGGTGCTGTTCGTGATGAGCCGCGAACGCGGCGCAGGTCCTGCGATCGCGTTGCTGGGCGATGGCGCCAGTTCCGATGCGCATCACATCTCCGCACCGGAGCCCTCCGGCCGCGGCGCGCTGCAAGCGATGCAGAAGGCCTTGGCCCGCGCCGGCCTGCAAGCCTCGCAGATCGGCTACCTGAACCTGCACGGCACGGCGACCCAGCACAACGACGCCATGGAAAGCCTGGCCGTCGCCGGCCTGTTTCCGGACGGCGTGCCGTGCTCCTCGACTAAGCCGATGACCGGCCACACCCTCGGCGCCGCCGGGGCCCTGGAGGCCGCGTTCTGCTGGCTGAGCCTGGCGGCCGAGAACCGCGAAGGGCGCCTGCCGCCGCACATCTGGGACGGTCAGGCGGATCCGGCGTTGCCGGCCCTGCGCTGGGTGACCGCGCACGACCGCCTGTCGTCCATTGCACCCCGCTACCTGATGAGCAACTCGTTTGCCTTCGGCGGCAACAACGTCAGCCTGATTATCGGAGACGCACCATGAACGACTGGCCGCTCGCCGAACTGCTGCCCCACGCCGGCGACATGATCCTGATCGACCGGATTCTAGGCTTCGACGACGAGCAGATCCGCACCACCCTCACGGTGCGCCCCGATGGCCTGTTCAGCCTGCCCGACGGCAGCCTGCCGGCATGGGTCGGCCTCGAACTGATGGCGCAGAGCGTCGCCGCCTTCGCCGGCTGCCACGCCCGGCAAAAGGGCAACCCGGTGGAGCTGGGCTTCCTGCTCGGCACCCGCCGCTTCGAGTGCAATGTCGAGGCGTTCCCGGCCGGCAGCGAGCTGACCGTCCACGGCATCCGCTCGCTGGAGGACGACAACGGCATGGGCGTGTTCGAATGCCACATCGATGCCCCCGGCATCCACGCCAGCGCCCGGCTCAACGTGTTCCGCCCGCCGCGGCCGGCCGCTTACCTCGATCAAACAACCTCTGGACAGAAAAGGGAGTCGAACGATGACTGAATCCGTACTGGTCACCGGCTCCAGCCGTGGCATCGGCCGCGCCATCGCCTTGCGCCTGGCCCGCGCAGGCCATGACATCGTCTTGCATTGCCGCAGCGGCATGGCCGAGGCGCAGGCCGTGAAGGCCGAGATCGAAGCGATGGGCCGCAACGCCCGGATCCTGCAGTTCGACGTGTCCGACCGCGAGGCCTGCAAGGCCGTGCTGGAAGCCGACGTCGAAGTCCACGGCGCCTGCTACGGCGTGGTGCTCAACGCCGGCCTGACCCGTGACGGCGCCTTTCCGGCCCTGGGCGAGGACGACTGGGACGTGGTGCTGCGCACCAACCTCGACGGTTTCTACAATGTCCTGCACCCGCTGACGATGCCGATGATCCGCCGCCGCGCCGCCGGTCGGATCGTCTGCATCACCTCGGTGTCGGGGCTGATCGGCAACCGCGGCCAGGTCAACTACAGCGCCTCCAAGGCCGGCGTGATCGGCGCGGCAAAGGCGTTGGCGATCGAGCTGGCCAAGCGCAAAATCACAGTGAACTGCGTCGCGCCGGGCCTGATCGACACGGCGATGCTCGACGAGAACGTGCCGGTGGAGGAACTGATGAAAATGATCCCGGCGCAACGCATGGGCACCCCGGAAGAGGTGGCCGGCGCGGTGAATTTCCTGATGTCGGCGGAAGCGTCGTACATCACCCGCCAGGTGCTGGCGGTCAACGGAGGCCTGTGCTGATGAAACGCGTCGTCGTCACCGGCATGGCCGGCATCACCTCGCTTGGCAGCGACTGGGATACCATCGCCGGCAACTTCGCCGCCAACCGCAGCGGCATCCGCCGGATGGACGAATGGGACCGGTTCAGCGAACTCAACACGCGCCTGGCCGGCCCCATCGATGACTTTTCCGTGCCCGCGCACTGGACGCGCAAGCAACTGCGCAGCATGGGCCGGGTGTCGCGCCTCGCCGTCGGCGCCGCCGAACAGGCGCTGGCCGACGCCGGGCTGCTCGGCGACGACTCGATCCGGGACGGCCGCATGGGCGTGGCCTGCGGTTCGTCCACCGGCAGCACCGACGAGATCAAGGCGTTCGGCAACATGCTGCTCAACTCGGTGGCCGAAGGCCTGAACGCCAACTCCTACGTGCGGATGATGCCGCACACCACGGCGGCCAACATCAGCATATTCTTCGGCCTCACCGGGCGCCTGATCCCGACGTCCAGCGCCTGCACCAGCGGCAGCCAGGGCATCGGCTACGCCTACGAGGCGATCAAGTTCGGCCGCCTGCCGATGATGCTCGCCGGCGGCGCCGAAGAGCTGTGCCCGACCGAAGCCATGGTGTTCGACGCCCTGTACGCCACCAGCCTGAAGAACGACGCCCCGCACACCTCCCCGCGCCCCTACGACAAGGGCCGCGACGGCCTGGTGATCGGCGAAGGCGCCGGAATGCTGGTGCTGGAGGAGCTGGAGCACGCCCTGGCCCGCGGCGCGCGGATCCACGCCGAGATCGTCGGCTTCGGCAGCAACGCCGACGGCCAGCACACCACCCGTCCCGAGCTGGTCACCATGCGCCGGGCCATGGAACTGGCGCTGGAGGACGCCGGCCTTGCGCCGGACGCCATCGGCTACGTGAACGGCCACGGCACCGCCACCGAACAGGGCGACATCGCCGAGACCCTGGCCACCAGCGGCCTGTTCGGTGAACGCATGCCGATCAGCTCGCAGAAGAGCTTCCTGGGCCACACCCTGGGGGCCTGCGGGGCGCTGGAGTCGTGGTTCAGCATCGAAATGCTCAACCGCGACCTGTACGTGCACACGCTCAACCTCGACGAGATCGATCCGCTGTGCGGCAAGCTCGACTACCTGCGCGGCGAATTCCGGCAGATGAGCCATGACTACGTGATGAACAACAACTTCGCCTTCGGTGGCGTCAACACGTCGTTGATCTTCCGGCGTTGGCGCTGAAAGGCGATCTGATGAAGGTGCAGTGGCGCCGGAAATGACAAAGGGCGCCTTGCGGCGCCCTTTCACAGGCAGGTCGGCGTGTCATGGCCCATCACCTGCCTGGCTCTGCGATAGCTGCTTGCACAGGATCCTCAGAGTCTCACAAGCCCCTTGCGGGAACATCGACAGTATTGCCCGACAAGCGATATCGGGCAACGGCTGGCATTTGGCCCCTAACCATCAGAAGACGGCCATGAGACTCGTTTTAATGAAGGGCTGATTCTGGGCAAGACCGAAGACTTTCCCAACGACAGTTCCGTTACGCGAGATGTATAGCGGCAACCTCAATACCGAATCCCTTCGCCAGCACCATCTACACTCGCTCAAGCAGGCCTGCGCAAACGCCTGTCGGAACGGCGGGCCTTTCACTCGCGGTTCTCTTTCGCGTCAAGGAGAAGACCATGCCAGTGAAAGCCCTGATCGCCGCCGCTGTCCTCGCCCTGCTGCCGGTGGCCAGCCACGCCACCAACCTGATGTACATGCCGTTCGAGACCGTGCTGTCGGACGCGATCCGCGCCGGGCGGCTGGACGGCAGCGTGAAGTTCTACCTGACCGGCAACACGCCGCCGGGGGTTCAGCAGATGCTGCGCCGGGACGTGGTCAGCGATCTGGAAACCAACGGGTTCAACAAGAGCGATCACGACTCGTGCGAATGGGTGCTGCAATCGAACCTGATCGCGTTGCAGGCCGAGGCCAAGCGCGTCGGGGCGAATGCGGTGACCAACATCGTGAGTGTCTACGACGGGCACGTGCGCAAGGATCTGAACACCTACGAATGCCGGGCCGGGGTGTTCGTGACGCGGGTGGCGCTCAAGGGGGATCTGGTCAGAGTGCCTTGAGCGTCCTGGCCCCTCCCACAATAGCCGACGCAATCCCTGCGGGAGCGAGCCTGTTCGCGATCGACGGCGCAGCCCTCACGCCGTCAAGGGCTCGACCTTGCGCGTCAGCAGCTCCACGAACGCCTTGGCCATCGGCGATTTCTGATCCTTGCGCTGCACCAGCCACACCGCCGACACCGCCGCCGGGTCGAGCAGCGGGCGGTAGACCACGCCGTCGATGCGCATCCGCTGGAAGGACGCCGGCAGCACCGACACGCCCAGCCCTGCCGCCACCAGGCCGATGATGGTCATCGCCTCGCCGGCCTCCTGGGCGAAATGCGGGCTGAAACCGGCGTCGCGGGCCAGGCTCAGCAGTTGTGCATACAGGCCGCTGCCGTAGCTGCGCGGGAAAAACACGAACGGCTCCAAGGCCAACGCCGACAGGAACAGGCCGTCTTCGCTGCCCGACGCCAACGGATGCTTGGCGCTGAGCACCGCCACCAGCGGCTCCCGGGTCAGTTCCACCACGCTCAGCGAATCCGGCAGCCCCGCCAGCGGGCGCATGATGCCGACCTCGATCGACTCGTCCAGCAGCGCATCGGCCACCATCGTGCTGCTCATCTCCCGCAGCTTCAGGTGCACTGCCGCAAAACGCTGGCGGAAAGCGAAGATCGCCTGGGGAATGGTCGAGTTGAACGGCGCCGACGAAGTGAAACCGATCTTCAGTTCACCTAGTTCCCCCAACTGCGCACGCCGTGCGACGTCCGCCGCCTTGTCGACCTGGGCCAGCGCCAGCCGCGCCTCTTCCAGGAACAGCCGTCCGGCCTCGCTGAGCTCGACCCGACGGTTGGTGCGCTCGAACAGGCGCGCACCGATTTCCTGCTCCAGCGCCTGGATCTGCTGGCTCAACGGAGGCTGGGAAATGCCCAGCGACTGGGCGGCGCGGCCGAAATGCAGCTCTTCGGCCACGGCGATGAAGTAGCGCAGGTGACGTAATTCCATGGCGCTCCCAATAGGTCGTCAAAGCTATCAAACAGGTCGAACAATATATTGGATAGAAACATTAGCCAGCTATATGATTTTTTCACTGCCCGCCTGCCTGTGCCCTCCGAGGTCTGAAGTGAAAACCGCCGTCGCACCCCTCGCCCATGAAATCCCTCCCGTCGCGAAAGACGACGTGATGGCCGAACTGCAAGAGATCTACATCGAAAAAGGCACGCCGGCGTTCATGCGCACGGTGCTGGCGCTGTTCTGCGGCGGCTTCGCGACGTTCGCCCTGCTGTACTGCGTGCAGCCGATGATGCCGCTGCTGTCCAAGGAGTTTTCGGTCAATGCCGCGCAAAGCAGCCTGATCCTGTCGGTCGCGACCGCGCTGCTGGCCGTGGGCCTGTTGATCACCGGTCCCGTATCCGACCGCATCGGCCGCAAGCCGGTGATGGTGGCCGCCCTGTTCGCCGCAGCGCTGTGCACGGTCGGCAGCGCCCTGATGCCGGGCTGGCACGGCGTGCTGTTCATGCGTGCATTGGTCGGGCTGTCGCTCAGCGGCCTGGCGGCGGTGGCCATGACGTACCTGAGCGAAGAGATCCATCCGCAGCACCTGGGCCTGGCCATGGGCCTGTACATCGGCGGCAACGCGATCGGCGGCATGTGCGGGCGCCTGATCGTCGGCGTGCTGATCGACTTCGTCAGCTGGCACACGGCAATGCTGGTGCTCGGCGCCTTGGCGCTGATCGCGGCAGCGGTGTTCTGGCGGATCCTCCCCGAATCGCGCAACTTCCGCCCGCGTTCGCTGCACCCGCGCAGCCTGCTCGACGGTTTCCTGATGCACTTTCGCGACGCCGGCCTGCCGCTGCTGTTCCTGGAAGCCTTCGTGCTGATGGGCGCGTTCGTCACCCTGTTCAACTACATCGGCTACCGCTTGCTGGCCGAGCCGTATCACCTGGATCAGGCGTTCGTCGGCCTGCTGTCGGTGGTGTACCTGTCGGGCATCTACAGCTCGGCGAAGATCGGCGCTTTGGCCGACCGGCTGGGCCGGCGCAAAGTGCTGTGGGCCACCATCGTGCTGATGTCCGCCGGCCTCGCCTTGACGATGGCCACACCGCTGGCGCTGGTGATCACCGGCATGCTGATCTTCACCTTCGGCTTCTTCGGCGCGCACTCGGTGGCCAGCAGTTGGATCGGCCGCCGCGCGACCAAGGCCAAGGGCCAGGCCTCGTCGCTGTACCTGTTCAGCTACTACGCGGGGTCAAGCATCGCCGGGACGGCGGGCGGGGTGTTCTGGCACGTGGGCGGGTGGAACGGCATCGGCCTGTTCATCGGCGCGCTGTTGCTGGTGGCGCTGCTGGTGGCGTTGAAGCTGGCCAAACTGCAACCCCTCGGCGGCGTGAAGGCCTGACAGACCGCCAAAAAACAACGGTGGGAGCGAGCCTTCCCGCGATAGCGGTGAATCCGTCAGAACTTGCGTGTCTGACGCTCCGCCATCGCGAGCTGGTTCGCTCCCACCGTTCGTATCGGGTGTCGGTTACTCGTGATACTGCGCCGACAACTCATGCACCGCCCGCAGGAAGGCGCCGGCGTGTTCCGGATCGACCTCGGGGGTGATGCCGTGGCCGAGGTTGAACACATGGCCGCTGCCCTTGCCGTAGCTGGCGAGGATGCGTCCGACTTCGGTGCGGATCGCTTCCGGCTTGGCGTAGAGCACGGTCGGGTCCATGTTGCCTTGCAGCGCGACCTTGTCGCCGACACGGGCGCGGGCGTTGCCCAGATCGCACGTCCAGTCCAGGCCCAGCGCGTCGGCGCCGGCCTCGGCGATGCTCTCCAGCCACAGGCCGCCGTTCTTGGTGAACAGGATCACCGGCACCTTGCGGCCTTCGTGCTCGCGGATCAGGCCGCTGACGATTTTCTTCATGTAGGCCAGGGAGAATTCCTGGTAAGCCGCCGCCGACAGGTTGCCGCCCCAAGTGTCGAAGATCTGCACCGCCTGCGCGCCGGCCTTGATCTGGCCGTTGAGGTAGGAAGTCACCGACTGCGCCAGCTTGTCGAGCAGCAGGTGCATGGCCTGCGGGTTGTCGTAGAGCATGGCCTTGGTCTTGCGGAAGTCTTTCGACGAGCCGCCTTCGACCATGTAGGTCGCCAGGGTCCACGGGCTGCCGGAGAAACCGATCAGCGGCACGCGGCCGTTCAGTTCGCGGCGGATGGTGCTGACCGCGTCCATCACGTAGCCCAGGTCCTTCTGCGGATCGGGGATCGGCAGGGCTTCGATGTCGGCCAGGGTGCTGACGACTTTCTTGAAGCGCGGGCCTTCGCCGGTCTCGAAGTACAGGCCCTGGCCCATGGCGTCGGGAATGGTGAGGATGTCGGAGAACAGGATCGCCGCGTCCAGCTGCGGATAGCGGTCGAGGGGTTGCAGGGTGACTTCGCAAGCGAACGCCGGGTTCATGCACAGGCTCATGAAGTCACCGGCCTGGGCACGGCTGGCGCGGTATTCAGGCAGGTAGCGGCCGGCCTGGCGCATCATCCACACCGGGGTGACGTCAACGGGTTGCTTGAGCAGGGCGCGGAGGAAACGGTCGTTCTTCAGGGCAGTCATGTCGGCATCCGGAAAAAAAGTGCGGGCATTTTCTCAGAGCGCGACGCAAAAGGCACGGATGCAGGTCAGCCTTTTGTCTATCGGGTCAATTTGTCGCAATGAATGCGCAGGTTTCGGCAACACCGAGAAACAACTGTAGGAGCGAGCCTGCTCGCGATGGCGGCGGATCAGCCACTGTGCAGTGACTGAAATACCTTCATCGCGAGCAGGCTCGCTCCTACAGGGTTTTGTGCCGCCCGGTCAGACACCCAGGTAGTCGAGGATCCCTTCCGCCGCATTGCGGCCTTCGAAGATCGCCGTCACCACCAGGTCAGAACCGCGCACCATGTCGCCGCCGGCGAAGATCTTCGGGTTGCTGGTCTGGTGCTTGTACTGGCCCTTCTCCGGAGCCACGACGCGGCCCTGGCTGTCGGTCTGGATGCTGAACTGCTCGAACCACGGCGCCGGGCTCGGGCGGAAACCGAAAGCGATGACCACGGCGTCGGCCGGGATGATCTCTTCGGAGCCCGGGATCGGCTCAGGGCTGCGGCGGCCGCGGGCGTCCGGTTCACCGAGACGGGTCTCGACCACCTTCACGCCTTCGACCTTGTCTTCGCCGACGATGGCGATCGGCTGGCGGTTGTAGAGGAACTTCACGCCTTCTTCCTTGGCGTTCTTCACCTCTTTGCGCGAGCCGGGCATGTTCGCTTCGTCACGGCGGTAGGCGCAGGTCACCGATTTGGCGCCCTGGCGGATGGAGGTGCGGTTGCAGTCCATCGCCGTGTCGCCGCCGCCGAGCACCACGACCTTCTTGCCTTTCATGTCGACGAAGTCTTCCGGCGACTTCTCGAAGCCCAGGTTGCGGTTGACGTTGGCGATCAGGAAATCCAGCGCGTCATAGACGCCCGGCAGATCCTCGCCGGCGAAGCCGCCCTTCATGTAGGTGTAGGTGCCCATGCCCATGAACACCGCATCGTATTCGGCGAGCAGTTGCTCCATGGTCACGTCCTTGCCCACCTCAGTGTTGAGGCGGAACTCGATGCCCATGCCGGTGAAGACTTCGCGCCGGTTGCTCAGCACGGTCTTCTCCAGCTTGAACTCGGGGATGCCGAAGGTCAGCAGACCGCCGATTTCCGGGTTCTTGTCGAACACCACCGGGGTCACGCCGCCGCGCACCAGCACGTCGGCACAACCCAGGCCCGCCGGGCCCGCGCCGATGATCGCGACGCGCTTGCCGGTCGGCTTGACCCTGGACATGTCCGGACGCCAGCCCATGGCGAACGCGGTGTCGGTGATGTACTTCTCGACCGAACCGATGGTCACCGCGCCGAAGCCGTCGTTGAGGGTGCAGGCACCCTCGCACAGACGGTCCTGCGGGCACACCCGGCCGCAGACTTCCGGCAGGGTGTTGGTCTGGTGCGAGAGTTCGGCGGCCTGGAGGATGTTGCCCTCGGCCACCAGCTTCAACCAGTTGGGAATGAAGTTGTGCACCGGGCACTTCCATTCGCAGTACGGGTTGCCGCAACCCAGGCAGCGGTGGGCCTGGTCGGCCGACTGCTGGGGTTTGAACGGTTCGTAGATCTCGACGAACTCTTTCTTGCGCTGACGCAACAGTTTCTTCTTCGGATCCTTGCGCCCGACATCGATGAACTGGAAGTCGTTATTCAGACGTTCAGCCATTGTTAAAACCTCATCAAACTCTTCAGGCGCATCACTGCGGGTTGGCACGGGTGCTGGAAAGCAACGATTTCAGGTTGGCGGCCTTCGGCTTGACCAACCAGAAACGGCGCAGGTAATCGTCGAGGTTCTCGGCGAGTTCACGACCCCACTCGCTGTCGGTTTCCGCGACGTACTCGTTCAGCACGTTCTGCAGGTGGCTGCGATAGGCCTCCATCGCCTCGCCGCTGATCCGCTGGATCTCCACCAGTTCGTGGTTGACCCGGTCAACGAAGGTGTTGTCCTGGTCGAGCACGTAGGCGAATCCGCCGGTCATGCCGGAGCCGAAGTTGTAGCCGGTCTTGCCCAGGACGCAGACAAAGCCGCCGGTCATGTATTCGCAGCAGTGATCGCCGGTGCCTTCCACGACCGTGTGGGCGCCGGAGTTGCGCACGGCGAAACGCTCGCCTGCGGTGCCGGCGGCGAACAGCTTGCCGCCGGTGGCGCCGTACAGGCAGGTGTTGCCGATGATGGCGCTGTTCTGAGTCTGATAGGCGCTGCCCTTGGGCGGCACGATGGTCAGCTTGCCGCCGGTCATGCCTTTGCCGACGTAGTCGTTGGCGTCGCCTTCCAGGTGCATGTTCAGGCCGCCGGCGTTCCACACGCCGAAGCTCTGGCCCGCCGTGCCCTTGAAGCGGAAGGTGATCGGCGCCTTGGCCATCCCTTGGTTGCCGTGCTTGCGCGCGATTTCGCCGGAGACCCGCGCACCAATCGAACGGTCGCAGTTGCAGATGTCCAGGCTGAATTCGGCGCCGCTGAGGTCGTTGATCGCCGCGGTCGCCATCTCGACCATTTTCTCGGCCAGCAGGCCCTGGTCGAACGGCGGGTTGCGTTCCACGCCGCAGAACTGAGGCTTGTCCGCCGGCACGTGGTCGCTGCCCAGCAGCGGCGTCAGGTCCAGGTGGTGCTGCTTCTCGGTCTGGCCTTCGAGCACTTCCAGCAGGTCGGTGCGGCCGATCAGCTCTTCGAGCGAGCGCACGCCGAGCTTGGCCAGCCACTCGCGGGTCTCTTCGGCGACGTAGGTGAAGAAGTTCACCACCATGTCGACGGTGCCGATGTAGTGATCCTTGCGCAGCTTCTCGTTCTGGGTCGCCACGCCGGTGGCGCAGTTGTTCAGGTGGCAGATGCGCAGGTACTTGCAGCCCAGGGCGATCATCGGCGCGGTGCCGAAGCCGAAGCTTTCGGCGCCGAGGATCGCGGCCTTGATCACGTCGAGGCCGGTCTTCAGGCCGCCGTCGGTCTGCACCCGCACCTTGCCGCGCAGGTCGTTGCCGCGCAGGGTCTGGTGGGTTTCGGCCAGGCCGAGCTCCCACGGCGCGCCGGCGTACTTGATCGAGGTCAGCGGGGAAGCGCCGGTGCCGCCGTCGTAGCCGGAGATGGTGATCAGGTCGGCATAGGCCTTGGCCACGCCGGCGGCGATGGTGCCGACGCCCGCTTCAGCCACCAGCTTCACCGAGACCAGCGCCTGGGGGTTGACCTGCTTCAGGTCGAAGATCAGTTGCGACAGGTCTTCGATCGAATAGATGTCGTGGTGCGGCGGCGGCGAAATCAGGGTCACGCCCGGCACCGCATAGCGCAGCTTGGCGATCAGGCCGTTGACCTTGCCGCCCGGCAGTTGACCGCCCTCGCCCGGCTTGGCGCCCTGGGCGACCTTGATCTGCAGCACTTCGGCGTTGACCAGGTACTCGGGAGTCACGCCGAAACGGCCGGTCGCGACCTGCTTGATCTTCGAGCTCTTGAGGGTGCCGTAACGCGCCGGATCCTCACCGCCTTCGCCAGAGTTGGAACGCGCGCCGAGGCGGTTCATGGCTTCGGCCAGGGCCTCGTGGGCCTCGGGCGACAGGGCGCCGAGGGAGATGCCGGCGGAGTCGAAGCGCTTGAGCACCGATTCCAGCGGCTCGATCTCACTGAGATCCAGCGGCTTGTCGAGGGTCTTGACCTTGAGCAGGTCGCGGATCATCGACACCGGACGGTTGTCCACCAGCGCGGTGTATTCCTTGAACTTGGCGTAGTCGCCCTGCTGCACGGCGGCCTGCAGGGTGTTGACCACGTCCGGGTTGTACGCGTGGTATTCGCCGCCGTGGACGAACTTCAGCAGGCCGCCCTGCTGGATCGGCTTGCGCGGGCTCCAGGCTTCGGTCGCCAAGGCCTTCTGCTCGGCTTCGATGTCGACGAAACGCGCGCCCTTGATGCGGCTCGGCACGCCGCGGAAGCTCAGGTTGCACACTTCCTCCGACAGGCCGATGGCTTCGAACAGCTGGGCGCCGCGGTACGAGGCGATGGTCGAGATGCCCATCTTCGACAGGATCTTGAGCAGGCCCTTGGTGATGCCTTTGCGGTAGTTCTTGAACACCTCGTAGAGGTCGCCCAGCACTTCGCCGGTGCGGATCAGGTCGCCCAGCACCTCATAGGCCAGGAACGGGTAGACCGCCGACGCGCCGAAGCCGATCAGCACCGCGAAGTGATGCGGGTCGCGGGCGGTGGCGGTCTCGACGAGGATGTTGGAATCGCAGCGCAGGCCCTTTTCGGTCAGGCGGTGGTGCACCGCGCCGGTGGCCAGCGAAGCGTGGATCGGCAGTTTGCCCGGCGCGATGTGGCGGTCGCTCAGGACAATCTGGGTACGGCCGGCGCGCACGGCCTCTTCGGCCTGGTCGGCGACATTGCGGATCGCCGCTTCGAGGCCGACGCTTTCGTCGTAGTTCAGGTCGATGATGTGCCGCTCGAACCCCGGACGGTCGAGGTTCATCAGCGAACGCCACTTGGCCGGCGAAATGACCGGCGAGCTGAGGATCACGCGGGAGGCGTGCTCCGGCGATTCCTGGAAGATGTTGCGCTCGGCGCCGAGGCAGATCTCCAGCGACATCACGATCGCTTCGCGCAGCGGGTCGATCGGCGGGTTGGTCACCTGGGCGAACTGCTGACGGAAATAGTCGTACGGCGTGCGCACGCGCTGGGACAGCACGGCCATCGGCGTGTCGTCGCCCATCGAGCCGACGGCTTCGTAGCCTTGCTCGCCGAGCGGACGCAGCACCTGGTCGCGCTCCTCGAACGTGACCTGGTACATCTTCATGTACTGCTTGAGCTGGTCGACGTCGTAGAAGGCCGAACCGTGGTCGTTGTCTTCCATGGTCGCCTGGATGCGCAGGGCGTTCTTGCGCAGCCATTGCTTGTACGGATGGCGGGACTTGAGACGGTTGTCGATGGCGTCGGTGTCGAGGATCTGCCCGGTTTCGGTGTCCACGGCGAAGATCTGGCCAGGGCCGACGCGGCCCTTGGCGAGCACGTCCTCAGGCTGGTAGTTCCAGACGCCGATCTCCGACGCCAGGGTGATGAAACCGTTCTTGGTGGTGACCCAGCGCGCCGGGCGCAGACCGTTGCGGTCGAGCAGGCAGACCGCGTAGCGGCCGTCGGTCATCACCACGCCCGCAGGGCCATCCCACGGTTCCATGTGCATCGAGTTGTACTCGTAGAACGCACGCAGGTCAGGATCCATGGTCTCGACGTTCTGCCAGGCCGGCGGAATGATCATCCGCACGCCGCGGAACAGGTCGATGCCGCCGGTGACCATCAGTTCGAGCATGTTGTCCATGCTCGAGGAGTCGGAACCGACGCGGTTGACCAGCGGGCCGAGCTCTTCCAGGTCCATCAAATCGTTGGTGAACTTGGTGCGGCGGGCCTGGGCCCAGTTGCGGTTGCCGGTGATGGTGTTGATCTCGCCGTTGTGGGCGAGGAAGCGGAACGGCTGGGCCAGCGGCCACTTCGGCAGGGTGTTGGTGGAAAAGCGCTGGTGGAACACGCAGATCGCGGTCTGCAGGCGCTGGTCACCCAGGTCCGGATAGAACGCGGCCAGGTCGGCCGGCATCATCAGGCCTTTATAGATGATGGTCTTGTGGGAAAAGCTGCAGATGTAGTGGTCGGTGTCGGCGGCGTTGGCCACGGACGAGCGACGGCGGGCGCTGAACAGCTTGACCGCCATGTCCTGGTCGCTCAGGCCTTCGCCGCCGATGAACACCTGCTCGATCTGCGGCAGGCGCTCCAGGGCCAGGCGGCCGAGGACGCTGGTGTCGATCGGCACCTTGCGCCAGCCGATCAGCTGCAGGCCTTCGGCGAGGATCTCGCGGTTCATGTTTTCGCGAGCGGCTTCGGCCTTGGCCGGATCCTGATTGAAGAAGACCATGCCCACGGCGTATTGCTTGGGCAGTTCGACGCTGAAGGCTTCCTGGGCGATGGCGCGCAGGAACGCATCAGGCTTTTGAATCAGCAGACCGCAACCGTCACCGGTCTTGCCGTCCGCGTTGATCCCACCGCGGTGGGTCATGCAGGTCAGGGCCTCAATGGCCGTTTGCAAAAGGGTATGACTGGGCTCGCCCTGCATGTGGGCTATCAGGCCGAAGCCGCAGTTATCCTTGAATTCATCTGGTTGGTACAGACCTGCTTTCATAGACACTTTCTCACCAGGCTGCCTCTTTTCGAGGCAAATTTCTTTTCAATTCAACCACTTGCATCTCGCGCCGAACGTACGCCGGCTTTGCGGGGGCAAAAGGGTGGTCATTGTACACAGCGACACAGAGGCTCACAAATTTGACGACGAAATGTCGCAAATTCATGTCGCGTTTGTGAAATGTTTAAAGCGATCTGCTGTGCTAGTCAAAACTTTTTTAATTCTGACCGCAACGACTCAAAGACTACTGTGACGCAGACACCACAAGGCACGCGACCTTGGAAGGAAGCGCGCACTCGTGGAGATTTTGAGGTGCCGGGAGAGGCGGCCTGGGTAAGGCCGCCGAATCTTCAGCGAGTTGTAGCCAGTTCCTGTTGGACGCTGGCGACAGTGCGAGGCCAAGGTTTACCAGCCTGAACCTTCGCTGGCAAGGCCTTGATGGCAGAAACGGCCGCATCACGGTTGGCGAAGCTGCCATAGGTGATCACGTAGAGAGGCTTGCCGTTGAGGACTTTCTTGAAATAGCGGTACTCGCCGCCCTGCTCCTTGACGAAGCTTTGCGCGGTCGCTTCGGAGCTGGTGCCGAGGATCTGCACCACGTAGTTGCCCGGCGCCTGGCCGGCGTACCAGCTGCCGCCGGCAGCCTTGGCGACCGGCTTCTCGGCGGGCTTCTCGGCCGGTTTGGCGGCCGCCACAGGCTTGGCCGGCGCCGGGGCCGGTTTGGCCGCTGGCGCGACAGGAGCAGGCTTGGCGACGGCGACTTGGGTCGGGGCCGGCGCAGGCTTCGCCGCCGGCACGGGCACAGGCACCGGAACCGGGGTCGGCGCAGGACCGGCCGGCACACCTGCCGGCGGCGCGGTGGTGGTCACGGTCGGCGGCGTGGCGCTGGAGCCCTCGACCGGCACACCGTCGTCGCCTTCGGTGATGCCGCCGGCCGCTTCGGCCAGCGGGCCGCGCATCACCGGCTGCGAGTTGCCGACCAACGGCAACGGCATCGGCTGGGTGTTGCCGTTGAACTCGACGGACGGAGCACCGCCCTGACCGCCCTGGCCCAGCGGCAGTTGGGCCTGTTCGTTGGCCGGTGCCCCGGCGGTCGGCGCCTTGCTGCGGCCCGGCATCAGCCAGGCAGCCGCGACCGCGACCACGACCACGGCGGAAATCGCCAATACGTGTTTCTTCGGCATGTTGAACCCCATACTTGGACGCTTGACCGCAGTGCGGCTGGCGATCATGGCTTCGATCATCGCATCGCGGGCGACCTGGTTGATGTTGCCCGGCCAGCCCTCGGAGCTTTCGTGAATATCAGAGATCTGATCTGCGGTGAAAAGTTCGATGCCGCGGCCTGCGCCTTCGAGCCGCTGGTCGAGGTACTCGCGGGTTTCCTCTTCCGTGTACGGCTGCAGCTCGATCACATGGAAGCGCTCTTCCTCAAGCTGCAGCGCGTCGAGCTGGGCGATCAGCGACGACTCGCCGAACAGGAACACGTGCGGACGGCCCTCCGGCGCCCCGGCGCCCAAGGCCATCAGGGCCTCGAGGGCCGACTCGTCGAGCTGCTCGGCATCGTCCACCAGCAGGTAGACTTCCTGACCGGTCAGCGCCAACTGCACCACCTGGGCGAGGATCGCGTTGACGTCGGCCTGGACCACGTCCAGCGCCTGGGCCACCTGGCGCAGCACACCGGCCGCGTCGCCGGCGCCACGGGCCGAGACGACGACGCTCTGCACCGACTGCTTGTTGGTGCTGGCCACCAGCGCCTGGCGCAACAGGGTCTTGCCGCTGCCCTGAGGGCCGGTGACCACCAGCAGCAACTGGCTGTAGCGCGCCAGATGATGGAGCTGGCCCAGCACTGGCTTGCGCTGGGCGGGGAAGAATTTGAAGCCCGGCACCCTTGGCGCGAACGGGTCGTGACTTAACTGGAAATGGCCGAGGAACGCCTCGTCGGCATGCAAACTGGTCATCGGAATCCTATCAACCTTTAAGCTGAGCCAGGGCGCGGTAGTCCGCTCCCAGCGTGGCCTGTAGAACCTCTTTCGGATAATCGTCGGTCACCACCGCTTCGCCCATCCGGCGCAGCAGCACCAGGCGCAAGCGACCGTCGATCACTTTCTTGTCAATTACCATGTGTTCGAGGAAATCGGCCTCGGTCATCTCTTCGGGCGGCACCACCGGCAGGCCGGCGCGCTGGAACAGGCGGATGCCGCGGTCACGCTCCCGGGCGCTGATCCAGCCCAGGCGCGCGGACATGTCCAGGGCCATGACCGTACCGGCGGCGACCGCCTCGCCATGCAACCAGACACCATAGCCCATGTGGGTCTCGATGGCGTGGCCGAAGGTATGGCCGAGGTTGAGGGTGGCGCGAACGCCGGACTCCCGCTCGTCGGCGCCGACCACGGCGGCCTTGGCCGCGCAGGAACGCTCGATGGCGTAGGTCAGCGCCTGCGGGTCGAGGTTGCGCAGCTTGTCGACGTTGTCTTCGAGCCAGGTCAGGAACGGCTCGTCGCAGATCAGCCCGTACTTGATGACTTCCGCCAGACCGGCGGACAGCTCGCGCGCCGGCAAGGTCTTGAGCGAGGCGGTGTCGATCAGCACCACGTTCGGCTGATAGAACGCGCCGACCATGTTCTTGCCCAGCGGATGGTTGATCCCGGTCTTGCCGCCCACCGACGAATCGACCTGGGACAGTAGCGTGGTGGGGATCTGGATGAAGTCGACGCCGCGCTGGTAGCAGGCGGCCGCAAAACCGGCCATGTCGCCGATGACGCCGCCGCCCAGGGCGATCACGGTGGTGCGGCGGTCGTGCCGGGCGGTCAGCAGGCCGTCGAAGATCAGTTGCAGGGTTTCCCAGTTCTTGTGCGCCTCGCCGTCTGGCAGCACCACCGAGATCACCGAGTACGGCGCCAGAGTGCGGGTCAGACGCTCAAGATAGAGCGGCGCCACGGTCTCGTTGGAGACGATCGCCACTTGCCGCCCATGGATGTGCGGAGCCAACAGTTCAGGCCGGTCCAACAAACCTTCGCCAATATGAATCGGGTAGCTGCGCTCGCCCAGATCGACCTTGAGTGTCTGCATGTGTCCCCACAGTGAAGATGGCTGAATTATCGGATGTCCGCGGTCTTAGCCGGTATGACGTCGCCCGCACGCCATCCGCCACACCCCCGGGCATGACGGGACGCCGAGGATAGCGCATTTCGGGCGGCGCTTTAACGGGGCGGAAGCTGCTGCAGACGGTCGAGGATGTCGAGCACCACCAGGCGCGGTGGCCGCTCGTCGGTTTCCACCACCAGATCGGCGATCTCCCGGTACAGCGGGTCACGGATCGCCAGTAGGTCGCGCAGGGTCTTTTCCGGATCGGCGGTGCGCAGCAACGGCCGGTTGCGGTCGCGTGACGTGCGCCCGACCTGCTGCTCGACGGAGGCGTGCAGGTACACCACCCGCCCGCCCTCGTGCAGGGCCTTGCGGTTGGCGTCGCGCATCACCGCGCCCCCGCCGGTGGCCAGCACCACGCCGTCGAACGCGCACAGCTCGGCGATCATCGCCTGCTCGCGGTCACGAAAGCCGGGCTCGCCTTCCTTGTCGAAGATCCACGGGATATTGGCGCCCGTGCGCAGTTCAATTTCCTTGTCGGAATCTTTGAACGGCAGGCGCAGCTCTTTGGCCAGCAACCGGCCGATGGTGCTTTTTCCAGCGCCCATCGGGCCTACAAGAATCAAATTTCGCACAGAATCAACGACTCACAGCAATCGCCTGGTTATTCATGATACGCGGAGTGAGGAAGACCAGCAGCTCGGATTTTTTCTCCGAGACCACATCACGCCGGAAAAGGCGGCCAAGATACGGCACATCGCCAAGAAATGGCACCTTATCTACGACCTTGCTTTGAGTATTTGAGAAAACGCCCCCGATCACGATGGTTTCGCCGTCGTTCACCAGCACCTTGGCGTTGACCTCGTTTTTCTTGATCGGCGGCACATCCTGCACCTTGTTCAGGTAGTCCGGTTCGTCCTTGGTGACCTTGACCTCCATGATGATGCGGTTGTCCGGGGTGATCTGTGGCGTCACCTCCAGCGACAGCGAAGCCTCCTTGAACGACACCGAGGTGGCGCCGCTGGAGCTGGCTTCCTGGTAGGGGATTTCGGTGCCCTTGAGGATCTTGGCGGTTTCCTTGTCGGAGGTGACCACCTTCGGCTGGGAGACGATTTCCCCGTTGCCGGTCTTCTCCATGGCAGTCAGTTCGAGATCGAGCAGCACGTTGTCGGTGATGAAGGCGATGCCGATCCCCGAGGTGTTGCCGGTGGTGCCCATGTCGACGAACGGCGTGTTGGTGCTGGTGCTGCCCGGCGTGCCGATGGTGGTGGACGCGCCGTTGGTCACGCCGGAGGTGTTCCAGTTGCCCTTGTTGCGGATCGATCCGCCCCAGCGCACGCCCAGGCTCTTGTCGTAATCGACGTTGGCCTCGACGATCCGCGCCTCGATCATCACCTGGCGCACCGGGATGTCCAGTTGCGCCACGATCCGCCGCAGCTCGTCGAGGCGATCCTGGGTCTGGTAGGCAATGATGTTGTTGGTGCGTTCATCGACGGTGATCGACCCGCGTTCGTCGACTTTCGCCTCGGCGCTGGTCACCGACTGGAACAGCTTGGCGATGTCCGCCGCCTTGGCGTAGTTGACCTGCAGCAGCTCGCGGCGCAGCGGCGCCAGTTCGGCGATCTGCTTCTGCGACTCGAGTTCCTGCCGCTCGCGGGCGGCGATCTCATCGGCCGGCGCCACCAGCAGCACGTTGCCGATCTTGCGCTTGTCCAGCCCCTTGGTCTTGAGCACCAGGTCCAGGGCCTGATCCCACGGCACGTTCTGCAGACGCAAAGTGATCCCGCCCTGCACCGTGTCGCTGGCCACCAGGTTGAGGTTGGTGAAGTCGGCGATCAGCTGCAGCACCGAGCGCACGTCGATGTCCTGGAAATTCAGCGAAAGCTTCTCGCCGCTGTAGCTGTTGCGGTCGGCGTTGCGCTTTTGCAGGTCATCGACCGTCATCGGCCGGATGCTGACGGTGAGCTTGTTGTCGGTCTGGTAGGTCGAGTACTCGTAGGTGCCGACGGGCTCGACGGTCACGGTCGCCCGGTCGCCGCTGACGCTGGAGCTGACGAACTGCACCGGCGTGGCGAAGTCCTTGACGTCGAGGCGCACCCGCAGCGGTTCGGGCAGTTGGGTGCGGGTGAAGTTGAGGACGATCTTGCCGTCGCGTTCCTGGATGTCCGGGGCGATGGCCGGGTCGGACAGGTCGATGACCACATTGCCCTCGCCCGCCGTGCCACGCTGGAAGTCCACGCCCCGGATGGCCCTGGCCGTCGGGGCGTAAGCCTTGGCCGGCGCGGCGGCCGGCACGGGGCGCGATGTGGCCGCCGCCGTGCGGGGCGCAGCCTTGCGGGCGCCCTGGCCGACCACGACGAACAGCGTGTTGCCTTCGACCCGGGTGTCGTAGGGCACCAGCTGGGTCAGGTTGATGATCATCCGCGTCCGGTCCTTGGCCTCGACCACCGTGGCCGAGCGGGCATTGCCGCTGCCCAGGTCACGGGTCTTGTTCGCCAGCTGGCTGGAGACGCCCGGCAGGTCGAGGGCGATCCGTGCCGGCGAATCGGTGGTGTAGCCCTTGGGCTGCGGCGGCGGGCCGTCGAAGGACAGCTTCAGCTCGACCCGGTCACCCGGCAGCGCCGCCACGTCCAGGGCCTTGAGGGTGGCCGCATCGACCATCGGCGACAGCAGCGCTATCCATAGCGAAAGACCGAAGGTTGCGAAAATCCTGTTCATTGTTCGTCTTCCACTATGAGTGCTCTTTCAAAGGAATGGTGCGCGGCCGCTCCAGCCAGGCGCCCTCGCCGTCGGGAACGATTTCGACCACATCGACCTGGGAGGCGCTGATGGCGACGATGCGACCGTCGTTGCGCCCCAGGTAGTCGCCGACCTTCAGCCGGTGCACCCCGCCCGCCCCGCGCAGCAGCGCGAAGGCGCCGGAGGCGTTGGAAATCGTGCCGACCATCTCGAACTGCTCGATGTTGAAACCTTCGAGGTACTGCTTGACCCGGTTGGGGTCGGGCCGAACATTGCGCGAGCCGTGCCGCTGCCCCGCCAGGTCGACCCGCACCTGGCGGGAGAACGGGCTGCGCAGGTTCGCTGCGCTGTAGGTGAAGGTCGGATAGGCATGGAAGACCGGCGTGGGCTCGATCTTGCCGGGCGGGCGCTGGCGGATCTCGTTCATGTACGCGTCGAGGTCGCTGAAGTCGCCGCCCCCGCAGCCACCCAGCCCCAGCGCCAGGGCAAGCGCAATGAAACACCGGATCGGGCTCATGGCGTCGGCCCCTTGTCTTGCGGCTGTCCCTTGTCGTTGTAGCGGTAGGTCTTGGCCAGGATGCTCATGCGCAGCTTCGAGCCGCCTTCGGGGTTGGCCGGCGCGAGTTCGAAATCGTGCAGGGTGACGATCCGGGGCAACCCGGCCACGCCGCTGACGAATGTCGCCAGGTCGTGATAGCCGCCGGTGACGGTGATCTGGATCGGCAGCTCGATGTAGAACTGCTGGACCACCTCCGGCAGCAGCTTGATCTCTTCGAACTCGAGCCCGCTGCCGAGCCCCGTCCGGGTGATGTCCTCCAGCAGGCCCGGCACCTCGGTGTCGCTGGGCAACTGACGCAGCAGCACGCCGAACGAGTTTTCCATCTCCTTCATCTGCCGGGTGTAGAGCTCGAGGTTGGCCGCCATGTGCGCCTTGGTCGCGAACTGCTCCTTCAGCGTGGCCTCTTCCTCGCGCTTGAGCTCGAGCTGGTTCTCCAGGTCGCTGATGAAGAAGTTGTAGCCAAGCGCCAGCACCAGCACCATCAGCAACGCGCCGGCCAGCCCCTTCACCGCGGTCGGCCAGGAGCCGATGTTGCCGGTGTCCAGGTCGTTGAAGTCGATGCTGCGCAGGCTGCCCAGCCATTCGGACGGCTTCATTGGACATCCTCCGCCAGCTTGGGCCGGGTCTGGCGAACGGTCAGCTGAAAGGTGTTGGCCTGATCCAGCTGCCCGGCGGTGGTCGCCTTCACTTCGTTGAGGACCGGCGCATCGAACCAGTCGGAGGCGTCGAGGTTGCGCATCAGGTCGGAGACGCGGTTGTTCGACTCCGCCGCACCGCTGATCGACAAGGTCTTGCCGACCATCTTCACGTCGGTGAAGTACACCCCGTCAGGCAGGGTGCGGGCGAGCTGGTCGAAGATCCGCCCGCTGACCTGCCGGTTGCCCTGCAGATCCTGGATGATGCGCATGCGCTCCACCAGTTGCTGGCGACGGGCCTTGAGTTCGCTGATCTGTTTGATCCGCTCGTCGACCGAGGCGATCTGCTTGCCGATGTAGTCGTTGCGCGACGTTTGCCGCTCGATGGCCGCGCCGATGATCTGGTCGGCGATCAGCACCGCGCCCACCGACCCCACCAGCACGCCGGTCAACGCCAGCAGGAAACGCTTGCGCCGCTCTTCGCGGCGCTCCTCGCGCCAGGGCAGAAGGTTGATCCGCGCCATCAGTCGAAACTCCTGAGCGCCAGCCCGCAGGCGATCATCAGGGCCGGCGCATCGCTGGCCAGCGCCCCGGCGTTGACCTTGCCGCTCAACGCCATGTCGGAAAACGGGTTGGCGACCTGGGTCGGCGTGCCCAGGCGCTGTTCGATCAGGCTGTCGAGCCCCGGCACCGATGCCGTGCCCCCGGCCAGCAGGATATGGTCGACCGCGTTGTACTGGCCGGACGCGAAGAAGAACTGCAGCGAACGCGACACCTGCTGCACCAGCGCCTCGCGGAACGGCTGGAGCACTTCGCCGACATAGTCGTCCGGCAGGCCGCCCTGTTTCTTCGCCAGCCCCGCCTGCTCGAAGGTCAGGCCATAGCGGCGCTGGATCTCCTCGGTGAGCTGGCGCCCGCCGAACAGTTGCTCGCGGGTGTAGATGATCCGGCCGTTGTGCAGGACGCTCAGGGTGGTCATGGTCGCACCGATGTCGACCACGGCGACCGTCAGGCGCTCCTGGGATTGCGCCAGCTGGGTCGCGAGCAGGCCGAACGAGCGCTCCAGGGCATAGGCCTCGACATCCACCACCCGCGCCGTGAGCCCGGCCAAGGCCAGGGCCGCTTCGCGGACTTCGACGTTCTCCTTGCGGCAGGCCGCCAGCAGCACGTTGACCCGCTCGGCATTGCGCGGCGACACGTCCTGCACCTCGAAATCGATGGCGACTTCGTCCAGCGGATAGGGAATGTACTGGTCGGCCTCGATCCGGAGCTGGTTCTCCATCTCGTCGTCGGACAGGCCGGCGTCCATCTCGATGACCTTGGTGATCACCGCCGATCCGGCCACCGCCACCGCCACGCCCTTGAGCCCCGTGCGCGCCTTGGCCAGCACCCTGGACAGGGCATGGCCGACGCCTTCGAGTTCGGCGATGTTCTTTTCGACCACGGCGTTCGCCGGCAACGGCTCCACCGCGTAGGCCTCGACCCGGTAGCGCTCGCCCTGGCGGCTCAGCTCCAGCAGCTTCACCGACGTGGAGCTGATGTCGATCCCCAGCAGCGTGTTGGTCTTTTTGTTGAAGAGTCCTGGCACTGCCCAATCCCTATGACTATCCGTGACTTACGGACTCCGTTATGCGCCTTGCGTTCCCTCGCCCCGTCTTGACAGAAGCGCAAATGACGCCCCCAGCGGAAAAGTGCTTATAATGCCCAGCGATTTTTTCCGCTTTTACCGCCAGCGCGGGCCCTTCGTGCATGTCGCCGCAAGCCCGTCGCCAATTTCATTCTTTGCCCTGGATGTCCAAGAGCCTTGATTCGTCTGCTGAAATTTTTCGGTTGGTCCATCGTCGCCGTTTTCTGCGGACTGCTTTTAGGTCTCAGCGGCGCGTTCCTTTACCTTAGTCCGGGTTTGCCATCTGTGGAGGCGCTGAGAAGCATTCAGTTGCAGATTCCGCTCCGGGTGTACAGCAGCGACAACAAGTTGATCGCAGAATTTGGCGAAATGCGCCGCACGCCGATCCGTTTCGCCGACATTCCCCCCAATTTCATCAATGCGTTACTAAGTGCTGAAGACGACAACTTCGCCAACCACTACGGCGTCGATCCGAGCAGCCTGATGCGCGCCGCGACCCAACTGCTCAAGAGCGGCCATATCCAGTCCGGCGGCAGCACCATCACCATGCAGGTGGCGAAGAACTTCTTCCTGACCAGCGAACGCAGCTTCTCGCGCAAGACCACCGAAATCCTCCTGGCCCTGCAGATCGAACGGCAGCTGACCAAGGACGAGATCCTTGAGCTGTACGTGAACAAGATCTATCTGGGCAACCGCGCCTACGGCATCGAGGCCGCGGCGCAGGTGTACTACGGCAAGTCGATCCGCGAGGTCAGCCTGGCGCAGATGGCGATGATCGCCGGCCTGCCCAAGGCCCCGTCGCGCTTCAACCCGCTGGCCAACCCGGCGCGCAGCAAGGAGCGCCGCGACTGGATCCTGGGGCGCATGTACAAGCTGGGCAAGATCACCGAGGCGGACTACACCGCCGCCGTCAACGAGCCGCTGAACGCCAGCTACCACGTGCCGACCCCGGAAGTGAACGCCCCGTACATCGCCGAAATGGCCCGGGCGGAAATGGTCGGTCGCTACGGCAGCGACGCTTACACCGAAGGCTTCCGCGTCACCACCACGGTGCCGAGCAACCTGCAGGAAATGGCCAACAACGCCTTGCATGAAGGCCTGATGACCTACGACCAGCGCCACGGCTACCGCGGCCCCGAATCGCGCCTGCCCGGCAAGACCCGCGAGGCCTGGGCCAACGAGCTGACCAAGCAGCGCACCATCAGCAGCCTGGAGCCGGCCATCGTCACCCAGGTCGACAAGAACGGCCTGCAGGTGCTCACCCGCACCGGCGAAGAACACGTCGCCTGGGACACCATGAAGTGGGCCCGGCCGTTCCTCAACACCAACAGCATGGGCGCCGCCCCGCGCCAGCCATCGGACGTGGCGCAGGTGGGCGACCTGGTGCGCGTGCAGCGCCAGGCGAACAACTCGCTCAAGTTCAGCCAGATTCCTCAGGCCCAGGGCGCGCTGGTGTCGCTGGATCCGCAGAACGGCGCGATCCGCTCGCTGGTCGGCGGCTTCGCCTTCGAGCAGAGCAATTACAACCGCGCCATGCAGGCCAAGCGCCAGCCGGGTTCGAGTTTCAAGCCGTTCGTCTACAGCGCCGCGCTGGACAACGGCTACACCGCCGCCAGCCTGGTCAACGACGCGCCGATCGTGTTCGTCGACGAATACCTGGACAAGGTCTGGCGTCCGAAGAACGACACCAACACATTCCTCGGCCCGATCCGCCTGCGCGAAGCGCTGTACAAGTCGCGTAACCTGGTGTCGATCCGCCTGCTGCAGGCGATGGGCGTCGGCAAGACCATCGACTACATCACCCGCTTCGGCTTCAACAAGCAGGACCTGCCACCGAACCTGTCCCTGGCGCTGGGCACCGCGACCCTGACCCCGATGGAGATCGCCACCGGCTGGAGCACCTTCGCCAACGGCGGCTACAAGGTCACGCCGTACATCATCGACAAGATCGAAAGCCGCAACGGCGACACCCTGTTCGTCGCCAACCCGCCGACGGTGCCCCAGGGCACGGCGGCGACCGACGGCATCGCCGCCCCGGCCACTCCAGCGTTCACCGTCAACGCGACACCGGGCGAAGCCCCCGGCAGCACCGTGGCCCCGCAGACGCCGGCGGTGGCCGAGCGGATCGTCGACGGCCGCACCACCTACATCCTCAACAGCATGCTGCAGGACGTGATCAAGCTCGGCACCGGCCGCCGTGCGCTGGCCATGGGCCGCAGCGACATCGCCGGCAAGACCGGCACCACCAACGAATCGAAGGACGCCTGGTTCTCCGGCTACAACGCCGATTACGTGACCACGGTCTGGACCGGTTTCGACCAACCAGAAAGCCTCGGCCGCCGGGAGTTCGGCGGCACCGTGGCGCTGCCGATCTGGATGAACTACATGTCCGCCGCCCTCAAGGACAAGCCGCCGCATGTCCAGGCGGAGCCGGAAGGCATCCTCAGTCTGCGGGTGGATCCGGTCAGCGGCCGCGCCGCCTCGCCGAGCACGCCGGGCGCGTACTTCGAGCTGTTCAAGGCCGAAGACACACCGCCGTCGGTCAACGAGATCGGCAATGGCGCCGTGCCGGGCAGTCCGCTGCCGGCGGACGAACAGGCGCCGATCGATCTGTTCTGATCCTCGGTGCCGCAAAAAGCCCCGCCTTCGAGAGAAGCGCGGGGCTTTTTCATGCCTGTGCCTTTTGCGTCGCCTGAGTTCGCGAAGAAGCCCTCAACGGCGCCGCAGAACCCTCGGCCACAAAAAAGCCCCGGCTCACAGAGCCGGGGCTTTCGGTTGAAGCGCTACGACGGCTTAGCCGTTGAACACGTCATCCACGCTTTTCAGCGGGTAGTTCTTCGGATACGGCAGGGTCGCCACACCGGTCTCGATGGCGGCCTTGGCCACCGCGTCGGAAACGACGGTGATCAGGCGGGCGTCCATCGGCTTCGGAATGATGTACTCACGGCCGAACTCCAGCGCGTCGACGCCGTAGGCGGCGCAGACTTCCTTCGGCACCGGCAGCTTGGCCAGGTCCTTCAGGGCGTTGGCGGCGGCGATCTTCATTTCTTCGTTGATGCGCTTGGCGCGAACGTCCAGGGCACCGCGGAAGATGAACGGGAAGCCCAGCACGTTGTTGACCTGGTTCGGGTAGTCCGAACGGCCGGTGGCCATGATCACGTCGTTGCGGGTGGCGTGGGCCAGTTCCGGGGCGATTTCCGGATCCGGGTTGGAGCAGGCGAACACGATCGGGTTGGCCGCCATGCGCTTGAGCTGCTCGGCAGTCAGCAGGTTCGGGCCGGACAGGCCGACGAACACGTCCGCGCCTTCGATGGCGTCGTCCAGGGTGCGCTTGTCGGTAGCGTGGGCGAACACGGCCTTGTACTGGTTCAGGTCGTCACGGCCGGCGTGGATCACACCGGTGCGGTCGATCATGTAGATGTTCTCGACCTTGGCGCCCATGCTCACCAGCAGCTTCATGCAGGAGATGGCGGCGGCGCCGGCGCCCAGGCAGACGATCTTGGCGTCGGCCAGGGTCTTGCCGGCGATTTCCAGGGCGTTGATCATGCCGGCGGCGGTCACGATGGCGGTGCCGTGCTGGTCATCGTGGAACACCGGGATGTCGCACTGTTCGATCAGGGCGCGCTCGATCTCGAAGCACTCGGGTGCCTTGATGTCTTCCAGGTTGATGCCGCCGAAGGTGATGGAGATGCGCTTGACGGTGTCGATGAAGGCTTGCGGGCTTTCCGAGTCGACTTCGATGTCGAACACGTCGATGCCGGCGAAGCGCTTGAACAGCACGCCCTTGCCTTCCATCACAGGCTTGGAGGCCAGCGGGCCGAGGTTGCCCAGGCCGAGAATCGCGGTGCCATCGGAAATGACTGCAACCAGGTTGCCCTTGCCGGTGTACTTGTAGGCCAGTTCAGGATCGCGGGCGATCTCGCGTACCGGCTCGGCTACGCCGGGGCTGTAGGCCAGCGACAGGTCGCGGGCGGTGGCGGTGGCCTTGGTGAGCTCGACACTCAGCTTCCCTGGACGAGGATTGGCGTGATATTCGAGAGCGGCAGTTTTCAGATCAGACATTTTGGCATTCCGCTTTTTACTGTTGGACAGACTGGTCAGCGAGGATACGCGCCTCGCAAAGTCCTCACAAGACTGGCCGGTCACCCCTGTCAAGCGCGCTGTCCTACGACTTTGGGCCAAGAGCCACGGCCCGCAAGGGCTGGACTGTTCACAATCACCGGCCAAAATGTCTACAATTTTTTTCAGCGGGAAGGCTGCAGCATGGCCGGATCCGTCAACGGCAGCAGCCAGCGCGGCTGCCCCGGCGACGATCCGCCGCGCCGCGAGCGGTCGACCACCCAGCCACGGGCCTCGATCTGCCTGCCTTCCAGCCGTTGCAGCGCCGCGCCGTCGAAACGGTCTAGCAGATTGGGCGCAACGCGCAGTACAAGCGCGTCCTGTATTTCGATCAAGATTGCGCCCCGATTGCGTCGGACCGTGCTCACACGCCCGCTGACCACGGCAAAGCCCGAGCGGGCGATCTGCTCCGCTTTCAGTACAGGCGAGCGCTTCCACACGCCGCGCCCGGCCCGTCGCGCCTGGCGCTCGGCGGCCTGCTGGCAGGCGACGAAATCCACGTTCGGCGCCACCGCCACCTGATACCCGAGGCCGTCAGCGAGCATTTGCGCTTCGAGATTGACGCCGCCGCGGCTGAAAACGTGCGCCAGCGTCCGACCGTAACGGTCCTTGGACTCCTTGCCGGGCAGCAGGCCGACGCGCCCGCCGCTGTCGGCCACCAGCGACGCCAGGCGTTGGCGCGCCGCCTCGGCGAACGGCTCGTCGCGGCGGCCCTGCTTGCCCAGCTCCGGGGTGTTGAGCCCGATCATCCGCACGCTGCGCCCGTCGCTCAGGCGCAGGGTGTCGCCGTCCACCACGCGCTGCACCGCGACATCAGCCAATCCGCCGGGCGCCGGGCAGAACGCCTGGGCGCCCGGCAGCCAAATCGCGGACACAAAAAAGGCGCCCGCAAGGGACGCCTTTTTCATCAGACCGGAAAAGCCTTGAAGGTTTTCCAGAATGAGCGGCCTTAGGCCTTTTTCGCGCCGAAAGCACCGAAACGGTCGGCGAACTTCTGAACGCGACCACCGGTGTCCAGAGTCTTCTGCTTACCGGTGTAGAACGGGTGGCACTCGTTGCAAACGTCGATCGGCAGAGCTTTGCCGTGAGTCGAACGGGTGACGAACTTGTTACCGCAGCTGCAGGTAACATCGATTTCAACGTAGTTTGGATGAATATCGGCTTTCATGGTGCTTTCCTCAGCTAGCGTGCCGCCACCCAACACGATTGTTGAATACCGCACGGAATTAGGGCGCGGATTCTACCAGACCTTGCCGATCACGCAAGCTGTCCCTTGAACCGACCGTCTGCTAGGCTCCCGCCCCATAGGCGACGCCCCACAGGTCATGTGCGCGACCGCTCCTTTCATCAGTCTGCCGATCGAGACCCCGCGTGCCCGACGCCATCTTGCGCCTCGCCTTGCCCTCCCCCCTGCGCCGCCTGTTCGACTACCGCGCTCCGGCCGGCGTGCCGCGCGACCGTCTGCAGCCGGGCATGCGCCTGCGGGTGCCGTTCGGCCGGCGGGAAATGATCGGGATCCTGGTGGAGGTCTGCGACACCAGCGACGTGCCGGCGGACAAGCTCAAGCCCGCGCTGGCCCTGCTCGACGCCAGCGCACCGCTGCCGCCGGCCCTGTTCAAGCTGTGCCTGTGGACGGCCCAGTACTATCAGCACAGCCTCGGCGACACCCTGAACTGGGCGCTGCCGGTGCTGCTGCGCCAGGGCGAGCCCGCCGAGGCCCGCCAGGAACGCTTCTGGTCGGCGGCCCCAGGCGCCAGCCTCGACGACCCGCGCATCGCCCGCGCCCCGCGCCAGCGGGAGGCCCTGGCCACACTGGCCCAGCATCCGCACGGCGTCGCCCACGGGCTGCTGGGCAAACTGATGCTGAACAAGGACAGCCTCGACCTGTTGCTGGCCAAGGACCTGGTGCAGGTGGAGGTGCGCCGCCATGCGCCGGGCGTGCGCCACGAGCATTGGCTGGCGCAGCCGGAGCTGCCGCTCAACGCCGAACAGCGCGCAGCCTATGAGGCGATCCGCGCCGGCTTCGACAGTTATCACGCGTTCCTGCTGGCCGGCGTCACCGGCAGCGGCAAGACCGAAGTCTACCTGCAACTGATCCGCGAAACCCTCGAAGCCGGCAAGCAGGCCCTGGTGCTGATCCCCGAGATCAACCTCGGCCCGCAGACCCTGGCGCGCTTCGAGCAGCGCTTCAACGCGCGCATCGCCCTGCTCCATTCGGCGGTCAACGACCGTGACCGCCTCGACGCCTGGCTCGCCGCCCGGGACGGCGAGGCCGACATCATCATCGGCACCCGTTCGGCGCTGTTCACCCCAATGAAGAACCCGGGGCTGATCATCATCGACGAAGAGCACGACGGCTCCTATAAACAGCAGGAAGGCCTGCGCTACCACGCCCGGGACCTGGCGCTGGTGCGCGCACGGCAGGAGAACATCCCGATCGTCCTCGGCTCCGCGACGCCTTCGCTGGAAAGCCTGCACAACGCCTACACCGGCCGCTACGGCCTGCTGCGCCTGAACGAGCGCGCCGGCGGCGCCAAGCAACCGCGTTTCCTGCGCCTGGACGTGAAGAGCCGGCCGCTGGACAGCGGCATCAGCGGCCCGATGCAGCAAGCCATCGGCCAGACCCTCGCCGCCGGCCAGCAAGTGCTGGTGTTCCTCAACCGCCGGGGCTTCGCGCCGACCCTGCTGTGCCACGACTGCGGCTGGATGTCCGAATGCCAGCGCTGCGATGCGCGGATGACCGTGCACCAGCGCTACGGCGAACTGCGCTGCCACCATTGCGGCCATGTCGAGCGCGTGCCGCGCCAGTGCCCCAAGTGCGAGCGGGTCGACCTGCGGCCGGTGGGCGCCGGCACCGAACGGGCCGAGGAGCGGCTGGCGATCCTGTTCCCGGACTACCCGGTGCTGCGGGTCGACCGCGACAGCACCTCGCGCAAGGACGCGATGAACCAGCTGTTCGCCACCATCCAGAAAGGCCAGCCGTGCATCCTGGTCGGCACCCAGATGCTGGCCAAGGGGCACCACTTTCCCCGGGTCACGCTGGTGTCGATCCTCGACGCCGACGGCGGCCTGTTCTCCGGCGACTTTCGCGCAAGCGAAAGGATGGCGCAGCTCATCGTGCAGGTGGCCGGCCGCGCCGGACGGGCGGAGGAGCCGGGCAAGGTGATCATCCAGACCCACCTCGCCGACCATCCTTTATTGGTGCAACTGACCGAACAGGGCTACTTCGCCTTCGCCGAGCAGGCCTTGAGCGAGCGCCGCGCCGCCGGCCTACCGCCGTTCGCCCACCTGGCGCTGCTGCGCGCCGAGGCGCACAAGCCGGGCCAGGCCGAAGCTTTTCTCGACGAAGCGTGCAGCGCAGCCGAACGCATGCTGGCCGAGCAGAACCTCGGCGGCATCGAACTGCTGGGCCCGGTGCCGGCACCGATGGAGCGCCGGGCCGGGCGCTATCGGGCTCAATTGCTGCTGCAGGCGACGGCGCGGGCTCCGCTGCACCGGCTGCTGGCCGGTTGGCTGCTGGCCCTTGAGCAGATGCCGAGCGGGCGGGCGGTGCGCTGGTCGCTGGATGTCGATCCGGTGGATCTGTACTGACGGACGGATCGCCATCCGGCCGGCCCTCTGCCACAAGGAATCGCGGCGCAATTGTCGCCGCACATCCACATCCGGCCTGCTAAGGTTGGCAAGCCCGTCTTCGCAACGGATAATGCCCAGTTTTTCCACCCGCGCACCGATGCGCCGCCGCGCCAGCGGTCGAAAGAGACGACCATGAAAGACACCATTCGCCAGCTGATCCAGCAAGCCCTCACCCAACTCGTCAACGAAGGTGTGTTGCCTGAAGGCCTGTCGCCGGCGATCCAGGTGGAAAACGCCCGCGACAAGACCCACGGCGACTTCGCCAGCAACATCGCGATGATGCTGGCCAAGCCTGCGGGCATGAAGCCGCGCGACCTGGCGGAAAAGCTCATCGCCGCCCTGCCGGCCGACGAGAACGTCACCAAGGCCGAGATCGCGGGCCCCGGCTTCATCAACTTCTTCCAGAACACCCAGGCCCTGGCCAACCGCCTTGACGCCGCCCTGGCCGACACCCGTGTGGGCGTGCGCAAGGCCGGTCCTGCGCAGCGCACCGTGGTCGACCTGTCGGCACCGAACCTGGCCAAGGAAATGCACGTCGGCCACCTGCGCTCGACCATCATCGGCGACGGCGTGGCCCGCGTCCTCGAGTTCCTCGGCGACGACGTGATCCGCCAGAACCACGTCGGCGACTGGGGCACCCAGTTCGGCATGCTGATGGCCTACCTGCAGGAAAACCCGATCACCAGCGACGAGCTGTCGGACCTGGAGAACTTCTACCGCGCCGCCAAGCAGCGCTTCGACGAGTCCGCCGAGTTCGCCGACCGCGCCCGCGGCCTGGTGGTCAAGCTGCAGGCCGGCGACGCCGAGTGCCTGGCGCTGTGGACCCGGTTCAAGGACATCTCGCTGTCGCACTGCCAGAAAATCTACGAGCTGCTCAACGTCAAGCTGACCATGGCCGACGTGATGGGCGAGAGCGCCTACAACGACGACCTGATCAACGTGGTCAACGACCTCAAGGCCGCCGGCATGCTGGTGGAGAGCAACGGCGCCCAGTGCGTGTTCCTCGACGAATTCAAGAACGCCGACGGCGACCCGCTGCCGGTGATCATCGTCAAGGCCGACGGCGGCTACCTGTACGCCACCACGGACCTTGCGGCCGTGCGCTACCGCAGCGGCAAGCTCAACGCCGACCGCGCGCTGTACTTCGTCGACCAGCGTCAGGCCCTGCACTTCCAGCAAGTGTTCGCCGTGGCGCGCAAGGCCGGTTTCGTGACCCATCCGATGGAGATGGAGCACATGGGCTTCGGCACCATGAACGGCGCCGACGGCCGTCCGTTCAAGACCCGCGACGGCGGCACCGTGAAGCTGATCGACCTGCTGACCGAGGCCCGCGAGCGCGCCTATAGCCTGGTCAAGGAAAAGAACCCGACGCTGGCCGAGGACGAACTGCGCAACATCGCCCGGGTGGTGGGCATCGGCGCCGTGAAATACGCCGACCTGTCCAAGCACCGCACCAGCGACTACAGCTTCAACTTCGACCTGATGCTCAACTTCGAAGGCAACACCGCGCCGTACCTGCTGTACGCCTACACCCGCGTGGCCGGCGTGTTCCGCAAGCTGGGCAAGGACTTCAGCGAAGTCGACGGCCAGATCGTCCTCGAAGCGGCGCACGAGCTGGAACTGGCGGCCAAGCTTGCGCAGTTCGGCGAAGTGCTGAACAACGTGGCCGAGAAAGGCACGCCGCACGTGCTGTGCACCTACCTGTACGACGTCGCCGGCCTGTTCTCCAGCTTCTACGAGAACTGCCCGATCCTCGCCGCCGACACCCCGGCGCAGATGCAAAGCCGCCTGCGCCTGGCCGCGCTGACCGGCCGTACCCTCAAGCAAGGCCTGGAACTGCTGGGCCTGGAAACCCTGGAGCGCATGTAAGTTGGCTGCCAAGAAAAAACCCGCCCCCAAGCGCGGCGCCAGCCGCTACCAGGCCCCGGCCAAGCAACCGATTCCGGGCTGGCTGTGGATGGCCATCGGCCTGACGGTCGGTGCGTTCATCGTGTTCCTGATGAAACTGGAGCCGGGCAAGGGCAGCGACACGGTCAAGCGCGAGAAGGTCGAGCAGCAGCAGCAACAGCAGAAGGCCACCAAGATCGCCGAGGCCAACAAGACGCCTCCGAGCCCGACGCAACCGGTGAAGCCGAAGTACGACTTCTACACCCTGCTGCCGGAATCGGAAGTGATCGTGCCGCCGGACGCCGTACCGGAGAAAACCTTGCCGACGCCGCAGGTGCCGGCGATCCCGACCACCCCGGTGACCCCGGCGGAAGCGGCGAAGATCGACACCGCGCGGGCCCAGGCGGCGCTGGCCGGCATCACGCCGCCGCCGGCCCCGCCGGTGGCGAAGGCGGCGCCGGTGACCAAGTTCTTCCTCCAGGCCGGTTCGTTCCGCAAGGAAGCCGACGCCGACAAGGTGCGGGCGCAGATCATCCTGCTGGGCCAGGCGGTGTCGGTGGAGTCCGGCACGGTGAAGGACGAGACCTGGTACCGCGTGCTGGTCGGACCGTTCAGCAACCGTGAGCAACTGACCACCGCACAGAAGCAGCTGGCGGGCAGCGGCTTCAGCAACTTGCTGTTACAACAACGCCAGAGCCGCTGACCCGGCACGTTGCGGCGAGGGCGCTGGCTCCCGACGGGGCGCCAAGCGCCCCCGAACCCTGCGGATCCTGCGCTTCAGACAGGCCAGGATCCCAGGACTTGCGGCGGGAGGGAGCGAACGCCCTCGCCACAGCCGCGCCCACCGCTCGTCCCCTCGCCACCCCCGCAGTTGAAATACCGTCCTCCACCCCCATATGGGTGTGCATAAGGCATTTTCGCCCCGCTGCGTGGAGACTCTTCCCTTGACCACCATCGTTTCAGTCCGCCGCCACGGCAAAGTCGTCATGGGCGGCGACGGCCAGGTTTCCCTCGGCAACACCGTGATGAAAGGCAACGCGAAGAAGGTTCGCCGCCTGTACCACGGCCAGGTCATCGCCGGTTTCGCCGGCGCCACCGCCGACGCCTTCACCCTGTTCGAACGCTTCGAAGGCCAGCTCGAAAAACATCAGGGCCACCTGATCCGCGCCGCCGTCGAACTCGCCAAGGAATGGCGTACCGACCGTTCCCTGAGCCGCCTCGAAGCGATGCTCGCGGTCGCCAACAAGGACGCCTCGCTGATCATCACCGGCAACGGCGACGTGGTCGAACCCGAAGACGGCCTGATCGCCATGGGTTCCGGCGGCGCCTACGCCCAGGCCGCCGCCAGCGCCCTGCTGAAGAAAACCGACCTGTCGGCCCGCGAAATCGTCGAGACCGCCCTCGGCATCGCCGGCGACATCTGCGTCTTCACCAACCACACCCAGACCATTGAGGAGCAGGATCTCGCTGAATGAGCCTGCCGCGCCCTGCGCCACAGCTCGTTTCTGCTTGAGGACCGTCAATCACCATGTCCATGACTCCCCGCGAAATCGTCCACGAACTCAACCGCCACATCATCGGCCAGGACGATGCCAAGCGCGCCGTCGCGATTGCCCTGCGCAACCGCTGGCGCCGCATGCAGCTGCCTGAAGAGCTGCGCGTTGAAGTGACCCCCAAGAACATCCTGATGATCGGCCCGACCGGCGTCGGCAAGACCGAGATCGCCCGTCGCCTGGCCAAGCTGGCCAACGCGCCGTTCATCAAGGTCGAAGCGACCAAGTTCACCGAGGTCGGCTATGTCGGCCGCGACGTCGAATCGATCATCCGTGACCTGGCCGACGCCGCGATCAAGCTGCTGCGCGAGCAGGAGATGACCCGCGTGCGCCACCGCGCCGAAGACGCCGCCGAAGAGCGCATCCTCGACGCCCTGCTGCCGCCGGCGCGCATGGGCTTCAACAGCGACGACGCGCCGACCCCGGACTCCAACACCCGCCAGCTGTTCCGCAAGCGCCTGCGCGAAGGCCAGCTGGACGACAAGGAAATCGAGATCGAAGTGGCCGAAGCCATGGGCGTCGACATTTCCGCGCCGCCGGGCATGGAAGAAATGACCAACCAGCTGCAGAACCTGTTCGCCAACATGGGCAAGGGCAAGAAGAAGGCCCGCAAGCTCAAGGTCAAGGAAGCGCTGAAGCTGGTGCGCGACGAAGAGGCCGGGCGCCTGGTCAACGAAGAGGAACTCAAGGCCAAGGCCCTGGAGGCGGTCGAGCAGCACGGCATCGTGTTCATCGACGAGATCGACAAGGTGGCCAAGCGCGGCAACGTCGGCGGCGCCGACGTGTCCCGCGAAGGCGTGCAGCGCGACCTGCTGCCGCTGATCGAAGGCTGCACCGTCAACACCAAGCTGGGCATGGTCAAGACCGACCACATCCTGTTCATCGCCTCCGGCGCGTTCCACCTGAGCAAGCCGAGCGACCTGGTGCCGGAGCTGCAAGGCCGCCTGCCGATCCGCGTCGAGCTCAAGGCCCTGAGCCCGGAAGACTTCGAGCGCATCCTCAGCGAACCGCACGCCTCGCTCACCGAGCAGTACTGCGCTCTGCTCAAGACCGAAGGCCTGAACATCCAGTTCCAGCCCGAAGGCATCAAGCGTCTGGCGGAGATCGCCTGGCAGGTCAACGAGAAGACCGAGAACATCGGTGCCCGTCGCCTGCACACGCTGCTTGAGCGCCTGCTGGAAGAGGTGTCGTTCAGCGCCGGCGACCTGGCCAGCGCCCACGACGAGAAGCCGATCCTGATCGACGCCGACTACGTCAACAGCCACCTGGGCGAATTGGCGCAGAACGAAGACCTGTCCCGTTATATCCTGTAAGCCACCCTTACAGATGTAGCGGAACGGTGGAAGCGAGCCTGCTTGCGATGGGGCGGTTCAGACAACCTCTGGGTTGAATGTGCCGCCCCATCGCAAGCAGGCTCGCTCCCACAAGGTTCCGCACCAGACGGATACCCGGTCATGCTGCCCACCGACATCAAACTGCACAAAGCTTCCAAGACCCTGACGCTCGCCTACGCGTCCGGCGAATCGTTCACCCTGCCCGCAGAGTTCCTGCGTGTGCACTCCCCCTCCGCCGAGGTCCAGGGCCACGGCAAACCGATCCTGCAGTACGGCAAGCTCCACGTCGGCCTGACCAAGGTGGAACCGGCCGGTCAGTACGCACTGAAACTGACCTTCGACGACGGCCACGACAGCGGACTGTTCACCTGGGAATACCTGTACGAACTGGGGCGACGTTATGACGCACTCTGGGCCGATTACCTGGACGAACTCAAAGCCGCCGGCAAATCCCGCGACCCGGACGAGTCCGTCGTCAAGCTGATGCTCTAGCCCGTGCCTCGGGCGGTTTAGAGGGCATTTTCTAAATTCATCTGTTTGAATGCTCCGCTTGTGCGGCCGAGGACTGGCCCGCTTGCGAAAAAAACCAATCTCGGGTAACCAATGGAACTGGCAAGTTCCCTGCAGTGTTCCGTGCACTGCAGATCTGCCCTGCAGAATCAACGGTCACCCGAGCGGCAGTACCTGGCACCGGCTGTAAGACTGCACAGTGAGGACCGGGTACTCGTCTCAGGACAATGGAGCGTCGTAGATGAGTAACAAGAACAACGATGACCTGAAGTACCAAGCCTCGGAAAACACCTTGGGGCTCAATCCCGTCGTCGGGCTGCGCGGAAAGGATCTGCTGGCCTCCGCCCGCATGGTGCTGACCCAGGCCATCCGGCAACCGATACACAGCGTCAAGCATGTCGCCCATTTCGGCCTTGAACTCAAGAACGTGCTGTTCGGCAAATCCGAACTGCAGCCTGCCGGCGACGACCGTCGCTTCGTCGATCCGGCCTGGAGCCAGAACCCGCTCTACCGCCGTTATCTGCAAACCTACCTGGCGTGGCGCAAGGAACTCCACGACTGGATCGACGACAGCAGCCTCTCGCCCAAGGACATCGCGCGCGGGCACTTCGTGATCAACCTGATGACCGAAGCCATGGCCCCGACCAACAGCGCGGCGAACCCGGCGGCGGTCAAGCGCTTCTTCGAGACCGGCGGCAAGAGCCTGCTCGACGGCCTCTCGCACCTGGCCAAGGACCTGGTGCACAACGGCGGCATGCCGAGCCAGGTCAACATGGGCGCGTTTGAGGTCGGCAAGACGTTGGGCGTGTCCGAAGGCGCGGTGGTGTTTCGCAACGACGTGCTGGAACTGATCCAGTACAAGCCGATCACCGAGCAGGTGTTCGAGCGACCGCTGCTGGTGGTGCCGCCGCAGATCAACAAGTTCTACGTGTTCGACCTGAGCCCGGACAAGAGCCTGGCCAAATTCTGCCTGCGCAGCAACGTGCAGACCTTCATCGTCAGCTGGCGCAACCCGACCAAGGAACAGCGCGAGTGGGGCCTGTCGACCTACATCGAAGCCCTCAAGGAAGCGGTGGACGTGGTCACCGCGATCACCGGCAGCAAAGACGTGAACATGCTCGGCGCCTGCTCCGGCGGCATCACCTGCACCGCCCTGCTGGGCCACTACGCGGCCATCGGCGAGAACAAGGTCAATGCCCTGACTCTGCTGGTCAGCGTGCTCGACACCACCCTGGACACCGACGTCGCCCTGTTCGTCGACGAACAGACGCTGGAGACCGCCAAGCGCCACTCGTACCAGGCCGGCGTGCTGGAAGGCAAGGACATGGCCAAGGTCTTCGCCTGGATGCGCCCCAACGACCTGATCTGGAATTACTGGGTGAACAACTACCTGCTCGGCAACGAGCCGCCGGTGTTCGACATCCTGTTCTGGAACAACGACACCACACGGTTGCCGGCCGCGTTCCACGGCGACCTGATCGAAATGTTCAAAAACAACCCGCTGACCCGCCCCGACGCACTGGAAGTGTGCGGCACGCCGATCGACCTCAAGCAGGTCACCGCCGACATCTTCTCCCTGGCCGGCACCAACGACCACATCACCCCGTGGAAGTCCTGCTACAAGTCGGCGCAGCTGTTCGGCGGCAAGGTCGAGTTCGTGCTGTCGAGCAGCGGCCACATCCAGAGCATCCTGAACCCGCCGGGCAACCCGAAGGCGCGCTACATGACCAACAGCGAAATGGCCGACGACGCCGATGACTGGCAGGAGAACTCGACCAAGCACACCGACTCCTGGTGGCTGCATTGGCAGGCGTGGCAGGCCCAGCGTTCGGGCGAACTGAAGAAGGCCCCGGCGAAGCTGGGCAACAAGGCGTACCCGGCGGGCGAAGCGTCGCCGGGCACTTACGTGCACGAGCGGTAACCGACACCCCCCGCCCCACCCTGCGGGGCGGGGGTGAACCCAATAGCCACAGGGCCTGAGCATGCCGCACCCGTTCATCTTCCGCACCGTCGACCTGGATGGCCAGACCATCCGCACCGCGGTGCGCCCCGGCAAGCCTCACTTGACGCCCTTGCTGATCTTCAACGGCATCGGCGCCAACCTGGAGCTGGTGTTTCCCTTTGTCGCGGCGCTGGATCCGGATCTTGAGGTCATCGCCTTCGACGTGCCCGGCGTCGGCGGTTCCTCGACGCCGAGCCGGCCGTACCGGTTCGCCGGGCTGGCGAAACTCACCGCACGGATGCTCGACTACCTCGACTACGGCCAGGTCAACGCGATCGGCGTGTCGTGGGGCGGCGCCCTGGCGCAGCAGTTCGCCCACGACTACCCCGAGCGCTGCAAGAAACTGGTGCTGGCGGCCACCGCCGCCGGTGCCTTCATGGTGCCGGGCAAGCCGAAGGTGCTGTGGATGATGGCCAGCCCGCGCCGCTACATCCAGCCGTCCCACGTGATCCGCATCGCGCCGCTGATCTACGGCGGCTCGTTCCGCCGCGACCCGACCCTCGCCGCCAGCCACGCGGCCAAGGTGCGCTCGGCGGGCAAGCTGGGCTACTACTGGCAACTGTTCGCGGGCCTGGGCTGGACCAGCATCCACTGGCTGCACAAGATCCATCAGCCGACCCTGGTGCTGGCCGGCGACGACGACCCGCTGATCCCGCTGATCAACATGCGCATGCTCGCCTGGCGGATCCCCAACGCCCAGCTGCACATCATCGACGACGGCCACCTGTTCCTGATCACCCGGGCCGAAGCGGTGGCGCCGATCATCATGAAATTCCTGGAGGAGGAACGTCAGCGTGCGGTGATGCATCCGCATCCGGCATCGCCGGGGGCATGACCGATCCGGCACGTTTTATGGAAGGTGTGTGGCAGGACGCCGCGCAGGCAACAATCCGCAACAGCGTCTATGGTTCTCTGGTTCGGTGTGTTTGTGTTTGGCCTGAAGACGAAGGAGTGTTGACTCATGCGCGACAAACCAGCGACCGGCGTGGTGCCCAGCCCCGCCGTGTTCATCAATGCACAAAGCGCGATGACCGGGCTGCGCGGCCGGGACCTGATCTCGACCCTGCGCAGCGTCGCGGCCCATGGCCTGCGCAACCCGATCCACAGCGCACGCCATGCCTTGAGGCTAGGAAGCCAGCTGGGCCGCGTCCTGCTCGGTGAGACCCTGCACCCGATCAACGCGCAGGACACCCGCTTCAGCGATCCGGCCTGGAGCCTCAATCCGTTCTACCGGCGCAGTCTTCAGGCCTATCTGAGCTGGCAGAAACAGGTCAAGAGCTGGATCGACGAGAGCAGCATGAGCGAAGACGACCGCGCCCGCGCGCAGTTCGCCTTCAGCCTGCTCAACGACGCCGTGGCGCCCTCCAACACCCTGCTCAATCCGCTGGCGGTCAAGGAGCTGTTCAACTCCGGCGGGCAGAGCCTGGTACGGGGCCTGGGCCACCTGATCGACGACCTGCTGCACAACGACGGCCTGCCGCGCCAGGTCTCGAAGCAGGCGTTCGAGATCGGCAAGACCGTCGCCACCACCACCGGCTCCGTGGTGTTTCGCAACGAGATGCTGGAGCTCATCCAGTACCGGCCGATGAGCGAGAAACAGTACGCCAAGCCGCTGCTGGTGGTGCCGCCGCAGATCAACAAGTACTACATCTTCGACCTGAGCCCGCACAACAGCTTCGTCCAGTTCGCCCTCAAGAACGGCCTGCAGACCTTCATGATCAGCTGGCGCAACCCGGACGTGCGCCACCGCGAATGGGGCCTGTCGACCTACGTCGAGGCGGTGGAGGAAGCGATGAACGTCTGCCGCTCGATCACCGGCGCCCGCGACGTCAACCTGATGGGCGCCTGCGCCGGCGGCCTCACCATCGCCGCGCTGCAAGGCCACCTGCAGGCCAAGCGGCAGCTGCGCCGGGTCTCCAGCGCCACTTACCTGGTGAGCCTGCTCGACAGCCAGTTCGACACGCCGGCGACGCTGTTCGCCGACGAGCAGACCCTCGAGGCGGCCAAGCGCCGTTCCTACCAGCGGGGCGTGCTCGACGGCCGCGACATGGCCAAGGTGTTCGCCTGGATGCGCCCCAACGACCTGATCTGGAACTACTTCGTCAACAACTACCTGTTGGGCAAGGCGCCGCCGCCGTTCGACATCCTCTACTGGAACAACGACAGCACCCGCCTGCCAGCGGCGTTTCACGGCGACCTGCTGGACTTCTTCAAGCACAACCCGCTGACCCACCCCGGCGGCCTGGAGGTGTGCGGCACGCCGATCGACCTGCAGAAGGTCACGGTCGACAGCTTCAGCGTGGCCGGCATGAACGACCACATCACGCCGTGGGACGCGGTGTACCGCTCGACCCTGCTGCTGGGCGGCGAGCGGCGCTTCGTGCTGTCCAACAGCGGCCACGTGCAGAGCATCCTCAACCCGCCGGGCAACCCGAAGGCCAACTACGTCGAGAACGGCAAGCTGAGCGGCGACCCCCGCGCCTGGTACTACGACGCGAAAAAGGTCGACGGCAGCTGGTGGACGCAGTGGCTGGAGTGGATCCAGCAGCGCTCCGGCGCCCAGCGCGAGACCCAGATGACCCTCGGCAGCCCCGACTACCCAACGATGGAAGCGGCACCCGGCACCTACGTGCGCGTGCGCTGACGCCCCGAAACCTTTTAAGAAGACTGGATGAAAACCCGCGACCGGATTCTCGAATGTGCCCTGCAGCTGTTCAACGAAAAGGGCGAGCCGAACGTCTCCACCATGGAGGTTGCCAACGAGATGGGGATCAGCCCCGGCAACCTCTACTACCACTTCCACGGCAAGGAGCCGCTGATCCTCGGGCTGTTCGAACGCTTCCAGGGCGAACTGGCGCCGTTGCTCGACCCGCCCGCCGACGTCGAGCTGGCACCGGAGGACTACTGGCTGTTCCTGCACCTGATCGTCGAGCGCCTGGCGCTCTACCGGTTCCTGTTCCAGGACCTGTCGAACCTGTCCGGACGCCTGCCGAAGCTGGCCAAGGGCATCCGCAACCTGCTCAATGTCCTCAAGCGCACGCTGGCGTCCTTGCTGGCGCGCCTGAAGGCGCAGGGGCTGCTGGTCAGCGACACCCAGGCCCTGGGGCAACTGGTGGAGCAGATCACCCTGACCTTGCTGTTTTCCCTGGACTACCAGCGGATCCTCGACCGCGAGGGCGAGGTGCGGCTGGTGGTGTACCAGATCATGATGCTGGTGGCGCCGCACCTGCTGCCGCCGATCAAGGCGGCGACGGAGCGCTTCGCGCTGCAGTACCTCGAAGAGCACGAGTGACCATTGCATCTCCCTTGTGGGAGCGAGCCTGCTGGGGCCGGTGATGCCACATGACACTGTGGGAGCCAGCCTGCTGGCGATGGTGTCGGCAAGGGCGCTGCCGGGCAGGATCAAAAGGGTAAGGCAGCGTTCTGGATAGACAGGACCACAAACAAAAACGCCCGGCCTTCACAGGCCGGGCGTTTTCTTGGGCCCTGAGGATCAGGACTGACTGGACGGCGCCGACGGGGTCGGTGCGGCAGTCGGGGTCACGGCGGATGCCGGAGCGGCGGCGGAGTTCGACGCGCTGACCGGAGCGGCCGGGGTCGCAGGCTTGGCGGCGGCCGGTTTCGGCGCTGCAGCTTTCGGTGCGGCCGGTTTTTTCACTGCCGGTTTCTTCGCGGCAGCCGGTTTGGCGGCTGGCTTGGCGGCAGCGGTTTTCGCCGCAGGTTTTGCGGCAGGCTTGGCAGCGGGTTTGGCCGCCGCTTTCGCAGCCGGTTTGGCCGCTGCGGTTTTCGCCGCAGGCTTGGCGGCCGGTTTGGCGGCAGCCTTGGCCAGTGGTTTGGCGGCAGGCTTCGCAGCCGGCTTGGCCGCTGCGGTCTTGGCCACAGGCTGGGTTTTCAGACCGGTGAGTTTCTCGATCTGCTTGGTCAGGGTCTCGACCTTGCTGTGCAGGGCCTTGACCTCATTGCGGCTCGGCACGCCCAGGCGCGAAATCGCGCTGTTCAGGCGCTTGTCGAAAGCCTCTTCCAGTTCGTCCCACTTGCCCAGCGCGCGGTCTTTCACGCCGCTGATGCGCGATTTTGCCGAGGAAGCGGAATCCTTGGCGGCGTCGACTTTCTTGCCGACCGCCGACTTGGTGAGCTTCTCGGCCTTTTCGCCGTCTTTGACCAGTGACTCGAAGAGCTTGCTGCCGTCAGTGTCGATCTTCGAGTACACGCCCAGGCCTGCCAGCCAGATCTTGCGGGAGTAGTCTTCGACCTTCCCGATCCACGAGCTGCCTTCTTTATCGGTGTTCTTTTTGCCAGCCATCCCGTTCTCCTTAAGATTTACGCGCGACGCGTTCGAGCAATGCCGTCAGCTCATCGAGCTTAGCAGAGAGTGCCTCAACGTCATGTTTAGACGGAATGCCGATGCGATTCAAGGCACTGGCGACGCGTGTGTCGAACGCCTTCTCGACCTTGTCGAGCTGCACTTCGACCCGGCCCTTGAAGGTGCTGACTTCGCCCTTGGCCTCATCGATCTCGGCGTTGGCCGCTTCGAGTTTTTCGGCGACGGCTTTTTTGCCTTTCTTTTCAACCGCTTGACCGGCCTTGATCAGCTCTTGAAAGTAGTCGCTGCCCTCTTGGCCGACCTTGGCGTAGGCACCCAGGCCTGCCAGCCAGATCTTGCGGGCATAGGATTTGACGTCGCTCAGAGCGGAAGTCGAAGCGTCGATTTTTTTCTTCAAAATGACTTTGGCCATGGTGCACCTCACGCGCAGAAGGTTTGAGGAACTGCCCGGACGAGTGTCGGGCTCAGGCACAAAGTAGGGAGAAAAATTAGAAACGGCACCCTAACAACTGACATAAAGCAGGTGAACGTGACACGGTACCTGTGGGAGCGGGCTTGCCCGCGAAGACCATGTTCCTGCCACAAGAAATCTTGCGGATGCACCGGCCTCTTCGCGGGCAAGCCCGCTCCCACAGGATTATCCGTTCACCGCAAAGGTCGGGATCAGGCCAGCGCCTTGTCCAGCGCCTTCTCGATCTCGGCCTTGATCATGCCGCTCATGGGCGACATCACCATGCCCAGCTCCACGTCGACGCGGATCGAATCCTCCGCCACATGCACCTCGCCCTTCACGCCGGAGCGCTTGAGGTTCAGGGTGTCCCCCGACCACTTCGGTTCCAGGCCGTACTGGTCGGAGAGTTTCTGCGCCAGCTTGTCGGCTTTCTCGCGGGCGGCGTCCTTGCCCAGGCTATGGGCACGTTCAACACTGATTCGGGCCATCGGATGACTCCTGATTGATGAAGGCTTGTCGGCAGATCCTGACCGCGGCTGCGGCAAATCGTCCCGAGGGTCGCCCATCTTACCTTGAGCCATTCCAAGACAAAGCATGGCTTGGGGATTAGAATGTCGCGCATTCTCTTTTGGTGACAGCGATATGACTGATCAGCGCAAAGGCAGCGATGCCGAACCCACCACCCACTTCGGCTTCAAGAACGTCCCGGAAAGCCAGAAGGCCGAAAAGGTCGCTGAGGTGTTCCACTCCGTGGCCGCCAAGTACGACCTGATGAACGACCTCCTGTCGGGCGGCATGCATCGCCTGTGGAAGCGCTTCGCGATCGAGCTGTCGGGCGTGCGCAGCGGCAACCGCGTGCTGGACATCGCCGGCGGCACCGGCGACCTGACCAAGAAGTTCTCGCACCTCGTCGGCCCGACCGGCCAGGTGGTGCTCGCCGACATCAACGAGTCCATGCTCAAGGTCGGCCGCGACCGCCTGCTGGACGTGGGCGTGTCGGGCAACGTCGAGTTCGTCCAGGCCGACGCCGAAAAGCTGCCGTTCCCGGACAACCACTTCGACTGCGTGACCATCGCCTTCGGCCTGCGCAACGTGACCCACAAGGAAGACGCCCTGCGCTCGATGCTGCGCGTGCTCAAGCCCGGCGGCCGCCTGCTGGTGCTGGAGTTCTCCAAGCCGACCAACGCGCTGATGTCCAAGGCCTACGACGCCTACTCGTTCGCCTTCATGCCGCTGATGGGCAAGCTGATCACTAACGACGCGGAAAGCTACCGTTACCTGGCCGAGTCGATCCGCATGCACCCGGACCAGGAAACCCTGAAGTCGATGATGGTCGAGGCCGGCTTCGACCGCGTGACCTATCACAACATGACCTCGGGCATCGTCGCCCTGCACCGCGGCATCAAGCCCTGATGCTGCTGACCGGGCTGCTGGCCAGCGTCGAAACCGGCCTGAACCGGGTGCTGCGTCTCGACAGCACCGCGCTGCCGCGCCTGGCGCACCTGACCGGCAAAGTCATCGCCGTCGACTGCGCAAGCCCGGCGCTGCAACTGTTCATCCTGCCCAGCGACGAAGGCCTGATGCTGGCCTCGCGCTGGGAGACCGGCGTCGACTGCACCCTGCGTGCGCCGGCGTCGAGCCTGGTGAAGCTGGCCCTGAGCAAGGACAAGACCGCGGTGCTGCACGCGCCGGAGGTCGAGCTCGACGGCGACAGCGGCGTGCTGCTGGAACTGGCGGGCATCCTGCAGGACCTGGAGCTGGACTGGGAGTACGAACTCTCGCGCTGGCTCGGCCCCGTCGCCACGCAACTGGTCGGCGGCCACCTGCGCAGCCGTGCCCGCTGGTACCGGCAAGGCTTCGCCAGCCTCAACCAGAACCTCGCCGAATACCTGGCCGAAGAATCGCGCACCCTCGTCGGGCAGCGCGAAGCCGAAGCCCGGTTCCGCGAACTGGACCGGATCAAGCTTGATCTGGAACGTCTCGAGGCGCGTTTCGAGCGCCTTTCCCGATCCCTCGACCCAAGCGATAACGCATGAAGCTGCTTGCCGTCCGCCGTCTGTTGCGCATCCAGCGCGTCGTGATCCGCTACCGACTCGATGACCTGCTGTTCGAACTCCCGTTGCCGTGGTTCCTGCTGGGCCTGCGCTATGTGCTGCCGTGGCGCTGGTTCCCGCGCAAGCCACTGGCGCTGAGCCGGGGCGCGCGCCTGCGCCTGGCGCTGCAGGACCTGGGGCCGATCTTCATCAAGTTCGGGCAGATCCTCTCGACCCGCCGCGACCTGCTGCCGGAAGACATCGCCGACGAACTGATGCTGCTGCAGGACCGGGTGCCGCCGTTCGACTCGCAACTGTCGGTGCGGCTGATCGAAGAGCAGTTGGGCAAGAGGATCGACGAGGTGTTCAGCCGCTTCGACGTCGAGCCGCTGGCCTCCGCCTCGGTGGCGCAGGTGCATGCCGCCCAGCTCAAGACCGGCGAAGAGGTGGTGGTCAAGGTGATCCGTCCGGGCCTCAAGCCGGTGATCGCCCAGGATCTGGCGTGGCTGTTCATCCTCGCCCGCGCCGCCGAGAAGGTCTCGGCCGATGCCCGCCTGCTGCACCCGGTGGACGTGGTCAGCGACTACGAAAAGACCATCTACGACGAACTCGACCTGCTGCGCGAGGCGGCCAACGCCAGCCAGCTCAAGCGCAACTTCGACGGTTCGCCGCTGCTCTATGTGCCGCAGGTCTATTGGGACTGGTGCCGGCCGAAGGTGCTGGTGATGGAGCGCATCTACGGCATCCAGGTGACGGACCTGGCGACCCTGGCCGACCAGCGCACCGACATGAAGATGCTCGCCGAACGCGGCGTGGAGATCTTCTTCACCCAAGTGTTCCGCGACAGCTTCTTCCACGCCGACATGCACCCGGGCAACATCTTCGTCAGCACGGTCAACCCATGGAGCCCGCAGTACATCGCCATCGACTGCGGCATCGTCGGCAGCCTGACCCCGCAGGACCAGGACTACCTGGCCCGCAACCTGTTCGCCTTCTTCAAGCGCGACTACCGCCGCGTGGCGCAGCTGCACATCGATTCGGGCTGGGTGCCGGCGGAAACCAAGCTCAACGAATTCGAAGCGGCGATCCGCACCGTGTGCGAACCGATCTTCGAAAAACCGTTAAAAGATATTTCATTTGGCCAGGTACTGATGCGCCTGTTCCAGACGGCGCGGCGCTTCAACATGGAAGTCCAGCCGCAACTGGTGCTGCTGCAGAAGACCCTGCTGAACATCGAAGGCCTGGGTCGTCAGCTGTATCCGGAGCTGGATCTGTGGAACACCGCCCAGCCGTTCCTCGAACGCTGGATGCGCGAGCGCGTGAGCCCCAAGGCCTTGATCGGCAACGTGCAGAGCCAGTTCGAACAACTGCCGCACCTGGCCAACATGGCCCGCGACCTGCTCGAGCGCCTGTCCCAGCCCCACGCCAGCGACCCGCCGCCGCCCTGGAAAAAGCGCAAGGACGACTGGTTCCTGCGCCTGCTCGGCAGCGCCCACCTGGCGGGCGGCACGATCCTCGCCGCCGGCGGTCCGCTGCACGAACTGGGGCACTGGCCCGCCGGGATCATGGTGGCAGTGGGCTTGTATCTGGTCGTTCGCCGATAGCCAGTTCCGCGATCGGCTGGCACACTGTTCGAACGCCTGAACCCGACCAATGAAGCGTGGGGTTCGCTGTCGGAGTCGAAGATGAAAAACTGGCTGGACGAGATCAAGTGGGACGCCGATGGCCTGGTGCCGGCGATCGCCCAGGATCACAAGACCGGACGCGTGCTGATGATGGCCTGGATGAACCGCGAGGCGCTCGAGCTGACCGCCGCGGAAAACCGTGCAATCTACTGGTCACGTTCCCGTGGCAAGCTGTGGCGCAAGGGAGAGGAGTCCGGCCATGTGCAGACCCTGCACGAGATGCGCCTGGACTGCGACGCCGACGTGATCATCCTGATGGTCGAGCAGATCGGCGACATCGCCTGCCATACCGGCCGTCAGAGCTGCTTCTACCGCGTCTTCGAGAACGGCGACTGGAAAACGGTCGACCCGGTCCTGAAAGACCCGCACGCCATCTATTCCGCCGCAGGACACACACATGAGTGACACCCTGACCCGCCTCGCCCAGGTGCTCGAAGAGCGCAAGGGCGCGGCCGCCGACACCTCGTATGTCGCCAGCCTGTACCACAAGGGCCTGAACAAGATTCTGGAGAAGGTCGGCGAAGAGTCGGTGGAGACCATCATCGCCGCCAAGGACGCCGCCGTCAGCGGCGACTGCAGCGACGTGATCTACGAGACCGCCGACCTGTGGTTCCACAGCCTGGTCATGCTCGCCCAGCTGGGGCAGCATCCGCAGGCCGTGCTGGATGAGCTGGACCGTCGCTTCGGCCTGTCCGGACACGCCGAGAAAGCCTCGCGTCCGTCCGCCTGAAAACCAATTAGAGAGGAGCTGCAAGATGGGCATTTTTGACTGGAAACACTGGATCGTCATTCTGGTGGTCGTGGTGCTGGTGTTCGGCACCAAGAAACTGAAGAACCTGGGCACCGACGTCGGCGAATCGATCAAGGGCTTTCGCAAGGCCATGAACGACGACGAGAAACCGGCCGACCCGGGCGCCGCGCCTGCCCAACCGGTGCCGCCGGTGCAGCCGCAAGCCACCGCCCAGGCCAACCCGCCGCACACCATCGACGTGCAGGCGCAGAAGGTCGAAGAGCCGATCCGCAAAGACGTGTGAGCACTGACTAATGTTTGGTATCAGCTTCTCTGAACTGCTGCTCGTCGGCCTCGTCGCCCTGCTGGTGCTGGGCCCCGAGCGCCTGCCGGGCGCTGCGCGCACCGCCGGCCTGTGGGTCGGGCGCCTGAAGCGCAGCTTCAACGCGATCAAACAGGAAGTTGAACGTGAGATCGGTGCCGACGAAATCCGCCGGCAACTGCACAACGAGCACATCCTGTCCCTGGAGCAGGAGGCCCGCAAGATCCTCACGCCGGTCCAGCAGGAACCGACGCCGGTCGAGCACGTGGGCGGGCAGACGATCCACAGCCCTGCGGCGCCGACACCTGCGGCCCCTGCGCCAGCGCCAGCCGAACCCGCGCCGGCCGCCGCAGCGGCCCCGGCCGAACCCGTTGCCCCAGCTGCCGCGCCGACCGCGCCGGCCCCTCACGACCCGACATTGCCACCGCGAGCCCCATGAGCGATCTCCCCGAAAACGACCAGCACATGCCGCTGGTTTCGCACCTCACCGAGTTGCGCACCCGTCTGCTGCGTTGCGTCGCGGCGATCTTCATCATCTTCGCCGGGCTGTTCGCCTTCACCCAGCAGATCTACACCTTCGTCTCGACGCCGCTGCGCCAGTACCTGCCGGCCGGCGCGACGATGATCGCCACCGACGTGTCGTCGCCGTTCCTGACGCCCCTGAAGCTGACGATGATGGTCTCGCTGTTCCTGGCGATCCCGGTGATCCTGCACCAGATCTGGGGCTTCATCGCGCCGGGCCTGTACAAGCATGAGAAACGCGTCGCGGTGCCGCTGCTGATCTCCAGCATCCTGCTGTTCTACACCGGCATGGCGTTCGCCTACTTCTTCGTGTTCCCGCTGATCTTCAAGTTCTTCGCCTCGGCCACCCCGGCCGGCGTCGAGATGATGACCGACATCACCAGCTACCTCGATTTCGTCATGACGCTGTTCTTCGCCTTCGGCGTGGCGTTCGAGATCCCGGTGGCCGTGGTGCTGCTGGTGTGGATCGGCGTGGTCGACGTCAAGTACCTGAAGAAGATCCGCCCGTACGTGATCATCGGCTGCTTCGTGGTCGGCATGATCCTCACCCCGCCGGACATCTTCTCCCAGACCCTGTTGGCCGTGCCGATGTGGATGCTGTTCGAGGTCGGCATCCTGTTCGGCAGCCTGGTGAGCAAGCGCGAACGCCCGGACGAGACCGCCGACGACCACAACGACCAGCCGCCAGCGACCCAGCCATGAACCTGCTGCTGCTCGAAGAGGCCGATTTCATTGCGGCCGACCGCGTCGTGCTGCGCGACCGCCGCCTGACCCACATGCAGGAGGTCCACCGTTCGGAAGTCGGCGACAGCCTGCGGGTGGGGCGCATCGGCGGGCTGATGGGCTCGGCGCAGGTGCTGCGCCTGGACGCCAATGAGGCGGAGCTGCAGATCAGCCTCGACCAGCCGCCGCCGGCCAAGCTGCCGCTGACCCTGGTGCTGGCCCTGCCCCGGCCGAAGATGCTGCGCCGGGTGTTCCAGACCGTGGCGACCATGGGCGTGCCCAAGGTGATCCTGGTCAACAGCTACCGGGTCGAGAAAAGCTTCTGGCAGACCCCGTTCCTGGAACCCGACGCGATCCGCGAACAATTGATCCTGGGCCTCGAACAGGCCCGGGACACCGTGTTGCCGCAGGTCATCATCGAAAAGCGCTTCAAGCCGTTCGTCGAGGATCGGCTACCGGCGATCGCCGACGGCACCCTCGGCCTGGTGGGCCATCCAGGCGATTTCCCGCCCTGCCCCCGCGCGCTCAGCGAGCCGGTCACCCTGGCCATCGGCCCGGAAGGCGGCTGGATCCCCTACGAAATCGACCTGCTGAACAAGGCCGGGCTGCAACCGGTGCAACTGGGCGACCGCATCCTGCGGGTCGAAACCGCCGTCACCGCCCTGCTCGCCCGGCTGTTCTGACGGCCGCAAACCGCTCAAGCCCGTGGTGAGGGAACAAGCGCCCTCACCCCAGGATCCCTCGCTGCGGACAAATCGCGTTACAGAATGCCATCACGCCGCCGATACACTCTCCACAAGTCCAATTAGTGGTCCGAGGGGAGTCGTCGCATGTACCGTTGGTTAGCCGAGAATCTTGGAAACGTCAGCGTCAAACGCAAGCTGGGCATCGGCTTCGGCCTGGTGCTGCTGCTGACCTTGCTGATCACCGTGACCGGCTGGACCGGCATGAGCGGCATCATCAGCCGGGGCGACAAGCTCGGCTTCATCTCCAGCCTGAACGAGCTGACCAAGGACCTGCGCCTGGCCCGCCTGGACTATGAGATGCGCCGCGGCGAACAAGGCCCCGGCGCCGTCAACGACCTGCTCGGCAAGCTCGACAGCGGCCTGCAGACCGCCCGCGGACTGATCGAGCAACCGGCCGACGTGGCGATGATCGACCAGCAGCTGGCCGCCGTGGCCGAGTACAAGCGCGCCTTCGCCGACATGACCCAAGCCACCGCCCTGCGCGAAGACGCCCGCGGCAAGCTCGGCGCCACCGCCGACAACGCCGTGGCCCGGGTGGCCGAAGTCGAGAAATCGATGCTGCAGGGCGACAGCGTCGCCCAATTCAACGCGGTGATCGAGCTCAGCAAGCTGATCCAGCAGGCGCGCTTCCAGGTGCGCGGCTACACCTACAGCGGCAAGGCCGAAGCCGAGCAGCCGGCATTGGACGCCATCGACAACGCCCTGAAGAACCTCGAAAGCCTGCCGGCCAAACTGCCGGAACAGCACATCGCCAACCTGCAGCAGGCCACCGAATCGCTCAAGGCCTACCGCGCGGCGGTCAGCCAGTTCCGCGACTCCCAGGTGGCCAGCGCCAAGGCGCTGGCGCGCATGGCGGCCCAGGGCGACATCCTGCTCGACGTCAGCAAGAAGCTCACCGAGTCGCAGACCCTCGTGCGCGACACCGACGCCGCCGCCGCCAAGAACCAACTGCTGATCGCCACCCTGCTGGCCGTGGCCTTCGGCCTGCTGGCCGCCTGGGCGATCACCCGACAGATCATCATTCCACTGAACCAGACCCTCAAGGTCGCCGAGCGCGTGGCCGCCGGCGACCTCACCCATAACCTGGTGTCCCAGCGCCGCGACGAACTGGGCCAACTGCAGCGCTCGATGCAGAGCATGAACCAGGGCCTGCGCGAACTGATCGGCGGCATCAGCGACGGCGTCACCCAGATCGCCAGCGCCGCCGAAGAACTGTCGGCCGTGACTGAGCAGACCAGCGCCGGGGTGAACAATCAAAAGGTCGAGACCGACCAGGTGGCCACCGCCATGAACGAAATGGCCGCCACCGTGCAGGAAGTCGCGCGCAACGCAGAGGAAGCCTCCGAGGCCGCCGTGGCCGCTGATCAGCAGGCCCGCGAAGGCGACAAGGTGGTCGGCGAGGCCATCGCCCAGATCGAGCGCCTGGCCGCCGAGGTGGGGCATTCCACCGAGGCCATGGGCGAGCTCAAGCGCGAAAGCGACAAGATCGGCAGCGTGCTCGACGTGATCAAGTCCGTGGCCCAGCAGACCAACCTGCTGGCCCTCAACGCCGCCATCGAAGCGGCCCGCGCCGGCGAGGCCGGCCGCGGCTTCGCGGTGGTGGCGGACGAAGTGCGCAGCCTGGCCCAGCGCACCCAGAAATCCACCGAAGAGATCGAAGAGCTGATCGTCGGCCTGCAGAACGGCACCCAGCAAGTGGCGACGATCATGGACAACAGCCGCACCCTGACCGACAGCAGCGTGGAACTGACCCGCCGCGCCGGCGGCTCGCTGGACAGCATCACCCGCACCGTGTCGGCGATCCAGGCGATGAACCAGCAGATCGCGGCGGCGGCCGAGCAGCAGAGCGCCGTGGCCGAAGAGATCAACCGCAGCGTGCTGAACGTGCGGGACGTGTCGGATCAGACCTCGGCGGCCAGCGAAGAGACGGCGGCCTCCAGCGTCGAGCTGGCGCGCCTGGGCACCCACCTGCAGACGCTGGTGGGGCGGTTCAAGGTTTGAGCTGATGCATAGACCTCGGTTCACTGCGGACCGAGGTGATGCCATCGCTGGCAAGCCAGCTCCCACAGTGACCGAGTTGAACACAGACTTTATGGTCGACCGAAAACCTGTGGGAGCTGGCTTGCCAGCGATGGCGTCCAAGAGGACGCCGCCGCTAGAGCACCTGACGCAGGAAGGCCTGCGCCCGCGGATCCTCCCACAGTGACCGAGTTGAACACAGACTTTATGGTCGACCGAAAACCTGTGGAGCTGGCTTGCCAGCGATGGCGTCCGAAAGGACGCCGCCGTTAGAGGACCTGACGCAGGAAGGCCTGCGCACGCGGATCCTTCGGCGCCGCGAAGAACTGCTCCGGCGAAGCGTCCTCCAGCAGCTTGCCGTGATCGAAGAACAGCACCCGGTCCGCCACTTCCCGGGCGAAGCCCATTTCGTGGGTGACGCAGACCATGGTCATGCCCTCCACGGCCAGGTTCTTCATCACATCCAGCACTTCGCCGACCATTTCCGGGTCGAGGGCCGAGGTCGGCTCGTCGAACAGCATCACCTTCGGATCCATCGCCAGCGCCCGGGCGATGGCCACGCGCTGCTGCTGGCCGCCGGACAGGCGCGACGGGTACTCGCGGGCCTTCTGGGCGATGCCGACCTTCTCCAGCAGCGCCAGGGCCTTGGCCTCGCTTTCTTTCTGCCCGCGCTTGCGCACGATCTTCTGCGCCAGGCACAGGTTCTCCAGCACGGTCATGTGCGGGAACAGGTTGAAATGCTGGAACACCATGCCGACTTCGCGGCGGTAGGCGTTGATGTCGGTCTTGGGGTCGGCCAGTTGCAGGCCGTCGATGCTCACCGAGCCTGAGTCGAACTGCTCCAGGCCGTTGAGGCAGCGCAGGAAGGTCGACTTGCCCGAACCGGACGGGCCGATCACCACCAGCACTTCGCCCTTGGCGACGGCGGTGCTGACGTTGTCCACCGCACGCACCACCTGGCCGCGGGTGTCGAAGACTTTTACCAGATCGCGGACTTCAATCACTTTGCGCGAGCCTCCGCTCGAGCCGGCTGGCGATTTTCGACAGCGGCAGGTTGATCAACAGGTACAGGCCGGCGACGCAGAACAGGATCTCGAACGGCGAGAACGAGGTGGTGATGACTTCCCGGCCGCTCTTGAGCAGTTCGGTGATGGCGATCACCGACACCAGCGAGGTGTCCTTCACCAGGCTGATGAACTGCCCGGCCAGCGGCGGCAGCACGCGCTTGAACGCCTGCGGCAGCACCACATGGCGCATCGACTGGCCGGCGCTCAGGCCCAGCGAGCGGGCGGCCTCGTTCTGGCCGCGGGCGATCGACTGCACGCCGGAGCGGATGATCTCGGCCACATAGGCGCCGGTGAACAGCGACAGCGCGGCGATCCCGGCGAACTCCCGGGACAGGTTCATCACCGTGCCGATGAAGAAGTAGAAGATGAAGATCTGCACCAGCAGCGGCGTGCCGCGCACCAGCTCGACGTAGATCGTCGAAAGGTCGCGCAGGGTCGGGTTGTTCGAGAGGCGGCACAGCCCCGTCGCCAGGCCGATCAGCAGGCCCAGCACGCCGGACACCACCGACAGCCACAGCGTCGTCCACAGCCCCCACAGCAGCGGCCCTGCCGCCCAATGCCGGGTGACGCCCACCACGTCGCCTTCGGCGACATCATCGCCCTGGGCGAACTGCAGGCTGTTCTCGTCGACGGTCAGGCGCTGCTCGTCACCGGCGTCGTTGCGCAGGGTGACCTCGGCGCTGCCGCCCTTGCGCACCAGTTCGCTGACGGTGGAGATGTCGGCGGCACGGTGGGTTTCCTCGGCCTGATAGGCGAAGTACTGCGGCACGCGGTTCCAGCGCCACTCGTAGGACATCAGCGACGTCGCGTAGTACAGCGCACCGGCCAGGCCGATCAGCACCAGCACGGTCAGGATGTGCCAGGGCCATTGGGCGTTCTTGTGTTTCATGGGTTGGGCAGGATCCGAAAGTTGTGTCACCGGGAAGGCCGCCATCGCCAGCAGGCTGGCTCCCACACGGGATCAGCGCCTGTGGGAGCCAGCCTGCTGGCGATCGGAGCGACGCGGTCTGTCTGACCGTTATTCCATGTCCTTGAGCCACTCGGTGCTCTTGAACCACTTGTCATGGATGCGATCGTAGGTGCCGTCTTCGTGGATCTGGTGCAGAAAGTTGTTGATGAAGTTGATGCTGTCGTAGTCGCCCTTCTTCAGGCCAAAGGCCAGCGGCTCGTAGGTGAACGGCTTGTCGAGGAACACCAGCTTGCCGGCGCCGACCTTGTTCACCGCCACCACGTTGTACGGCGCGTCGTAGATGAAGGCGTCGGCCTTGCCGTTGACCACGTCGAGCACGGCTTCCTGCTCGTTGTCGTAGCCGTGGTACTTGGCCTTGGCGATCAGCTTCTTGGCCACCAGCTCGCCGGTGGTGCCGAGCTTGGAGGTGATGCGGTAGTCGGCGGTGTTCAGGTCCTTGTAGGACTTGACGGTGCCTTCCAGCTCCTTGCGGATCAGCAGGGTCTGGCCGACCACGATGAACGGTTCGCTGAAGTTCAGGCGCAGGTTGCGTTCCTGGGTCAGGGTCATGCCGCTGCCGATCATGTCGAACTTGTCGGTCATCAGCGCCGGGATGATCCCGTCGTAGCCGGTGGACACCAGCTCCAGCTTGACGCCCATGGCCTTGGTCATGGCCTTGAGGATGTCGACTTCGAAGCCGATGATCTCGCCGCGCTTGTTGGTCATCTCGAACGGCATGTAGGTCGGGTCCATGCCGACCTTCAACGAACCGCGCTTGACCGCGTCGTCGATGGCGCCGGCCTGCGCCGCATTGACCGCAACCAGTGCCGTGACGCCGACCAGCAGCATCGACAGATACTTCTTCATCTTCAAGTCCCCAAAACCATTGCATGTGCGGCGCGAAAACGACAGAAGCAGGCAAGAACGCCCGGGCGCGCCAATTCGGGGACGGATGCTAACGCACTCGCTCGATTGCACAAGGGTTAATGGACGATTTGTTTAACAATCGACAGCGGTTTCCCACCGCGCCCTGAAGGACAGGCGGGCAGCGCAAACAAAAAAGCCCCGCCAGGAGGCGGGGCTTTCGTCAGGCCGGCTGGGCCTGCAGGCTGACCGGCGGCCGCAACGGCAGCAACGGCGCGTGCGGGTCGGCTTTCACCGACGCCCGCCAGGCGTCCAGCCAGTCGCCCAGGCCTTCGCTCCAGACCTGCTCGTGCAGGCGGGCCAGGGCCACCGGGTCGCTCAGCAGTTGCAGGCGGTCGTGGTTGTTCAGCCCGGCGGGGCCGACCTTGACCGCATGGCGCACGCGCTCCTGGCGCAGCCACTCGATCGGCTCGGCCTGACCGTGACGGGACGTCGCCAGCGAGCACGCCAGGGCGTTCTGCTGCGGGTCGACCACGGCGCGGACGAAACCGTCGTTCAGCGCATGCCAGCGGTTCTCGTGGGTGTACTGGTCGGTGGCCAGCAGCGCCTGCGGCGGATTGTATTCCTCAGGGATGAGGAACAGGCTCTCGTCGCGGGACTTGAGGCCCAGGCCCACGCGGCTGGAGATCACCGACACCGGGATCGACAGCATCAGGGAACCGACGATCGGCACCAGCCACCACAGGAAGCTCGGGTTCAGCCAGATCACCAGCAGCGCCCAGAAGAAGCCCAGCAGCGTCTGCGGGCCGTGGCGCTTGACCGCTTCGCTCCACGGCGTGGAGTCGTCGTCACGCTGCGGCGAGTTCCAGGTCGCGGCCCAGCCCAGGAACGCGGCGAGGACGAAGCGGGTGTGGAAGATCATCCGCACCGGCGCCAGCAGCATGGAGAACAGCATCTCCAGCAGCATCGACACGGTCACCTTGAACTTGCCGCCGAACTCCTTGGCACCCTTGGCCCAGATCAGGATGATGCTCAAGAGCTTGGGCAGGAACAACAGCACGATGGTGGTCGAGAACAGGGCGATGGCCTTGTCCGGGTGCCACTGCGGCCACAGCGGGTAGAGCTGGCGCGGTTCGAGGAAGTACTGCGGCTCCATCAGCGTGTTCACCGCCAGCAGCGCGGTGGACAGCACCAGGAAGAAGAACCACAGCGGCGCCGACAGGTACGACATCACGCCGGTGAGGAACACCGCGCGGTGCACCGGGTGCATGCCCTTGACCAGGAACAGGCGGAAGTTCATCAGGTTGCCGTGGCACCAGCGACGGTCGCGCTTGAGCTCGTCGAGCAGGTTCGGCGGCAGCTCTTCGTAGCTGCCCGGCAGGTCGTAGGCGATCCACACGCCCCAGCCGGCCCGGCGCATCAGCGCCGCTTCGACGAAGTCGTGGGACAGGATCGCACCGGAGAACGCGCCCTTGCCCGGCAACGGCGCCAGGGCGCAGTGGTCGATGAACGGCTTCATCCGGATGATCGCGTTGTGGCCCCAGTAGTGGGATTCGCCCAACTGCCAGAAGTGCAGGCCGGCGGTGAACAGCGGGCCGTACACGCGGGTGGCGAACTGCTGCATGCGCGCATAGAGGGTGTCCATGCCCGAAGCCCGCGGCGCGGTCTGGATGATCCCGGCGTCCGGCGTGGCTTCCATCAGACGCACCAGGCTGGTCAGGCACTCGCCGCTCATCACCGAGTCGGCGTCCAGCACGACCATGTACTTGTAGTCGCCGCCCCAGCGACGGCAGAAGTCGTCGAGGTTGCCGCTCTTGCGCTTCACGCGGCGACGGCGGCGGCGGTAGAAGATTTTGCCGAAGCCTTTGGCTTCGCGGCAGACGTCCAGCCAGGCCTGCTGCTCGGCCACGCAGATGTCGGTGTCGTTGCTGTCGCTGAGGACGAAGAAGTCGAAGCGGTCCAGATCACCGGTGGCGGCGACCGACTCGAACGTCGCCCGCAGGCCGGCGAACACCCGCGGCACGTCTTCGTTGCAGATCGGCATCACCAGTGCGGTGCGGGCGTCCTTGGGAATCGGCTCGTTGCCGGCGCTCTTGCCGGAGATCCGGTACTTGTCGTGACCGGTGAGCAGTTCCAGGAAGCCCATCAGCGCGGTCCAGAAACCGGCCGACACCCAGCAGAACAGGATCCCGAACATGATCAGGATGCTGGTCTGCAGCGCATACGGCAGCACTTGCGTGGCGGTCTGCAGCAGCGGCTGGTGCAGGACCTCTTCCAGGTCGACGAACGACCAGCCCTGGTACGGCATGATGCCTTTCATGTACCAGCCGGCGACGACGGTCTGGCCCAGCATCAGCAGCAGCAGGATGTAGCGGCGGATCGACCCGACGGTGCGCCAGCGGGCCGCCGGCAGCACGTTCTGGTCCTTCGGCGGCTGCGGCGGGTTGGTGCGCCCGGTCAGGCGCCGCCAGCCGCGCACCAGGATGTTGGTGCGCCATGGCTCCGGCACGACCTTGGTGCGCCGGATCGGCGGCGCGGCCTTGAGGCAGACGCGGCCGCTGGCGTCGAGCGCCAGCATTTCCGCGTCCTGCAGCTCTTCGGCGGTGCTCAGGGCCAGGCGCTGGCCCACCGAAGCCTGGGCGGCTTCGGCAGGGGCACCGAACGTGCTGGAGGACAGGCGTTCATGCAGTTCGCTGAAGGACCGGCAGCCCGCGAGTTCCGCGCGCTGCTCGTCGGTCATCGGCAGATGCGCCAGATACTCGGACAGAGTTTCCGGCTGTACTTGAGAGTTACTCATCGGCAGGCAACTGATAGCTCCAGGTCTCGGTCAGGACTTCTTCAGTCGGGGCCGATTCCGGTGTGGCTGGGGCCGCTTCGGCAGCCGCTGGCTGCTTGGCGTCTTTGTTGGCCTTTTCCTTGGCATCTGCCGCAGGCTTGGCGTCGGCTTGCTTAGCCTCCGCTGCCTTGGCTTCCTTGTCGGCTTTTTCCTGTTGCTTGGCGGCGACCTTGTCGGCCTTGGCGACGGACGAGTTCGACGCCGGCACCGAAGTCTTGGCCAGGTCCGCCGGCACCACGTGCTGCACCAGGGCGGCACGCATCTCGGTGGACTTGCTTGCGTCCTTGATCTTCAGGCGCAGGGTCAGGCGCCAGCCCTTGGTCTCAGGGTTGTAGCGCACGCTGTTCTCGACCAGTTCGGCGTTGTCGCCGACGCTGACCTGGCTGCGCACGTCCGCGTCCGGCGACAGCGCCGACAGGGACGGGCCTTCGAAGTCCACCAGGTAGGCGACGCTGCCGTCCGGCTGACGGATCAGGTTGGACTGCTTCACGTCGCCGGTGGAACGCAGGGTCTGGTTGACCCAGGCGCTGTCCGGCGCGTGCAGCGCGGCTTCGTCGATGGTCCAGTGCATGCGGTAGGCGAAGTCCAGCGGCTGGCCCGGCTCCGGCATCTTCTCCGGGCTCCAGAACGCAACGATGTTGTCGTTGGTCTCGTCGGCGGTCGGAATCTCCACCAGGTCGACGGTGCCCTTGCCCCACTCGCCCTTCGGCTCGATCCAGGCGCTCGGGCGCTTGTCGTAGCGGTCGTCGAGGTCTTCGTAGTGGCTGAAGTCGCGGCCACGCTGCAGCAGGCCGAAACCGCGCGGGTTCTCGACGCTGAAATTGCTCACGGCCAGGTGTTTCGGGTTGTTCAGCGGACGCCAGATCCACTCGCCGTTGCCGGCGTGGATCGACAGGCCGCTGGAGTCGTGCAGCTCGCGACGGTAGTTGAGCACCTTCGACGGCTGGTTGGCGCCGAACAGGAACATGCTGGTCAGCGGCGCGATGCCGAGCTTGCCGACCTTGTCGCGCAGGAACATCTGCGCCTTGACGTCGACGATGGTGTCGCTGCCCGGACGCAGGATCAGGCGGTAGGCGCCGGTGGCGCGCGGCGAGTCCAGCAGGGCGAAGATCACCAGGTGCTTGTCGCCCGGCTTCGGTTGCTGGATCCAGAACTCGCGAAAGCGCGGGAACTCTTCGCCCGACGGCAGGGCGGTGTCGATGGCCAGGCCACGGGCCGACAGGCCGTAGGTGTGGCCCTTGCCGACGACGCGGAAGTAGCTCGCGCCCAGCATGGTCATGATTTCGTCTTGCTTGTCGGCCTTGTTGATCGGGTACAGCACGCGGAAGCCGGCATAGCCCAGCTGCTCGGTGGCCTTCGGATCGAACTGCAGGTCGCCGAAATCGAAGCGGGACGGGTCGTACTTGATCTCTTCGACGGTGTTCGCGGTGATTTCGTTGATTTTCACCGGCGTATCGAAGTGCATGCCCTGATGGTAGAAGGACAGTTTGAACGGCGTCTTCTGGTCGGCCCACTCAGCCTTTTCGGTGCGGAAACGGATCTTCTGGTAGTCCGCGAACTTCATTTCGCGGAACTCGGTCGGCAGGTTGCTGCGCGGGGCTTCGAACTTCTGCCCGGCCAGCTCTTTAGCCTTGGCGGACACATCGTCCAGATTGAACGCCCAAAGCTGGCCGGCGCTGAGCAGGCACAGGAGCGCCGAGCCCGCTACCAGCGCGCTTCGCATGCGTTTGGCAGACATTCTTGCTGCATTACAGGGACTAACAATCACGAGCAACCCTCGCCGAAAACAGATCAAAAAACCAACGGCCAGCTATCTATGTGCCAGGTTGGCGAGCATTGTTCCGACTCCGCTGGGGCAAAATGATTCCCCAATCGGATCCGTCCAAGTCTCTACCTAAGTCAAAATGGATCAACGAACGCTGATCCCCATAGCGCGCGATTATCTAGTAGCCCGAGTGACAACGCATCAGGGGCAACAAAGTATTTATCGCGAAAATTCCCTGTTTTCAGTCGAAAAGCCCTTGAAATGATGTTTCAAGGGCTTTCATGTCTGTAACAGAAACGTCACCGGGCCATCGTTGACCAGGTGCACCTGCATATCCGCGCCGAATCTACCTGATGCCACAGTGCCATGCACCTGTTTCGCTTTGCCCAATAGATAGTCGAACAGCTCCTCGCCCAGGGCCGGAGGGGCCGCGGTCGAGAAACTCGGGCGCAACCCGCTTCGGGTGTCGGCGGCGAGGGTGAACTGAGAGACCAGCAGCAGCCCGCCGCCCACATCCGCCAAGGACAGGTTCATCTTGCCCTCGGCGTCACTGAATACCCGATAGTTAAGCAGCTTATGCAGAAGTTTGTCGGCGCTGGCCCGCGTGTCGTCGGGTTCGACCGCCACCAGCACCAGCAGCCCCTGGTCGATCGAGCCGACCGTCTCCCCCGCCACGTCGACCCGCGCGCCTTTCACGCGCTGCAGCAGCCCCTTCATGCTTCTTCGGGCGGCAGGTCGAGCAGGCGGCGCGCCATCTTGCTCGCGGCACGCACCAGCGCATCGGTGATGCCCGGTTCCGACGCGGCGTGGCCGGCGTCGCGGATCACCTGCAGTTCGCTGTTCGGCCAGGCCTGGTGCAGTTCCCAGGCGTTGTCCAGCGGGCAGATCACGTCGTAGCGGCCATGGATGATCACGCCCGGCAGGTGGGCGATCTTGCCCATGTCGCGGATCAGCTGGTTCGGTTCGAGGAAGGCGTTGTTGGTGAAGTAATGGCATTCGATCCGGGCGATGGACAGCGCGCGCTGCGGCTCGGAGAAGCGGTCGACCACCAGCGGGTTCGGCCGCAGGGTCGCGGTGCGCCCTTCCCAGATCGACCAGGCCTTGGCGGCGTGCATCTGGGCGATCTGGTCGTTGCCGGTCAGGCGCTTGTGGAAGGCGCCGAGCAGGTCGTCGCGCTCCTCCGGCGGGATCGGCGCGATGTAGTCCTGCCAGTAGTCGGGGAACAGGCGGCTGGCGCCGGCCTGGTAGAACCACTCGATCTCCTGCGGACGGCAGAGGAAGATCCCGCGCAGGATCAGCCCGTGCACCCGCTCCGGATGGGTCTGGGCGTAGGCCAGCGCCAGGGTCGAGCCCCAGGAGCCGCCGAACAGCACCCACTTGTCGATGCCCAGGTGCTTGCGGATGCGCTCCAGGTCCTCGACCAGATCCCAGGTGGTGTTGTTCTCCAGGCTGGCGTGGGGGGTGGAGCGTCCGCAGCCGCGCTGGTCGAAGGTGACGATGCGGTACAGGTTCGGGTCGAAGTAGCGGCGGCTCTGGGCGTCGCAACCGGCGCCGGGGCCGCCGTGGATGAACACCACCGGCAGGCCTTCGGGCGAGCCGCTTTCATCGACGTACAGCGTGTGGGTTCCATCGACGGCCAGATCGTGCCGGGCATGGGGTTTGATCTGCGGAAACAAAGTCTGCATTGCGCGCTCCGTAAGGGGTCGAGGTCATCCCTGGGGGGACTTCTATTATTCTGCCGTCCGGCATCATAAACCCGATTCACGTCAATGAGCATGCCCGCTCGCAGTCACAATTTGTCAGCCATGAACCTCAGCAGGCTGTCGTACAGACGGTCCACCTCGGGCACCCGCCCACGGCCGCGCAGGCAACCGTGCACCAGCCCTTCGCCATAGTAGAGGTCGGCCTCGCCGCCGTCAGCGGCCAGCCGCTCGGCGTAGCGCACGCCATCGTCGCGCAGCGGATCGAACTCGGCCACGGCGATCCAGGCCGGCGGCAAGCGGCCGAGGTCCTGCGCCAGCAGCGGCATGGCGCAAGCTTCGGGTTGACGGCTGCCGCGCAGGTACAGCGTGTGGTAGCAATCGACGTCGCTGGCTGTGAGCAGCGGCGCATCGGCGCATTCGCTGCGCGACGGCAACCGGTCATCGCCGCCGAGCCCCGGATAGATCAGCACCTGGGCCACCGGCAGCGGCTCGCCGGCATCGCGCAGGGCCAGGCACAACGCGGCGGCGAGGTTGCCGCCGGCGCTGTCGCCGGCCACCAGCAGGCGCTGCGGATCCAGTGCCAGCCCGGCACCGCGCAAGCCGCGCCAGACGCTCAGGCAATCGTCGAACCCGGCGGGGAACGGATGCTCCGGCGCCAACCGGTAGTCCACCGCCACCACCCTCGCTTCCAGCTGCATCGCCAGTTCGAAGCAGATGAAGTCGTGGGAATCCAGGCCGCCGACCACCCACCCGCCGCCGTGCAGGTACAGCACGCACGGCCAGCCCTCAGCCGGCGGCGCGCGGGGCGGCAGGTAGGACCTGACCGGCACGCCGTTCAGCGTAAAGTCCTCCACCGCCAGCCCTTGCGGACGGGCCGGGGTGAACGCCCGGCACATGCTGTCGTAGGCCTTGCGCAGTCCGGTCAGGCTGGAGTCCTCTGCGGTATGGCTCAGGGTTTCGGCGACGAATGCGGCCATTTCGGCGGAAAGCGGATAGGGAACCATGTCATTTCGATCCGACGGCGTCAGTTGGAAGTGGCGAGGCAGCTTGCTCCCTCGCCACAAGGCAGTGTCACTGCTTCAGGCTGGCCTGCACCGTGGCCACGCCGTCCTTGCCGTCGAAGCTGCTGACCCCCGCCAGCCAGCGCTGCAAGTCCTCGGGATGTTCGCGCAGCCACTTCTTCGCCACTTCCTGGGGTGTCTTGCGCTCCATGATCGGCACCATCAACTGGCTTTCCTGAGCGGCGGTGAAGGTCAGGTTCTCCAGCAGCCGGTAGACGTTGGGGCACCGCTCGGCGTAGTCCGGGGCCGTCACGCTCGACACGGTCGCGGCGCCTTCGTTGGGGCCGTAGACGTCTTCGCTGCCGGTCAGGTAGGTGATCTTCATGTTGATGTTCATCGGGTGCGGGGTCCAGCCGACGAACACCACGAATTCCTTGCGGTTCACCGCCCGCTGCACAGCGGCGAGCATGCCGGCCTCGCCGGACTCGACGATCTTGAAGTCCTTCAGGCCGAAGCGGTCGGTGTCGATCATGGTCTTGATCGTGGTGTTGGCGCCGCTGCCGGGTTCGATGCCGTAGATCTTGCCGCCCAGCCGGTCCTTGAATTTCGCGATGTCGGCGAAGGTCCTGAGGCCCGCCTCGGCGACATAGTCCGGCACCGCCAGGGTGGCCTGGGCATCGGCCAGGCTCGGCGTGTCCATGACCTTGACCTGTTTGGCCGCCAGGAACGGCGCGATGTTGTTGTCCATCGCCGGTTTCCAGTACCCCAGGAAGATGTCGAGGCGTTTGTCGCGGATGCCCGCGAAGATGATCTGCTGCACGGCGCTGGTCTGCTTGCTTTCGTAGCCCAGGCCGTTGAGCAGCACGTCGGCCATGCCGCTGGTGGCGATCACGTCGGTCCAGTTGACCACGCCCATGCGCACGGTTTTGCAGGAGGGGTCGTCATTGGCCAGGACAGGGGCGCTGAGCAGGGCACTGCTCGCGAGGATTAACGCACAACGAGTGAACAGTCTTTTCATGGGGTCGTCTCGTGCGGCAGCGGTTTTATTGTCGGATCGGTGTCTTCATGCACCGTGGCCGAAACATTACGCAGCAGACGGGACGCAAAAGCGACCTGTGGCGACCGGGATTTGCACTGGGGCGACTGTCTTGCGGTGCCTGGGCGGACGCCATCGCCAGCAGGCTGGCTTCCACAGGGCTCCCGCCGAACACTGTAGGCGCGAGCCTGCTCGCGAAAGCGGTGTGTCATTCAACCAGGATGTCGTCTGACACGACGCCTTCGCGAGCAGGCCCGCTCCCACAAGGATTTGGATCAGCCGTTACGCTGCGTAACGGCCCTGCGCCCAGCCCAGCAGGCCTTGCAGCAGTTCCTTGAGCACCCCTCGCGTCGGCTCCGCCAGGTCGGCGCGGTAGCGGAACGGTTCGAACTCTTCCATGTAGGTGCACTGGCCCAGCTCCAGCTGCACGGCGTGGATGTGCTCGTCCGGGTTGCCGTAGTGACGGGTGATGTGACCGCCCTTGAAGCGACCGTTGAGCACATGGCTGTAGTCGCCGTGGCGGGCGCAGATGGCTTCCAACTGCGTGGCCAGCTGCGGATCGCAGCTGGCGCCGTTGAAGGTGCCGAGGTTGAAGTCCGGCAACTTGCCGTCGAACAGGTGCGGGATCACCGAGCGGATCGAGTGTGCGTCGAACAGCAGCGCGTAGCCGAACTCGGCCTTCAGCCGCGCCAGCTCTTGCTGCAGGGTGCGGTGGTACGGCGTCCAGATCTGTTGCAGATAGGTCGCACGCTCCGCTTTCGAAGGCTCCAGCCCTTCCTGGAACAGCGGAATGCCGTCGAACAGGGTGGCCGGGTACAGACCGGTGGTCGCCCCCGCATACAGCGGCTTGTCGTCGGATGGCCGGTTGAGGTCGATGACGAACCGCGAATACTCGGCAGCCAACGTGCTGGCGCCCAGTTCCTGGGCGAAGTCGTACAGCTGCGGGATGTGCCAGTCGGTGTCCGGCAGGCTTTTCGCCGCCGGGATCAGCCCGGCCTCGACCGCCGGCGTCAGGCGCACGCCGGCGTGGGGCATGCTGATCAGCAGCGGCACGCGGCCTTGTTTGAAGTTCAGAACCTTATCCACAACCGCTCTCCTACAGGCTTGATTCGACGCCGTGACGCACGACGCGTTTGTCCAGTTCGCCGCCCAGCCAGTAGGCCAGGTCCGCCGGCCGGTCGATCTGCCAGGCGACGAAATCCGCGACCTTGCCGACTTCCAGCGAGCCGTGGGTGGCGGCCATGCCCAGTGCCTGGGCCGCATGGATCGTCGCACCGGCCAGGGCCTCTTCCGGGGTCATGCGGAAACAGGTGCAGGCCATGTTCAGCATCAGGCGCAGCGACAGCGCCGGCGAGGTGCCGGGGTTGAGGTCGCTGGCGACGGCGATCTTCACCTTGTGCTTGCGCAGGGCATCCATCGGCGGCAACTGGGTTTCGCGCAGGAAGTAGAACGCTCCCGGCAGCAATACCGCGACCGTGTCGGCTTCGGCCATGGCGATGGCGTCCTCTTCGGTCATGAATTCCAGGTGATCGGCGGACAGGGCGCGGTAGCGCGCCGCCAGGCTGGAGCCGTGCAGCGACGACAGCTGTTCGGCGTGCAGCTTCACCGGCAGGCCGAGTTTTTGCGCGACGACGAAGACCCGTTCGACTTGCTCCGGCGAGAAGGCCAGGTATTCGCAGAACGCGTCCACGGCGTCCACCAGCCCTTCGGCCGCCAGCGCCGGCAGCATCTCGGCGCAGATGTGATCGATGTAGGCGTCGGCACGGTCGGCGTATTCCGGCGGCAACGCATGGGCGGCCAGGCAGGTGCTGCGCACGCTGACCGGCAGCTCGTCGGCCAGGCGCCGGATGACCCGCAGGATCTTGCGCTCGCTGGCCAGGTCCAGGCCGTAGCCGGACTTCATTTCGACCGTGGTCACGCCGTCGCGCATCAGGCTGCGCAGACGCTTGGCGGCGCTGGCGAACAGTTCGTCCTCGGACGCCTCGCGAGTGGCGCGCACGGTGCTGGCGATGCCGCCGCCCTGGGCGGCGATCTCGGCGTAGCTGACGCCTTGCAGGCGCTTCTCGAACTCGCCGCTGCGGTTGCCGCCGAACACGGTGTGGGTGTGGCAGTCGATCAGGCCGGGGGTGACCCACGCGCCCTGCAAGTCGTTGACCGCCGGGTATTCGCCCGCCGGCAATTGATGGCGCGGGCCGATCCACTCGATGAGCGCACCGGACGTCACAATGGCCGCGTCCTCGATGATCGAGTAGGCGCCCTGCGCCATGGTCGCGACGTGGCAGTGTTGCCAGAGGGTTTTCATCCCAAGTCCTCGTCTTGTTCAAAATCGTTTCGCTGGCAAGCCAGCTCCCACAGGGGACTGCACAGAACCTGTGGGAGCTGGCTTGCCAGCGATGAGGCCCTTACAGGCTCGGCAGCAGCTTCGCCGGCACCAACGCGCTCAGGCACCGCGACGCCAGCAGCCCGGTCGCCGCATCGATGTCCGGCGCGAAGAAACGGTCCTTCTCGTAGAACGGCACCTCGGCGCGCAGGGCCGCGCGGGCCTGCTCCAGCGCCGGCGAGCTCTTCAGGCCGTCGCGCAGATCCAACCCCTGGGCCGCCGCCAGCCATTCCACCGCGAGGATCCCCCGGGTGTTCTCGGCCATTTCCCACAGGCGCTTGCCGGCGGCCGGGGCCATCGACACGTG
>NZ_NEIP01000011.1:115452-157036 GCF_002112745.1 Pseudomonas sp. B7(2017) | reverse complement strand
GAAATCTCCCACGGTCTGTACTGCGTCAACAGTCAGAATCCAGCCTAGTCCCTCCTCCTCCCTTCAAGTACCAGCATACAAGCCAGCCTGCTGGCGATGGCGTCAGCGAGGGCGCCGCCGGGCAGGGGCAAGGCTGCCGCTTCACCAGCCCCGGCCGGAATTCACCCAGAAGTTCACCGACAGCGACGTCGAGACCGACTCCACCTGATGGAACCAGCCCTCAGGCAGGAACAGCAGATCCCCGGCCTCCAGCACCACCCGCAGGAACGTCACGTCGCGGGCGGCGGGGAAGCGCCCGTAGTCCGGCGCGTCCGGGTTGAAGTCGCAGCCGTCCAGGCCGCCTTCCGGCGCGGTGGACCAGGTGCCCAGCGCTTCGCGGTGATGGGGCGCGGCGAGGGTGAACCGCTTCTGGCCCCAGACCTGGGCGAACAGGTTGTCGGTGTCGTCGCGGTGCAGCGGCGTGAGGGTGCCTTTGGGGCCGATCCAGATCCGGGGCGGGATGAACAGCCCGGCGTCGAAGTAGGCCGGCAGGCGGATTTGTTCCATCAGCTTGGCCGGCAGGATGTTGTTGCCCATGTAGGCCGGCGGTTCGCCGTTTTCGCCCTTGACCGCCGGGCTGTCGAGGGAGGCGATGAACTCGGCCATGGACGTGGAGCGAAAGTCCCGCTCCGTGGAGAACGTCTTCTTCACGTAGTCGCCGTGGCGGGTGATGCCTTGCAGCTCGGCGAAGTGCTCCAGCGATTCTTCACGGCTGAGGTTGAACAGCGGCCAGTCGTGCAATGCATTGCTGATCACCACGGGAATGCCCTGGGGCAGGTAGCGGCGCCTGAATTCGTCCACCGGCAATTCGCTGCGCGGGCGCCGTTCGATCTGGGTCTGCACCGGCAGCCCCGCGGTGAGTCGCTCGCTTACGCGCGCCGGCGTCGGGTAACGTTTGTTCATGTCGACCTTTTCGGTCGGGGCGCCGCCGTGCATGGCTTGGTCGATGATTTGCGGCAGCAGCGTGGCCAGGCCCATGTTGCCGCCGATCTTCAGGCGACCGCTGGCGAACAGTTCCTCGACGTTGGCCGTGCCGCCCATGATCCCGAGGAAATCCTGCTGCGCCACCTCGATGGTCACATCGGGGCTGGCATGGCGCCCGGGCCCGGTGCGGCTGGTGGTTCCGACCTCGGCCCAGTACGCCGCCTGCGGGCCGAACACGAATTGGAACACGCCTTCGATGCCGACGGCGCCGGCATTGGCGAACAGTTTGCCCAGAATGCTGTGCAGATCCACGGTGATTCCCCGCTGTGACGTTGTTGTTTTGGTCTGAACGGTTAACGAGCGCTTGTCGGGGGAATTTACCGGGCGCCGACTAATTTGCCGGGCGGGCCATCCGTCCCCCCTCTATAGAGACGTTCATGAGAGGGAAGCGTGGTGACCAAGTTGACCCTGCTGTGCCTGCCGTATTCCGGCGCCAGTGCCATGGTCTACAGCCGCTGGCGGCCCAAGCTGCCGCAATGGCTGCAATTGCAGCCGGTGGAACTGCCGGGGCGCGGCGCCCGGTTCGACGAGCCGCTGCACACCGACATGCGGGGGCTGGCGATGCAGTTGGCCAAAGAATTGCGCCCGACGCTCAAGACCCCGTACGCGTTGTTCGGCCACAGCCTGGGCGCGTTGCTGGCCTGCGAACTGGCCCATGCCCTGCGCGCCTTGGGCTGCCCGGAACCGGTGGCGCTGTTCGCCTCCGGCACGGCGGCGCCGACCCTGCGGGCCGACTACGACCGCGGCTTCGCCGACCCCAAGACCGATGCCGAACTGATCGAGCAGCTGCGCACGCTCAACGGCACCAGCGAAGAGGTGTTGGCCAACAAAGAGTTGATGAGCCTGACCCTGCCGATCCTGCGCGCCGATTTCCTGCTCTGCGGCACCTTCGAGCCTATGCAGCGCCCCTTGCTCAACTGCCCGGTGCACGTGCTGGGCGGCAAGGCTGACCGCGCCACCACCGAACAGCTGATCGGCTGGAGCAAGGAGACCCGCGGCAGCTTCTCGGTGGACATGCTGGCCGGCGGGCACTTCTTCATCCATGAGCACGAGGCCAAGGTGCTGAAGGTGATCAAGGACCAACTGGAGATCCATCACCGGCGGCATGCCCTGGCCGTGAGCGCCTGACATTCCCCTCCAGTCCGGCAGGCGGTGCCCTCACTGAAGCCATCGCCAGCAGGCTGGCTCCCGCAGAGTGCCGGGTGAATGCAAAATCTGCGGCCACCGCAGCCCGGTGGGAGCCAGCCTGCTGGCGATGGCGTCAGCCCGGGCGCCGCCGAGCAAGGCCAAGACAACCCCTCCCACCTTCAAGAATTCCCTCCTGCGCCCCCGCTTTACCTCCCCGCTGACAGTTGTTCTCAATCGCTAATTTTTCAGGTCTGGGTTCGTTTTATAGGGACGACGTGCCTTTGTGCTTCTTGCCTACTGAATCCGGATCCCAAGAAATGAATGCTGATGACTCCTTGAAACTCGCTCGCCGGTTTATCGGGTTGCCGCTGGAAAAGCGCCAGATGTTCCTCGCCGCCCTGCAACGCGAAGGCGTGGACTTTTCAAGGTTTCCGATTCCGGCCGGGGTCGAGGCCGAGGATCGCCAGGCGCTCTCCTACGCCCAGCAGCGCATGTGGTTTCTCTGGCACCTGGATCCGCAGAGCGGCGCCTACAACCTGCCGGCGGCGGTGCGCCTGACCGGGCGCCTGAACCGGCCAGCGCTGGAGCAGGCCTTCGCCAGCCTCATCGAGCGTCACGAGACCCTGCGCACCGTGTTCCGCCAGCAGGCCGACGACAGCCTGCTGCAAGTGCCGCTGCAACAGCCGCTGGAGATCCGCCGCATCGACCTGTCGGCCCTGCCGGCGGACGAGCGTGAGGTACAGGTGGCGGCCGCCGCCCAGGAACAATCGCTGCTGCCGTTCGATCTGGCCAACGGTCCGCTGCTGCGGGTGGTGCTGCTGCAACTGGGCGAGCAGGAACACGTGCTGCTGCTGACCTTGCACCACATCGTGTCCGACGGTTGGTCGATGAACGTGCTGATCGACGAGTTCTGCCGCTTCTACGACGCTCACGACCAGGGCATCGTCGCCGAACTGCCGCCGTTGCCGGTGCAGTACAGCGACTACGCACTGTGGCAGCGCCGCTGGCTGGAGGCCGGCGAGCAGCAGCGCCAGCTCGACTACTGGCTGGCGCAGATGGGCGACGAACACCCGGTGCTGGAACTGCCGCTGGACCGTCCGCGCCCGGTGCTGCCGAGTAACCTGGGCCGGCGCCTGGAGCACGTCGTCGAGGCCGGGCTGGTCGAGCAGTTGCGCGGCGTGGCCCGCCAGCACGGCGTCACCCTGTTCATGCTGTTGCTGGGCACCTTCAATGTGCTGCTGCACCGCTACACCGGGCAGACCGACCTGCGCGTCGGCGTGCCCATCGCCAACCGCAACCGCCGCGAGATCGAAGGGCTGATCGGCTTCTTCGTCAACACCCAGGTGTTGCGTGCGCAACTGGACGGCCAGACCCGCTTCGCCGACCTGCTGCGCGACCTCAAGGAAACCGCCCTCGGCGCCCAGGCCCACCAGGACTTGCCGTTCGAGCGCCTGGTCGAGGCGCTGAAGCTGGAGCGCAGCCTGAGCTACAACCCGCTGTTCCAGGTGATGTACAACCACCAGCCGGAAGTCGCCGACGTCACCGCGCTCAAGGTCGGCAACGGCCTGGAGCTGGGCGTCATCGAGTGGGAAAGCCGCAGCACCCAGTTCGACTTGAGCCTGGACACCTACGAGAAGGGCGGCCAGCTGCACGCGGCGTTCACCTACGCCAGCGACCTGTTCGATGCGCAGACCATTGAACGCATGGCGCGGCACTGGAGCGAGCTGCTGCGCAGCGTCGCCGCCGATCCGCAGCAGCGGGTCGGCGACATCGGCCTGATGCAGGCGCAGGAACACGAGCAGTTGATCCGCCAGTGGGGCCGTCATGACGCCGCATGGCCGAGCGAGCGCCCGGTGCATGAGCTGTTCGAGGCCGAAGTGGCGAAGACGCCGGACGCGGTCGCCCTGATCTTCGACGGCGAGCAACTGACCTATGCCCAGCTCAACGCCCGGGCCAACCGCCTGGCCCGCACGCTGCTGGCCGAAGGGGTCGGCCCGGAGGTGTTGGTGGGCATCGCGGTCGACCGGGGGCTGGAGCTGATCGTCGCCATCCTCGCCGTGCTCAAGGCCGGCGGCGCCTATGTGCCGCTGGATCCGCAATACCCGCGCGACCGCCTGCTGTGCATGATCGAAGACAGCGGCAGCCGCCTGCTGCTGACCCAAAGCCATCTGCTCGGGCGTCTGCCGGTGCCCGAGAACGTCCGGAGCCTGTGCCTGGACCAGGCCGAAGCCTGGCTGCACGACGAGGACGGCAACCCGCAACGCACCGTCTGGGCCGACAACCTGGCCTATGTGATGTTCACCTCCGGCTCCACCGGGCGCCCGAAAGGCGTCGGCATCAGCCATGGCGCCCTGAGCAAGCACGCCTTCGCTTCGCAGCACTACTACGGCCTGAGCGCCGCCGATTGCGCGCTGCAGTTCGCCACGTTCAACTTCGATGCGTTCGGCGAGCAACTGTTCGGCCCGCTGACTTGCGGCGCCCGCGTGCTGCTGCGCGGCAACGAGGTGTGGGACAGCGAAACCCTGTACCGCCAGATCGTCGGGCAGGGCATCACGGTGATGGACCTGACCACCGCCTACTGGAACATGATCGCCAAGGAGTTCGCCGCCGCAGGCCCGCGCGACTACGCCGCGCTGCGCCAGGTGCACAGCGGCGGCGAGGCGATGCCGCCGGAAGGCGTGCAGGCCTGGCGCGAGGCGGGCCTGGGGCACGTGAGGCTGCTCAACACCTACGGCCCGACCGAGGCCACCGTCACCGCCACCACCCTCGATTGCAGCGACTACGTCAGCGGGCAGCAGCCGCTGCCGCTGACGATGCCCATCGGCCGGCCGCTGCCGGGCCGCCATGCCTACCTGCTGGACGCCGAGGGCCAGCCGACCCCGGTCGGCGTGGTCGGCGAACTGATGCTCGGCGGCGAACTGCTGGCGCGGGGTTACTTCCAGCGCGCCGACCTGACCGCCGAGCGCTTCATCCCCGATCCGTTCTCCGCCGATGGCGCGCGCCTGTACCGCACCGGCGACCTGGCGCGCTACAACGCCCTTGGCCAGATCGAGTACGTCGGCCGGGTCGACCATCAAGTGAAGATCCGCGGCTTCCGGATCGAGCTGGGCGAGGTGGAGGCGCGCCTGCTGGCGCTGGACGCGGTCAGCGAGACTGTGGTGCTCGCGGTGCAGGGCGGCAGCAGCCTGCAACTGGTCGCCTACGTGGTGCCGGCGGACGCCGCCGTGGTCGACGCCTCGGCCGACGGCCAGGGCGCAGCCCGCGAGGCGATCAAGGCGCAGCTCAAGGACAGCCTGCCGGACTACATGGTGCCGACCCAGATGGTGTTCCTGGCCGCGCTGCCCCTGAGCCCCAACGGCAAGCTCGACCGCAAGGCGTTGCCGGCGCCGGACGCCAGCCAGATGCAGCAGGCGTTCGTCGCGCCGCGCAGCGAACTGGAGCAGAAGATCGCGGCGATCTGGCAGGAGGTGCTCAAGCTCGACCAGGTCGGCCTGACCGACAACTTCTTCGAACTGGGCGGCGACTCGATCATTTCCATTCAGGTGGTCAGCCGCTCGCGTCAGGCCGGGATTCACTTCAGTCCGCGCGACCTGTTCCAGCACCAGACCGTGCAGGCGCTGGCGGCGGTGGCGCAGCAGGGCCGCGGCGGGGTGAGCATCGATCAGGGGCCGGTGACCGGCGAGCTGCCGTTGCTGCCGATCCAGCACACCTTCTTCGAAGACGACATTCCCCAGCGTCACCACTGGAACCAGGCGGTGCTGCTGCGCAGCCATCAGGCCCTGAATGCCGACGCGCTGCTGCAAGCGCTCAACGGGCTGGCGGCGCACCACGACGGCCTGCGTTCGCGCTTCGTCGAGGGCACCGACGGTTGGCGCGCCGACGTGGCGCCGGTGGCGGCCGACCCTGAACTGCTGTGGACGGCGGACGGCCTGACCGATGCCGACCTGCAAGCGCTGTACGGCAAGGCCCAGCAGAGCCTGAGCCTGCAACACGGCCCGCTGCTGCGTGCGGTGCTGGCCACCGTCGCCGACGGCAGCCAGCGCCTGTTGCTGGCGGTGCATCACCTGGCGGTGGACGGCGTGTCGTGGCGGATCCTGCTGGAGGACCTGCAACAGGCCTATCAGCAAGCGGCGCAAGGCACGGGCATCCAGCTGCCGGCCAAGACCAGCCCGTACAAGGCCTGGGGCGAGCACCTGCAGGCCTACGCCGCAACCGACGCGGTGCAGGCCGAACTGGGCTTCTGGCAACGTCAGCTCGACGGCGCCGAGCTGGCGCTGCCGTGCGACAACCCACAGGGCAGCCGCCAGAGCCGTCACGCCAAGGTTGTCCACAGCCGCCTCGACAAGCGCCTCACCCAACAGCTGCTGCAACAGGCCCCGGCGGCCTACCGCACCCAGGTCAACGACCTGCTGCTGACCGCCCTGGCGCGGGTGATCTGCCGCTGGACCGGCCACGCCGACACCCTGATCCAACTGGAAGGCCACGGCCGCGAAGACCTGTTCGACGACATCGACCTGACCCGCACCGTGGGCTGGTTCACCAGCCTGTTCCCGGTGCGCCTGACCCCGGCGCAATCCGTCGCGGCGGCGATCAAGCAGGTCAAGGAACAGCTGCGCGCGATCCCCAACAAAGGCATCGGCTTCGGCGTGCTGCGCCACCTGGGCGAGCCTTCTGTGCAGGCCAGCCTGAAAGCGCTGCCGATGCCGCGCATCACCTTCAACTACCTCGGCCAGTTCGACGGCAGTTTCGATGCCGAAGAGGGCGCGCTGTTCAGCCCGGCCGGCGAGGGCGCCGGCGGCGAGCAGAGCCCGGACGCGCCGCTGGACAACTGGCTGGGCGTAGAAGGCCAGGTCTACGACGGCGAGCTCGACCTGCGCTGGACCTTCAGCCGCGAGCAGTTCAACGAGGCGACCATCGCCCGTCTGGCCGCCGAATACGAAACCGAGCTCCAGGCCCTGATCCGCCACTGCTGCCTGCCGGAATCGATGGGCGTGACGCCGTCGGACTTCCCGCTGGCGCACATCGGCCAGGCGCAGTTGGACGCGATCCCGGTGCCGGCCGCCGCCATCGAAGACCTCTATCCGCTGTCGCCGATGCAGCAGGGCATGTTGTTCCACACCCTGTACGAGCAAGGCACCGGCACCTACATCAACCAGCTGTGCGTGGACGTCGACGGCCTCGACCCCGAGCGCTTCCGCGCCGCGTGGCAGGCGACGATGGATGCCCACGACATCCTGCGCAGCGGCTTCATCTGGCAGGGCGAACTGCAGGAGCAACTGCAGATCATCCACCGCCGCCTCGAACTGCCGTACACGCTGCTCGACTGGCGCGAACGCGACGACGTCGCCCAGGCGCTCAAGGACTTCACCGCCGCCGACCTGGCCCAAGGCTTCGACCTGACCCGGGCCGGGCTGCTGCGCGTGACCCTGATCCGCGTTGCTTTACACCGCCATCACCTGATCTTCACCAACCACCACATCCTGATGGACGGCTGGAGCAGCGCGCAGATGCTCGGCGAGGTGCTGCAGCGTTACGCGGGGCTTGAGCCGGCGCGTCCGGTGAGCCGCTACGCCGATTACATCCAGTGGCTGCAACGTCAGGACGCCGCCGTCAGCGAAGCGTTCTGGCTGGCGCAACTGGCGGACTTCCAGGAGCCGACCGTGCTGGCGCAGGCTGCGGCGGCCGGCGGCGAGGTGCGCACCGTAAGCGGTCATGCCCTCACGCATCACGACCTCGACGCGGCGCGCACCCGGCGCCTGAACGCGTTCGCCCGTGAACAGAAAGTCACTGTCAACACGCTGGTGCAGGCCGCCTGGCTGCTGCTGTTGCAGCGCTACACCGGCAGCGCCTGCGTGGCGTTCGGCACCACCGTGGCCGGGCGTCCGGCGGAGATTGCCGGCATCGAGCAACAGGTGGGCCTGTTCATCAACACCTTGCCGGTGATCGCCGCCAGCCGTCCGGACCAGACTGTGGCCGCGTGGCTGGCCGCCGTGCAGGCGCAGAACCTGGCGCTGCGTGAGTTCGAACACACGCCGCTGGCGAACATCCAGCGCTGGGCCGGGCAGGGCGGCGAGTCGCTGTTCGACACCTTGCTGGTGTTCGAGAACTTCCCGATCTCCGAAGCGCTGCAGCACGGCACCGCCGAAGGTGTGGTGTTCGGTCCTGTGGCCAACCAGGATCAGACCCACTACCCGCTGACCTTGGGCGTCACCCTGGGCGACACCCTGGCGCTGCACATGAGCGTCGACCGGGCGCACTTCAGCGCCGCCACCGTCGAGCGCCTCAGCGCGCAACTGCTGCACCTGCTGGAGCGGTTCGCCGAATCCGGCGAGCGCCGCCTCGGCGAGATCGCCCTGGCCACTGCCGAGGAACACGCCCGGCAACAGGCCGAGAACCGGCCGCAGGCCTACCCGATGGACATCGCCGTGCATCAGCGCTACGCCCGACTGGCGGCGCAGCAGCCTGAACGCACCGCCGTGATCTTCGACGGCCAGCACTACAGCTATGGCGAACTGGATGCCCGGGCCAACCGCCTGGCCCATGAGCTGGTGGCCCGTGGCGTGGGCGCCGAAGTGCGGGTCGGCGTGGCCATGCCGCGCAGCGAAGGCCTGATCGTCGCGCTGCTGGCGGTGCTCAAGGCCGGCGGCGCCTATGTGCCGCTGGACACCAGCTACCCGCGCGAGCGCCTGGCGTACCTGATGCAGGACGCCGGGCTGGCGCTGCTGCTGACCGATTCGCGGGTGTCGGCGCAGCTGCCGGTCGGCGAGGCGCTGAGCGTGCTGGAACTGGACCGCCTCGACCTCAGCGACCGTCCGGCCCAGGCGCCGGACGTGGCGCTGGATCCGGACAACCTCGCCTACGTGATCTACACCTCCGGCTCCACCGGCAACCCCAAAGGCGTGAGCGTCACCCACGGCCCGCTGTCGATGCATTGCCTGGCCATCGGCGAGCGCTACGAGATGCGCGACACCGACTGCGAATTCCACTTCATGTCGTTCGCCTTCGACGGCGCCCACGAACGCTGGCTGACCAGCCTGACCCACGGCGGCTCGCTGCTGATCCGCGACGACAGCCTGTGGACGCCGGAGCAGACCTACAACGCGATGCTCGAACACGGCGTGACCGTGGTCGCGTTCCCGCCGGTGTACCTGCAACAGCTGGCCGAACACGCCGAGCGCGTGGGCAACCCGCCGAAGGTGCGCATCTACTGCTTCGGCGGCGACGCGGTGCCGAACGCCAGCTTCGAACGGGTCAAGCGTGCGCTGAAGCCGGAGTACATCATCAACGGCTACGGCCCGACCGAGACCGTGGTCACCCCGCTGATCTGGAAGGCCGGCCGCGATGAACCGTGCGGCGCCGCCTATGCGCCGATCGGCAGCCGCATCGGCGACCGCAGCGCCTATGTGCTCGACGCCGACCTGAACCTGTTGCCCCAAGGCATGGCCGGCGAGCTGTACCTGGGCGGCAGCGGCGTGGCCCGCGGCTACCTGAACCGGGCGGCGATGACCGCCGAGCGTTTCGTTGCCGACCCGTTCGGCCAGGCCGGCGGCGTGCTGTACCGCACCGGCGACCTGGTGCGCCAGCGCGCCGACGGCACCTTCGACTACCTGCAACGCATCGACAACCAGGTGAAGATCCGCGGCTTCCGCATCGAGCTGGGGGAAATCGAGGCGCGCCTGCAAGCCCTGGAGGGCGTGCGCGAAGCGGTGGTGGTGGCCCAGGAAAGCGGCGGCAGCAAGCGCCTGGTGGCCTACGTGGTCGGCGACGCGCAGCGGGCGGACTTCGCCGAGGGCCTGCGCGAGCAGTTGAAGGCGACGATGCCGGCGCACATGGTGCCGGCCTACGTGCTGACCCTCGAACGCATGCCGCTGACGCCCAACGGCAAGCTCGACCGCAAGAACCTGCCCAAGCCTGACGTCAGCCAATTGCAGCAGGCTTACGTGGCGCCGCAGACGGCGCTGGAGCAGCAACTGGCGACGATCTGGCAGGACGTGCTCAAGCTTGAGCGGGTCGGCCTCGGCGACAACTTCTTCGAACTGGGCGGCGACTCGATCATCTCGATCCAGGTGGTCAGCCGCGCCCGCCAGGCCGGGCTGCGCTTCACGCCCAAAGACCTGTTCCAGCACCAGACCGTCCAGGCGCTGGCGGCCGTGGTGCAGACCGGCGAACCGTTGCAGGCGATCGACCAGCGGCCGGCCAGCGGTGCGACCGCGCTGCTGCCGATCCATCAGTGGTTCTTCGCCCAACCGATCCCGGACCGGCACCACTGGAACCAGTCGGTGATGCTCAAGGCCCGCCAGCCGCTGGACGGGCAGGTGCTGGAGCAAGCGTTGCAGGCCTTGGTGGCGCACCACGACAGCCTGCGCCTGGCATTCACCGAGCAGGCCGACGCCTGGTCGGCGCAGTACCGCAGCGCGCAGGCGCAGGCGGGCGAAGCCATCCTCATCCCGGCCGAGGTCGCTGACCTTGCGGCGCTGGAGGCCTTGGGCAACCAGGCCCAGCGCAGCCTGAAGCTGAACGGCGGCTCGCTGATCCGCGCCGTGCTGGCGGATCTGGCCGACGGCAGCCAGCGCCTGTTGCTGATCGTCCATCACCTAGTGGTCGACGGTGTGTCGTGGCGGATCCTGTTCGAAGACCTGCAAAGCGCTTACCGGCAGATCCTGGCCGGCGCCGCCGTGCAGTTGCCGGCCAGGACCAGCTCGGTCAAGGCCTGGGCCGAAGCGTTGCAGGGCTATGCCGCCAGCGAGCCGTTGCAGGCCGAGCTGGGCTTCTGGCAGCAGCAGTTGCAAGGCGCGTCGGTGGCGCTGCCGTGCGACAACCCTGAGGGCGGCCAGCAGCACTGTCAGGCGCAGGCGATCCGCACGCCGCTGAGCAAAGAGCTGACCCGCCAACTGTTGCAGGAGGCCCCGGCGGCCTACCGCACCCAGGTCAACGACCTGCTGCTGACCGCGCTGGCGCGGGTGATGGTGCGCTGGACCGGCGATGACAGCGTGCTGGTGCAACTGGAAGGGCATGGCCGTGAAGACCTGTTCGACACGGTCGATCTGACCCGCACCGTCGGCTGGTTCACCAGCCTGTTCCCGGCGCGCCTGACGCCGGCCGCAGACCTGGGGGCCTCGCTCAAGCAGATCAAGGAGCAACTGCGGGCGATCCCGAACAAGGGCATCGGCTTCGGCGCCCTCGCGCACCTGGGCGACGACCACGCGCGCCAGACCCTGCAAGCCTTGCCGACGTCACGCCTGACCTTCAACTACCTGGGCCAGTTCGACGGCGGTTTCGAGGCCGAAGGCGATGCGCTGTTCGCGCCGACCGCCGAATCCGGCGGCGAAGAGGTGAACATGCAGGGCCCGCTGGGCAGCCCGCTGGCCCTGGACGGCAAAGTGTTCGGCGGCGAACTGGACCTGAGCTGGACGTTCAGCCGCGAGATGTTCGAGCCGGCGACCATCCAGCGCCTGGCCGACGACTACCTGCAAGAACTGACCGCGCTGATCGCCCATTGCTGCGACAGCTCTAACCGTGGGGTGACGCCGTCGGACTTCCCGCTGGCCTCGCTGACCCAGGCCCAGCTCGACGTGCTGGCGCCGCAGCCGCAGGCCATCGACGACATCTACCCGCTGTCGCCGATGCAGCAGGGCATGCTGTTCCACACCCTGCTCGAACACGGCAACGGCGACTACATCAACCAGATGCGCCTGGACGTCGACGGCGTCGATCCCGAGCGTTTCCGTGCCGCGTGGCAGGCGGCGATGGATGCCCACGACATCCTGCGCACCGGGTTCGTCTGGCAGGGCGACCTGGAACAGCCGGTGCAAGTGGTGCAGCGCCAGGTGGCGGTGCCGTTCCGCGTGCTCGACTGGAACGGCCGGGACGACCTCGACACGGCCCTGCAATCGCTCGCCGACGAAGAGCGTGCCCAAGGCCTCGACCTGACCCGCGCACCGCTGCTGCGTCTGGTGCTGGTGCGCACCGGGGCCGGGCGCCATCACCTGATCTACACCAACCATCACATCCTGATGGACGGCTGGAGCAGCGCGCAGTTGCTCGGCGAAGTGCTGCAGCATTACAGCGGCGACGCGGTGCCGCGTCCGGCGGGCCGTTACCGCGACTACATCGCCTGGCTGCAGCGCCAGGACGCCGCAGCGGCCGAAGCCTGGTGGCGGGCGGCGCTGGACGACCTGCAAGAGCCGACCCGCCTGGCCGATGCCATGGCGCGTCCGGCGGCGGGGTTGCCGGCCACCGGTTACGGCGATCACTACCAGGTGCTGGACGCCGGGCTGACCCAGCGTCTGGGCGAGTTCGCCCGCGCCTCGAAAGTCACCGTCAACACCGTGGTGCAAGCGGCGTGGCTGCTGCTGTTGCAGCGCTACACCGGCAAGGACTGCGTGGCGTTCGGCGCCACGGTCGCCGGGCGTCCGGCGGATCTGCCGGGGGCCGAGCAGCAGATCGGCCTGTTCATCAACAGCCTGCCGGTGATCGCCGCGCCGCGTGCGCAGCAGAGCCTGGCCGATTGGCTGGCCGCCGTGCAGGCGCAGAACCTGGCGCTGCGCGAGTTCGAGCACACGCCGCTGGCGCAGATCCAGCGCTGGGCCGGGCAGGGCGGCGAGGCCCTGTTCGACAGCCTGATGGTGTTCGAGAACTACCCGATCGCCGAGGCGCTGGAGCAGGGCGCGCCCCAGGGCCTGCGGTTCGGCCCGGTGGTCAACCATGAGCAGACCAACTACCCGTTGACCCTGCTGGTGCACCTGGGCAGCGAGCTGTCGGTGCACTTCAGCTACCAGAACGGCCGCTTCGCCAGTGCCGGCGTGGCGCAGTTGGGTGCGCACCTGCAGCGTCTGCTCAGCCAGATGACCGATGCGGGCGAGCGCTCGTTGAGCGAACTGACGCTGTGCGATGTCGAGCCTGCGGACAACCGCTTCGTCACCGACCGGTGCATCCACCAGGCCGTCGGCCGTCAGGTGGCCGCCACCCCGGACGCGCTGGCCGTGACCTTCGCCGAACGGCAACTGAGCTACGCCGAGCTGGACGCCCGAGCCAACCGCCTGGCGCACAAGCTGATCGAACTGGGCGTCGGCCCGGAAGTGCGGGTGGGCGTGGCGATGCCGCGTTCCGAGCACTTGCTGGTGGCGTTGCTGGCGGTGCTCAAGGCCGGCGGCGCCTACGTGCCGCTGGATCCGGACTACCCGGCCGACCGCGTGGCCTACATGCTCGAAGACAGCCGCGCGCGGGTGCTGCTGACCGAGCGGGACATCGCCGCCACCCTGACCGTGGGCGCCGGCACCGACGTGGTGCTGATGGACGAGGTCGCGCTGGACGGCTATGCCCGGGAGACGCCGCGTACGCAGGTGACGCCGGACAACCTGGCCTACGTGATCTACACCTCCGGATCCACCGGCAAGCCGAAAGGGGTGGCGATCGCCCACCGCAACGTCATGGCGCTGATCGACTGGTCGGCGCAGGTGTACCGCCGCGAGGACATCCAGGGCGTGCTGGCGTCCACGTCGGTGTGCTTCGACCTGTCGGTGTGGGAGCTGTTCGTGACCCTGGCCAACGGCGGGTCGCTGATCATCGCCCGCAATGCCCTGGAGCTGCCGCACTTGCCGGCGCGGGACCAGGTGCGCCTGATCAACACCGTGCCGTCGGCCATCGCCGCGCTGCAGCGTGCCGGGCAGATCCCGCCGGGCGTGCGGATCGTCAACCTGGCCGGCGAGCCGCTGAAGCAGGCGCTGGTGGAGGCGCTGTACCAAACGCCGGGCATCGAGCACGTCTACGACCTCTACGGGCCGTCGGAAGACACCACCTACTCAACCTGGACCCGCCGCCGCGCCGGTGGCCAGGCGCGCATCGGCCGGGCGCTCGACCACTCCGCCAGCCATCTGCTGGACGCCGATCTGCAAGCGGTGCCCCAGGGCGTGTCGGCGGAACTGTACCTGTCCGGTGCCGGCGTCACCCGGGGCTACCTGGGCCGTGCGGCGATGACCGCCGAGAAGTTCGTGCCCAATCCGTTCGCCGGCGACGGCGAGCGCCTGTACCGCACCGGCGACCTGATCCGCCTGCGCGAGGACGGCGAGCTTGAGTACATGGGCCGGATCGACCACCAAGTGAAAATCCGCGGCTACCGCATCGAGCTGGGCGAAATCGAGGCGCGCCTGCTGGCCCAGCCGGGCGTGCGCGAAGCGGCGGTGCTGGCGGTGGACGGCGAGGGCGGCGCGCAACTGGCGGCGTACGTGGCCGCCGCGCAACTGGATCTGTCCGACGGCGAGGCGCAACGCCGACTGCGCGAGGGACTAAAGACTGGCCTCAAGTCTTCGTTACCTGACTACATGATTCCCGCGCACCTGTTGTTCCTCGAACAGCTGCCCCTGACCCCCAACGGCAAGCTCGACCGCAAGGCGCTGCCGGCGGTGGACGCCAGCCAGATGCAGGCCGCGTACGTCGCGCCGCAGTCGGAGCTTGAGCAGCAGGTCGCGGCGATCTGGCAGCAGGTGCTGTCCGTCGGACGGATCGGTCTGAACGATCACTTCTTCGAACTGGGCGGGCACTCGCTGCTGGCGGTGAATGTCGTGTCGCGAATGGCCCTTGAACTGGGGCTGAGCCTGACTCCGCAACTGCTATTCCAGCACCCCGTCCTGGGCGACTTCGTCGCTCACCTCAATACAGGAGGCGGGGCTATCAATGAACAGAAACTGAGCAAGCTGGAAGCCCTGCTTGACGATATGGAGGAGGTCTGATGGACACGAGTGTTGCTTTGAGGATTGCCAAGCGCTTTATCACTCTGCCGCTGGACAAACGTAAGCTGTACCTGGAAAAGATGCTCGAAGAGGGCGTCTCGCCGGCCAACCTGCCGATTCCGGAAACCCGTACAGGCTTCGAGGCGATCCCGCTGTCGTATGCCCAGGAACGCCAGTTGTTCCTGTGGCAGATGGACCCGCACAGCACCGCGTACCACATCCCCAGCGCCCTGCGCCTGAAGGGCGCGCTGGACGTCGCGGCGCTGGAGCGCAGCTTCAATGTCCTGGTGGCGCGCCACGAGAGCTTGCGCACCACCTTCGTCGAGCACGATGAAAAGACCTGCCAGGTGATCCACCCGCACATGCCGTTGAGCGTGTCGGTGCAGCCGTTGGCGCCGGGGCTGGACGCGGCGGCGGTGGACGCCGCCGTCAAGGCGTTCGTCGAAGGCGAGACCGCGCGCCCGTTCAACCTCCAGCAGGGCCCGCTGCTGCGGGTCGCGCTGCTCAAGGTGGCGGACGACGACCATGTCATGGCGTTAATCCAGCACCACATCATTTCCGATGGCTGGTCGATGCAGGTGCTGGTCGGCGAACTGATCAAGCTGTACGCCGCCGACACCGCCGGCCAACCGCTGACCCTGCCGCCGCTGGCGGTGCAGTACGCCGACTACGCGATCTGGCAACGGCACTGGTTGGAGGCCGGCGAACGTGAGCGGCAACTGGCGTACTGGGTCAAGACCCTGGGCGGCGAGCAGCCGGTGCTGGAACTGCCGATCGACCATCCGCGCCCGGCGGTGCAGAGCTTCCGTGGCGCGCGCCTGGACCTGAACCTGCCGACGGACCTGGCCGACGGGCTCAAGCACCTGGCGCAGCGCGAAGGCGCCAGCCTGTTCATGGTGCTGCTGGCCTCGTTCCAGGCCTTGCTGCACCGCTACAGCGGCCAGCCGCAGATCCGCGTCGGTGTGCCGACCGCCAACCGCAACCGGGTCGAGACCGAAGGCCTGATCGGCTTCTTCGTCAACACCCAGGTGCTCAGCGCCCAGGTGCACGGGCAACTGCCGTTCAACCGTCTGCTGGCCGAGGTCAAGCAAGCGGCGATGGAGGCCCAGGCCCATCAGGACCTGCCGTTCGAGCAACTGATCGAAGCCCTGCAACCGGAGCGCAGCCTCAGCCACAGCCCGGTGTTCCAGGTGATGTACAACCACCAGGCGGTCAACGACCGGGCCCAGCGTCAGAGCCAGGTGCAGCTGCCGCAACTGAGTGTCGAGGACATCGTCTGGGAGGGCCGCACCGCGCAGTTCGACCTGACCCTGGGCACCTACGAGTCCAGCGAGGGCGTGGCGGCGGAACTGACCTACGCCACCGACCTGTTCAAGCCTGAAACCATCGAGCGCCTGGCCCGTCACTGGCTCAACCTGTTGCGCGGCATCGTCGCCGCGCCAAACCAGCGTGTCGGCGAACTGCCGCTGCTGGACGACAGCGAACACAAAGTGCTGCTGCAGGACTGGAACCGCGTGGTCGACCACGCCGCGCCGGCGCCGTGCGTGCACCAGCGCATCGCCTTGCAGGCCCGGCAGACGCCTGACGCCGTCGCCCTGATCGTCGGCGACGCGCAGCTGACCTACGCCGAACTGGACAACCGCGCCAACCGCCTCGCGCACAAGCTGATCGAGCTGGGCGTCAGCCCGGACCGGCTGGTGGGCATCGCGGTCGAGCGCAGCGTCGAAATGATCGTCGGCCTGCTGGCGATCCTCAAGGCCGGCGGCGCCTACGTGCCGCTGGACCCGGCCTACCCGGAAGATCGCCTGGCCTACATGATCGAGGACAGCGGCCTTGAGCTGCTGCTGACCCAATCCCACCTGCAGACGCTGCTGCCGATCCCGGCCGGCCTGGCCACCGTGCTGCTGGATGGGCCGCAGGACTGGCTGGCGGATTACCCGACATCGGCCCCTGCCGTGGCGCCGGACGCCGAACACCTGGCCTACACGATCTACACCTCCGGCTCCACCGGCAAACCGAAGGGCGTGATGGTGCGCCACGGCGCCCTGAGCAACTTCGTCGTCAGCATGGTCGGGCAACCGGGGATCGCCGCTGCCGACCGCATGCTGTCGCTGACCACGTTCTCGTTCGACATCTTCGGCCTTGAGATCTACGGCCCGCTGCTGGCCGGCGCCGCCGTGGTGCTGACCGGCAAGGACGTGCACCAGGACCCGCAGGCGGTGCTGGAGCTGATCGCCCGCCACGGCGTGAGCATGCTGCAAGCCACTCCGTCCACCTGGCGCATGCTGCTGGACAACGAACACGCCGCCATCCTCGACGGCCGCACCTTCCTCTGCGGCGGCGAGGCGCTGCCTCAGGAGCTGGCGCAGCGCATGCTGGCGCGCTCGGCGAAGGTCTGGAACCTGTACGGCCCGACCGAAACCACCATCTGGTCGGCGCTGCATCCGCTGAGCCCGGACAGCAGCCGTCCGTTCCTCGGCAAGCCCATCGACAACACCGCGCTGTACATCTTGGGCAGCGACCTGGAACTGAACCCCCTCGGCGCGCCGGGCGAACTGCTGATCGGCGGCGACGGCCTGGCCCGCGGCTACTTCCAGCGTCCGGCCCTGACCGCCGAACGCTTCGTGCCGGATCCGTTCTCCGGCACCGGCGAACGCCTGTACCGCACCGGCGACCTGACCCGCTACCGCGCCGAAGGCGTGATCGAGTACATCGGGCGGATCGACCATCAGGTGAAGATCCGCGGCTTCCGCATCGAACTGGGGGAAATCGAAGCGCGCCTGCTGGCCCTCGATAGCGTGCGCGAAACCGTGGTCGTGGCCCAGGACGGCCCGACCGGCCCGCAACTGGTGGGCTACGTGGTGCCGGCCGACGGCGCAAGCCTGGACGCCGACGGCGAGGCCGCGTTGCGCGCCGCGCTCAAGGCCAGCCTCAAGGCCGAACTGCCGGAGTACATGGTGCCGGCGCATCTGCTGTTCCTCGCGCAACTGCCGCTGACGCCCAACGGCAAGGTGGACCGCAAGGCACTGCCGGCGCCTGACGCCAGCCAACGGCAATCGGCCTACATCGCGCCGCAGACCGCCACCCAGCACACCGTGGCCGGCATCTGGCAAGCGGTGCTGAAGCTTGAGCAAGTGGGCCTTGGCGACAACTTCTTCGAGCTGGGCGGGCACTCGCTGCTGGTGACCCAGGTGGTGTCGCGGGTGCGTCAGGCGCTGAACGTGCAGGTGCCGCTGCGCACCCTGTTCGAGCACAGCACCCTGGCGGACTTCGTCGCCGCGCTCGGGGTCGATCAGGCCCGTCAGGAGCCGCCGATCGTGGCGTTGCCGCGCCTGCAACCGCTGGCGCTGTCCTACGCCCAGGAGCGTCAGTGGTTCCTCTGGCAACTGGAGCCGACCAGCACCGCCTACCACGTGCCGGCGGCGCTGCGCCTGCGCGGCGAGCTGGATCTGGCGGCGTTGCGGCGCAGCTTCGATGCACTGATCGCCCGCCACGAATCCCTGCGCACCTGCTTTGTGGAGGAGCAGGGCCAGACCCTGCAAGTGATCCAGGCGCAGAGGGCGCTGGAGCTGCCGGTCGAGGTGATCGACGGCGGCCTGGACGACGCCGCGCTGCAAGCGTTGGTCGCCGCCGAGACCCTGCACCTGTTCGACCTGCAGAAGGGCCCGCTGCTGCGGGTCAAGCTGCTGCGCCTGGCCGCCGATGACCATGCGCTGATCATCACCTTGCACCACATCGTCTCCGACGGCTGGTCGATGGGCATCATGGTCGATGAGCTGGTGGCGCTGTACGCCGCCTACAGCCAGGGCCAAAACGTCGAACTGCCGGCGTTGCCGGTGCAGTACGCCGACTACGCCGTTTGGCAACGCCAGTGGATGGACGCCGGCGAACGCGAGCGCCAACTGGACTACTGGACCGCGCAACTGGGCGACGGCGAACAGCCGCTGCTGGAGTTGCCGACCGACCGTCCGCGTCCGCCGGAGCAAAGCCACCGCGGCGCGCGTCAGGACATCCCGCTCAGCGCGGAACTGGCCGCCGGCCTCAAGCAGGTGGCGCAACGGGAGAACGTCACCCTGTTCGCGCTGCTGCTGGCCTCGTTCCAGACCTTGCTGCACCGCTACAGCGGCCAGGCCGACATCCGCGTCGGCGTGCCGGTGGCCAACCGCAACCGGGTCGAGACCGAAGGCCTGATCGGCTTCTTCGTCAACACCCAGGTGCTGAAGGCTGAATTCGACAGCCAGCAGACCTTCCGCAGCCTGCTGCAGCAGGTGAAGAACACCGTGCTCGGCGCCCAGGCCCACCAGGACCTGCCGTTCGAGCAACTGGTGGACGCCCTGCAACCGGAGCGCAGCCTCAGCCACAGCCCGCTGTTCCAGGTGCTGCACAACCACCAGAGCCAGGCCCGCCGCGCCTCGGGTGCCACGCGCCTGGCGAAGGTCGAGATCGAAGGCCTGGGCTGGGCGTCGCACACCGCCCAGTTCGACCTGACCCTGGACACGTTCGAATCGGTGGACAACGTCTGGGCCGAATTGACCTACGCCACCGACCTGTTCGATGCCGCCACCATGGCGCGCTTCGCGCAGCACTGGACGACGCTGCTGCACGGCATCGTCGCCGACTGCGGCCAGCGCATCGCCGACCTGCCGGTGCAGGACGCCGCTGAGCGTCAGGCCACCCTGGCGCAATGGAACCCGGCGCTGACCGCGTTCCCGGGCGAGCGCTGCCTGCACCGCCTGATCGAAGACCAAGCCGAGCGGGCCCCGCACGCGGTGGCCGTGACCTGCGACGGACAGGCCCTGACCTACGGCGAGCTCAACGCCCGCGCCAACCCGCTGGCGCACAAGCTGATCGCCAGCGGCGTGGGGCCAGACGTGCGCGTCGGCCTGGCGGTGGAGCGCAGCCTCGACATGCTCGTCGGCCTGCTGGCGATCCTCAAGGCCGGCGGCGCCTACGTGCCGCTCGACCCGACCTATCCGCAGGATCGCCTGGCCTACATGATCGGCGACAGCGGCATCGGCCTGCTGCTGACCCAGAGCCATCTGCTCGGCCAACTGCCGGTGCCGGAATCGGTGCGCAGCCTGATGCTCGACCAAGAGCGCGACGGCCTGGAAGGCTACAGCGACGCCAACCCGAACGTGGACATGAGCCCGGACAACCTGGCCTACGTGATCTACACCTCCGGCTCCACCGGCCAGCCGAAGGGCACCTTGCTCGCGCACCGCAACGTGCTGCGTCTGTTCGAGGCCACCGACGCCTGGTTCGGCTTCGGTGCCCAGGACGCCTGGAGCCTGTTCCATTCCTACGCCTTCGACTTCTCCGTGTGGGAGATCTTCGGCGCGCTGCTGTACGGCGGCAAACTGGTGGTGGTGCCTTACGAGGTCAGCCGTTCGCCGGAAGACTTCTACGCCTTGCTGTGCCGCGAAGGCATCACCGTGCTCAACCAGACCCCGTCGGCGTTCAAGCAGCTGATGCAAGTGGCGTGCGCCCCGGAACACGCGGCGCTGCAACCGGCGCTGCGCTACGTGGTGTTCGGCGGCGAGGCGCTGGAGGTCAAGAGCCTGCGGCCGTGGTTCGACCGCTTCGGCGACCGCGCCCCGCAACTGATCAACATGTACGGCATCACCGAAACCACGGTGCACGTGACCTACCGGCCGATCTCGTTGGCGGATCTTTCGCGTGACGCCAGCAGCCCGATCGGCGAGCCGATCCCGGATCTGTCGTGGTACTTGCTCGACGGCGACCTCAACCCGGTGGCCAAGGGCTGCATCGGCGAGCTGTACGTGGGTCGAGCGGGCCTGGCCCGGGGCTACCTGAACCGGCCTGACCTGACCACGCTGCGCTTCATTCCCGACCCGTTCGCCGCCGACGGCGGTCGCCTGTACCGCACCGGCGACCTGGCTCGCTACCGCGCCGACGGCGTGATCGAATACATCGGGCGGATCGACCATCAGGTGAAGATCCGCGGCTTCCGCATCGAGCTGGGCGAGATCGAAGCACAACTGCTGGAGCAGGCGGCGATCACCCAGGCCGTGGTGCTGGCGCAGCCAGGCCCGAGCGGCCAGCAACTGGTGGCGTACCTGGTGCCGGCCGATGCCGCGCTGCTGGACGCCGACGCGACGGAGCAAGCCCGCTGGCGTGACGACGTGCGCGCCGCGCTCAAGGAAAACCTGCCGGACCACATGATCCCGGCGCACCTGTTGCTGCTGGCGCAGCTGCCGCTGACCGCCAACGGCAAGCTCAACCGCAGTAGCCTGCCGTCGCCGGACGCGAGCCAGGCGCAGCAAGCCTACCAGGCCCCGCAAAGCGAGCTGGAGCGGCGTCTGGCCGACATCTGGCAGGACGTGCTCAAGCTTGAGCAAGTGGGCCTGAACGACAACTTCTTTGAACTGGGCGGCGATTCGATCATCTCGATCCAGGTGGTCAGCCGCGCCCGTCAGGCCGGCATCCGCCTCAACCCCAAAGACCTGTTCCAGCACCAGACCGTGCAGCGTCTGGCCCTGGTGGCGCAGATCGGCGAGGACGTGTCCGGCATCGACCAGCAAGCGGTCACCGGTGCAGCGTCGCTGCTGCCGATCCAGCAGCAGTTCTTCGAGGATGACATCCCCGAGCGTCACCACTGGAACCAGTCGGTGCTGCTCAAGCCGCGTCAGCCGCTTCAGGCCGACAAGGTCGAGCAGGCGCTGCGGGCCCTGGCGGTGCATCACGATGCCCTGCGCCTGAGCTTCCGCCGGGAGGGCGAGGCCTGGCAGGCCGAGCACCTGGCGGTGGAGGCTCTGCCGCAAGCCTTGCTCTGGCAGGAAGACATCGCCGACATCGCGGCGCTCGAAGCCCTGGGCAACCGTGCCCAGCGCAGTCTTGACCTGCAAGACGGCCCGTTGCTGCGCGCGGTGCTGGCCACCCTGGCCGACGGCAGCCAGCGTCTGTTGCTGGTGATCCATCACCTGGCGGTGGACGGCGTGTCGTGGCGGATTCTGTTGGAAGACCTGCAGAACGCCTACCGGCAAGCGGTCGACGGCCAGACGCCGGAACTGCCGGCCAAGACCACGGCGTTCAAGGACTGGAGCGCGCACTTGCAGCGCTACGCCAACGGCCCGGTGCTGCAGCAGGAACTGGCCTACTGGCAGGCCTGCCTCTGCGGCGCCGCCACCGACCTGCCGTGCAAGCGTCTCGACGCCGGCCAGCAGAACCGTCTGGCGCAGACCGTGCAGACCCGCCTCAGCGCCGAGCTGACCCGGCAACTGCTGCAAGAAGCCCCGGCGGCCTACCGCACCCAGGTCAACGATCTGCTGCTGACGGCGCTGGCGCGGGTGATCGGACGCTGGAGCGGCCAGCCGTCGACGCTGATCCAGCTGGAAGGCCACGGCCGTGAAGAGCTGTTCGACGGCGTCGACCTGACCCGCACCGTGGGCTGGTTCACCAGCCTGTTCCCGGTGCGCCTGACCCCGGCCGAAGGGGCGGGCGAGTCGATCAAGCGCATCAAGGAGCAACTGCGCGCGATCCCGAACAAGGGCATCGGCTTCGGCGCCCTGCGCCACTTGGGCGATGCCCAGGCCCAGGCCAGCCTGCGGGCGCTGCCGAGCCCGCGCATCACCTTCAACTACCTGGGCCAGTTCGACGGCAGCTTCGAGGCCGACGACGGCGCGCTGTTCGCGCCGGCTCCGGACAACGCCGGCCTGGAGCAGAGCCCCGATGCGCCGATGGGCAACTGGCTGACCCTCAACGGTCAGGTGTACGGCGGCGAACTGAGCGTCGGCTGGACCTTCAGCGGCGAGCGCTTCGACAGCGCCATCATCGAACGGCTGGCCCAGGACTACGCCGACGAACTCGCCGCGCTGATCGCCCATTGCGTGACGCCGGGCGCCGAAGGCCTGACGCCGTCGGACTTCCCGCTGGCCGGGCTGACCCAGGCGCAGCTCGACAGCCTGCCGTGGCCGGCCCAGCAGATCGCCGACATCTACCCGCTGTCGGCGATGCAGCAAGGCATGCTGTTCCACAGCCTCTACGAGCAAGCGTCCGGCGACTACATCAACCAGGTGCGCCTGGACGTCGAAGGCCTCGACCCGCAACGCTTTTGCCAAGCCTGGCAGGCGGCGGTGGACAGCCACGACATCCTGCGCACCGGGTTTGTCTGGCAAGGTGACCTGGCGAGGCCGGTGCAGGTGGTGCACAAGCAGCTGCCGATGCCGTTCCGCGTGCTCGACTGGCGCAGTCGCGACGACGCCGAAGCCGCGCTCGACGCGCTGGCGGCCGACGAGCAGGCCGAGGGCTTCGACCTCGGCCAAGGGCCGCTGCTGCGCATGGCGGTGGTGCGTCTGGATGACCGGCGCTGCCACCTGATCTACACCAACCATCACATCCTGATGGACGGCTGGAGCAACTCGCAGCTGCTCGGCGAAGTGCTTCAGCGCTACGCCGGCGAAACGCTGCCGGCGCCGGCAGGGCGCTACCGCGATTACATCGAATGGCTGCAGCGTCAGGACGCCACCGTCAGCGAACGGTTCTGGACGGCGCAACTGGCCCACCTGCAAGAGCCGACGCGCCTGGCCCAGGCGATCACCGCTGCGCATGGCGACGAGCCGCGCGACGGTCACGGCGAACGCTACGTGTTCATCGACGCCGCGCAGACCCGCCGCCTGGGCGAGTTCGCCCGGCAGCAGAAGGTCACCCTCAACACCTTGATCCAGGCGGCGTGGCTGTTGCTGCTGCAACGCCTGACCGGGCAGGAAAGCGTGGCGTTCGGCGCCACCGTGGCCGGCCGTCCGACCGAGCTCAAGGGCGTCGAGCAGCAGATCGGCCTGTTCATCAACACCTTGCCGGTGATCGCCAGCCCGCGTTCCGAGCACAGCGTCGGCCAGTGGCTGCAGAGCGTGCAGGCGCAGAACATCGCCCTGCGCGAGCACGAGCACACGCCGCTGTTCGACATTCAGCGTTGGGCCGGGCAGAGCGGCGAGGCGCTGTTCGACAACATTCTGGTGTTCGAGAACTACCCGGTGTCCCAGGCGCTGGAGGAGGGCGCACCGCAGGAGCTGCGCTTCGGCGGCGTCGACAACCACGAGCAGACCAACTACCCGCTGACGCTGGCGGTGAACGTCAGCGATGAGCTGTCGCTGCACTACAGCTACCGACGCGGCGCGTTCACCGATTCGGTGATCGAACGCCTGAGCGCGCAACTGAACAACCTGCTGTCGCAGATGGTGCAGTCGGGGGACGCCCGCCTCGGCGCCCTGGACCTGCTGGACGCCGCCGACCGCCGCTTGATGGTCGAGCAGTGGAACGCCACCGGCATCGACTATCCGCTGGAGCAGGGCGTGCACAGCCTGATCGAAGCCCAGGCCCTGCGCACCCCGGACGCCCCGGCGCTGGTGTTCGCCGGCCGGACCCTGAGCTACGCCCAGCTCAACGCCCGGGCCAACCAGTTGGCCCACGGGCTGATCGCCCGTGGCGTCGGCCCGGACGGGCTGGTGGGCATCGCGGTCGAGCGCAGCCTGGAAATGGTCGTCGGCCTGCTGGCGATCCTCAAGGCCGGTGGCGCCTACGTGCCGCTGGATCCGGAATACCCGCGCGACCGCCTCAGCCACATGATCGGCGACAGCGGCATCGGCCTGTTGCTGACCCAGCCGCATTTGCTGGCCTGCCTGCCGATCCCCGAGGGCGTGCAGACCGTGTGCCTGGAGCCTACGGGCGCGGACTTCGCCGACCTGTCGACCCACAACCCGCAGGTGCCGTACGACGCCGCCAACCTGGCCTATGTGATCTACACCTCCGGTTCCACCGGGATGCCGAAAGGCGCGGGCAACTCGCACCGGGCCCTGACCAACCGCCTGATGTGGATGCAGCAGGCCTATGGCCTGGACGCCGCCGACACCGTGCTGCAAAAGACCCCGTTCAGCTTCGACGTGTCGGTGTGGGAGTTCTTCTGGCCGCTGATGACCGGTGCGCGGCTGGTCGTCGCCGCGCCGGGCGACCACCGCGATCCGGCGAAGCTGATCGCGCTGATCAACGCCGAGCGCGTCACCACGCTGCACTTCGTGCCGTCGATGCTCCAGGCCTTCCTGCAGGACGCCGGGGTGTCGAGCTGCACCGGCCTGACCCGCATCGTGTGCAGCGGTGAAGCGCTGCCGGTGGATGCGCAGGTGCAGGTGTTCGCCAAGCTGCCGCAGGCCGGCCTGTACAACCTGTACGGCCCGACCGAGGCGGCCATCGACGTGACCCACTGGACGTGCCGCGACGAGGGCCGCGACGGTGTGCCGATCGGCCAGCCGATCGCCAACCTGTCGACCTTCATCCTCGACAGCGGGCTCAATCCGCTGCCGGCGGGCGTGGCCGGCGAGCTGTACCTGGGCGGCGTGGGCTTGGCCCGCGGCTACCACCGCCGGCCGGGGCTGAGCGCCGAGCGTTTCGTCGCCAGCCCGTTCGGTGCCGGCGAGCGCCTGTACCGCACCGGTGACCTGGCGCGCTACCGCGCCGACGGCGTGATCGAGTACGTCGGCCGGATCGACCATCAGGTCAAGCTGCGCGGCCTGCGCATCGAGCTGGGCGAAATCGAGGCGCGGCTGGTGGAGCACGCCGCCGTGCGCGAAGCCGTGGTGGTCGCCCGTGACGTGCTGGGCAGCCAGCAACTGGTGGCCTACCTGGTGCCGAGCGATCCGGCGACCGTGGACGCCGCCGAGGCCGTGCGCAACGCGCTGCACGACAGCCTGTCGGACTGGCTGGGCGCGAGCCTGCCGGACTACATGGTGCCGGCGCACCGGGTCTGGCTGGCGCAGATGCCGCTGAGCCCCAACGGCAAGCTGGACCGCAAACGCCTGCCGGCCCTGGAGTTCTCGGCGGCGCAGCACCACGTCGAGCCGTCCGGTGCGGTGGAGCAGGCGCTGGTGGACATCTGGAAAGAGGTGCTGGGCCTTGAGCGGGTCAGCACCACCGACAGTTTCTTCGCCTTGGGCGGCGATTCGATCGTCTCGATCCAGGTGGTCAGCCGCGCCCGTCAGCAGGGCATCGAACTGAGCCCGAAAGACCTGTTCCAGCAGCCGACCATTCAGCAACTGGCCCTGCGTGCCCAGGCCGCCGAAGGCACACCTGCGCCGCAGACCGCGCTGGTGGACATGCCGCTGCATGGCCTGAGCGAGGCTCAGGTCGCCGCGCTGCCGTTGCCGCAAGGCCGGCTCGACGGCCTGTACCGGTTGTCGCCGATGCAGCAGGGCATGCTGTTCCTGGGCCTGAACTCGCCGGAAGCCGACCTGTACATCAACCAGGTGAGCATTCCGGTGCAGGGCCTTGAGCCCGCGCGGTTCAAGGCGGCGTGGGAGGCGGTGAGCCGCCGCCACGACATCCTGCGCACCGGTTTCCTCTGGCAGGACATGGCCGAACCGCTGCAGTTCGTGCTGGCCGATCCGCAGTTGCCGATCAGCCTGCTCGATTGGCGCGACCAGGACCATTCTGAAGCGGCCTTGCAGGCGCTGGCCGCCGACGAGCGGGCCAAGGGCTTCGACCTCGACCGTCCGCCGCTGCAACGCCTGACGCTGGTGCGGGTGGGCGAGGACAGCCATCAGCTGATCTGGACCTATCACCACATCCTGATCGACGGCTGGAGCAGTTCGCAGCTGATCGGCGAGGTGCTGAGCCAGTACTCCGGCCAGCCGCTGGCTGCGGCCGTGCCTTACCGTCGCTACATCAACTGGCTGCAACAGCAGGACGCCAACGTCAGCGAAGGCTTCTGGCGCGGGCACCTGAGCCTGCTCGACGAACCGACGTACCTGGCCGACACCGTGGCGCGCACCGGCGAGGGGCGCGGTCACGAGGCGCTGTACAGCCGACTGGGTGAAGCCCGCACCGAACGGCTCAAGGCATTTGCCCAGGCCCAGCAGGTCACCCTCAACACCCTGGTGCAGGGCGCGTGGCTGATGCTGCTCAGTCGCTACAGCGGCCAGCGCACCGTGACGTTCGGCGCCACCGTGGCCGGACGGCCGGCGAGCCTGCCGGCGTCGGAGTCGATCCTGGGCCTGTTCATCAACACCTTGCCGGTGATCAAGGACGTGCCGGCCGAACAGGCGGTGGGCCCGTGGCTGCGCGATCTGCAGGACTTCAACCTTGAAATGCGCGAGCGCGAGTACACGCCGCTGTCCGACGTCCAGCGTTGGGCCGGGCGCACCGGGCAGTCGCTGTTCGACAGCATCATCGTGTTCGAGAACCATCCGATCGACCAGGCGCTGCGCGAGTGGCGCGACGATTCGCTGACGTTCGGCGAGAGCGACAGCGCCGGCCTGACCAACTTCCCGATGGACCTGATGGTCACGCTCGAAGACGGTCTGGTGATCGAATACATGTTCCTGCGCGAGCACTTCGACCGGGCGACCGTGGAAGGCATCCGCAGCGACATGGAAGGGCTGCTGGAAGCGTTGGCGCATGACGCCGCGCAACCGCTGGGCCGCATCGGTCTGCCGACCGCCCAGGCTGTGGCGCCGGCCGAAGCCGCGCCACAACCGCCGGCACCGGCGGTGCATGAGCGCATCGCGCAGTGGGCGATCCAGCGCAGCGAGCAGACCGCCGTGGTGTTCAATGACCAGGCCTTCAGCTACGGCCAGATCGAGGCCCGGGCCAACCGCCTGGCCCATGCGCTGATCGCCGAAGGCGTCGGCCCGGAAGTGCGGGTCGGCGTGGCGCTGCCGCGCAGCGAAAACATGATCGTCGCCCTGCTGGCGGTGCTCAAGGCCGGTGGCGCCTATGTGCCGCTGGACGCGACGTACCCGCGTGAGCGCCTGAGCTACCTGATGCGCGATTCGGGCATCGCGTTGCTGCTCAGCGATTCGGGGTTGCGGCAGGTGATGCCGGTGCAGGACGGCCTGCGGGTGCTGGAGCTGGACCGCCTGGCGCTGGGCGACCGGCCGGACCGCGCGCCAACGGTCGCGGTGCAGCCGGGCAACCTGGCCTACGTGATCTACACCTCCGGCTCCACCGGCCTGCCCAAGGGCGTCGGTGTCGCCCATGGGCCGCTGGCGATGCATTGCCGGGCCATCGGCGAGCGCTACGAAATGAGCGAAGCGGACTGCGAGCTGCACTTCATGTCGTTCGCCTTCGACGGCGCCCATGAGCGCTGGCTGACCACGCTGACCCACGGTGCGCGCCTGCTGATCCGGGACGACAGCCTGTGGACCGCCGAGCAGACCTACAACGCGATGCACCGGCACGGCGTGACCGTGGCGGCGTTCCCGCCGGTCTACCTGCAGCAGTTGGCCGAACACGCCGAGCAGGACGGCAACCCGCCGCCGGTGCGCATCTACTGCTTCGGCGGCGACGCGGTGCCGGTGGCGAGCTTCGAACTGGCCAAGCGTGCGCTCAAGCCGCAGTACATCATCAACGGCTACGGCCCGACCGAAACCGTGGTCACGCCGCTGATCTGGAAGGCCGGCGCGCAGGATGCGTGCGGGGCGGCGTACGCGCCGATCGGCAGCGTGGTCGGTGAGCGCAGCGGGTATGTGCTCGACAGCGACCTCAACCGCTTGCCGGTCGGGGTGGCGGGCGAACTGTACCTGGGCGGCGCGTTGGCCCGGGGTTACCTGGGACGCGCCGGCGGCACCGCCGAGCGCTTCGTGGCCAACCCGTTCAGCGCCGACGGCAGTCGTCTGTACCGCACCGGCGACCTGGTGCGCCAACGGGCGGACGGCACCGTCGACTACCTGGGCCGGATCGACCATCAGGTGAAGATCCGCGGTTTCCGCATCGAGCTGGGTGAGGTCGAGGCGCGGCTCAAGCAACTGCCGGGCGTGCGCGACGCCGCCGTGGTGGCCCGCGAAGGCGCCGGCGGCAAGCAATTGCTCGGCTATGTGCTGGCCGCCGCCGATGCACCGGCGGACGGTTTGTGCGAACGCCTGCGCGAACAGCTCAAGGCCAGCCTGCCGGACTACATGGTGCCTGCGCACCTGATGCTGCTCGAACGCATGCCGCTCACCCCGAACGGCAAGCTCGACCGCAAGGCATTGCCGGATCCTGGCGCCGAACAGCGTCAGGACTACGTGGCGCCGCGCACCGAGCTGGAAAAGGCCTTGGCGGGCATCTGGCAGGACGTGCTGAAGATCGAACGCGTCGGCCTGACCGACAACTTCTTCGAGCTGGGCGGCGATTCGATCCTGAGCCTGCAAGTGGTGGCGCGCAGCCGCGTGCTGAAGGCCCAGGGCCTGAGCCTGAAGCTGCGCGACCTGATGCAGAAGCCGAGCATCGCGGAACTGGTGGCCAGCGTTCAGAGCAGCGCCGAAAAGGCCTCCGGGCTGCTGGCGATGAACGCCGAGGTCAAGGGCCGGGTGCCGCTGTTCTGCATTCACGCAGGCTTCGGCACGGTGTTCGACTACGAGCCGTTGGCCCGTCGTCTGGGCGGTCGGCGCCAGGTGCTGGCGATCCAGTCGCGGATGCTGCTGGACCCGGCCTTCAGCGATGTGTCGCTGGAGCGCATGGCCAGCGACTACGTGGCGCAGATCCGCGCGAAGCAGCCGCAGGGGCCGTATCACCTGTTGGGCTGGTCGCTGGGCGGGACGCTGGCGATGCTGATGGCCGCGCAGTTGGAGCAGGCCGGCCAGCAGGTCGAGTTCGTCGGCCTGGTGGACAGCTTCGTGCCGTCGGCGGCCGTGAACGCCGGGGCGGTGGACGACTGGCAGGCCGACCTGCGCGACTTCCTGCGGGTGACCCTGCCGCAGGCGGCTGCGGGCGCGGCCATCGACGGCGAAGAGTCGGCGCAGGCGGTGCGGGCGGTGTTCGAGGCCGCCCTGGGGGCCGAGCGTGGGGCATCGACCTACGTGGCCCTGGGCGCCGATGAACTGGCCCATGTGTTCAGCGTCGCGCGCCGGCTCAAGCGCTTGTCGCTGGAGCTGGAGCGCTGCCCGCCGCTGGCCGTCTCGCCGGTGTGCTGGTGGACGCTGGGCCGGGAAGAGGAGGCCATGGAACTGGCGGCGCAACTGGAGCAGCCGGGCATGGGCGGGGAATGGCTCGATTGCGGGCACTTCGAGATCCCGCGCCATGAAACTTTCCTGTCGGAGGCTGAAGAAATGCTCGGTGAGATCGTTGAACCTGTAGTCATGTCCTGAAACCTGTCCTGAAACCGGAAACACCGAACGGGCGCCCATGGCGCCCGTTCGGTTTGGAGAATTGAATGTCGTTGAATCCTGATATCGCCGCGTTCCTGCAACTGGTCGGCAACGGCCGGGCCAGCGGCAAGCGCGTGGGCATGCATGAGCTGACCCCGGAGCAGGCCCGTGAGCAGTTCGATCAATCGTCGCTGCTGATGGACGCCGGCGGCGAAGACCTCGCCGTCGTCGACGAGCTGCGCTTGCCGGTGCGCGACGGCGCGCTGCTGGATGCGCGGATCTACAGCGACCAACCGCTACAGCCTGGGGCCAAGCGCCCGGCGCTGCTGTACTTCCATGGCGGCGGCTACGTGGTCGGCAGTCTCGATTCCCATGACTCGCTGTGCCGGGCATTGGCGTCGATGGCCGGTTGCGTGGTGCTGTCGGTGGCTTACCGGCTGGCGCCGGCGGTCCGTTTCCCGACCGCCGCCGACGATGCGCGGGACGCCTGGGACTGGCTGGTGGGCAGCGCCCAGGACCTGGGCATCGACACCGCCCGCCTGGCGATCGCCGGCGACAGCGTCGGCGGCAGCCTGGCGACGGTGCTGGCCGCGCAACTGACCCAGGCGCCGGTGCGGCCCCTGTTGCAGGTGCTGATCTATCCGGTCACCGACGCCAGCCGCAGCACGCCGACCATCGAGCGTTACGCCGAGGGCTATCTGCTGGAGAAGGCGTCCCTGGAGTGGTTCTACAGCCATTACCAGCGCAGCGCCGAAGACCGCCTCGACCCGCGCTTCTCGCCGCTTTTGGGCGAGCCGTCGGCGCAGGTGGCGCCGGTGCTGCTGGTGTTGGCCGAATGCGATCCGCTGCACGACGAGGGCGTGGCGTATGCCCGTCATCTGCAGGCGGCGGGGGTGGCGGTGGAGCTGAAGGTCTACGAGGGCATGACCCACGACTTCATGCGCATGGGCGCGATCGTCGATGAGGCCGAAGAGGCGCAGCAGCACATCGCCGAGCGGTTGAGGGCGGTATTCGGCCTGTAGGCTGCATGTTGAGGGACGGAGAAGGCCGCTGACAGCGGCCTTTTTTGTGGGCGGGGCTTTTGTGGCCGGTGGAATCGCAGACAGCAAAACGCCGGCAGATGCCGGCGTTTTGCATGACGCGGGGCGTGTTACCAGTTGTAGGTCACGTCGGCGGTCATGGTGCGGCCTTCGCCGTAGTAGCAGTCCAGCGTGCTGTTGCAGCTGGCGACGTATTTCTCGTCGGTGAGGTTTTCCAGGTTCATCTTCACTTTCACGCCTTTGATGTGCAGCGGCGATTTTTCCAGGTCGTAGGAGACCATGGCGTCATACACGGTGTACGACGGGATCTGGAAGGAGTCCTCTTCGTAGTCCGAGCCGTAGCTGCTGCGCACGTAGCGGGTGCCCAGGCCCATGCCCAGACCGGCCAGCGAGGTGGAGAGGTCGAAGTCGTAGTTGATCCAGGCCGACGCGGTCAGCGGCGGGCTCATGGCCAGGGTGCGGCCTTCGCGGCCGTCGTTCACGCTGCGCCATTTGATCTGGTTGCGCGACACGGACGCCAGCACGCGCACGTTCTGGGTCACGTTGACCTTGCCTTCCAGCTCAACGCCGCGCGAACGCACCGAACCGCTCTGGATGCTGAAGCCAGGGTTGAGCAGGTCGTTGGTGAGCATGTTGTTCTGGTCGATCTGGTACGCCGACAGCTGGATGAAGCCGTCGATGGACTTCGGCTCGTACTTGATGCCGACTTCGTACTGCTTGCCCTCGGTCGGTTCGAACCCGCGGCCGTTGAGGTCGGCGCCGGTCTGCGGCAGGAACGACTCGGCGTAGCTCACGTACGGCGTCATGCCGTTCTCGAATTCGTAGCCGAAGCCGGCGCGGCCGGTGAACTTCTCGTCCTTGATGTTGGAACGGTTGCCGCCCAGCGGTTCCTTGTTGATGGTCTCGGCCCAGTCGTAGCGGCCGCCCAGGGTCAGGAACCACTGGTTCCAGCGCATCTGGTCCTGGGTGTACAGGCCGGTCTGCTTGACGGTGTTGTCCCACTTGTACGGCTGGCGGAAGTTGAACTGGCTGCCGTAGACCGGGTTGTACAGGTCGATGGCGGGGCCGGTGCGGTCGTAGCGGCCGAGGAACTTGGAGTTGAAGTGGTAGTAGTCCACGCCCAGCAGCAGGGTGTGGTCCACGTCGCCGGTCTTGAACTTGGCCTGGGCGATGTTATCGATGCCGTAGACCGTGTTGTGCTGGGCCCAGTCCACGCCGTAGCGGGTCTGGTAGCTGCCGTCATTGATGCCGGTGTTGGGGTTGGGCAGGAACGAGTAGCCGTGCAGCGGCGCGACGTAGCGGTCGTTGAGGTCGGCGTAGCGGGCGTTCTGCTTGAGGGTCCAGACGTCGTTGAGCTCGTGGGCCAGCTCGTAGCCGACCACGAACTGCTCGCGGTCGTACTTGTTCAGGCCCGGCTCGCCGAGGAACAGGCTGCGGCTGATGCGGCCGTTCGCGCTGCGGTGCACGGTGCCGTCGGCCGGCAGGCCTTGCGCCTCGGGGGTGTCGCGGTCTTTCTGGTACTGGCCGTAGACGGTGAGGCTGGTGCTGTCGTTCGGCAGCCAGGTCAGGCTCGGCGCGAGCAGCATGCGGTTCTGGTCGGCGTGGTCGATCTGCGAGTTGCTGTCGTTGATCACGCCGGTGAGGCGGTAGAGGAACTCGCCCTGGTCGTCGATCGGGCCGCCGAGGTCGAAGGCGCCGTATTTGCGGTCATAGCTGCCGCCGCCGATGATCACTTCGTGCAGCGGCGTGGCGGTCGGGCGCTTGCCGACCATGTTGACGATGCCGCCGGGCTGGTTCTGGCCGTACAGCACCGACGCCGGGCCCTTGAGCACTTCGATGCGCTCCAGGGTGTACGGGTCGATCTGCAGCGAGCCGCCGGTGCTGCCGCCGCCGTAGGGCAGGTGCAGGCCGTCGAGGTACAGCGGGGTCGGCGAGAAGCCGCGGGAGGTCGGTTCGTCGAAGATCTTCACCCGGTCGGAGAAGCCGCCGCCGGTCATGCCCGCGGTGTAGCGCAGGGCCTCGGTGACCGACTGCGAGCCGCGCATCTTGATTTCGTCCTGGGTGACGACGTTGATGGTCTGCGGGATCTCGTTGAGCGGAGTGTCGGTCTTGGTGCCGGTGGCGCTGCGCTTGGCCACGATCCCGTCGACCGGGCCCCAGGCCGATTCCTGTACGGCGGTGATGCTGGTCGGCGCCAGGTCCAGGCTGGCGCCGCTGCTGCGCACGCGCAACGCGACGCTGTTGCCCTGGACGCTGTAGGCGATGTCCGTGCCTTGCAGCAGTTGCGCCATGGCGGCGGTCGGTTCCAGGTTGCCGCTGACGGCGGTGCTGCGCAGGCCACTGACTTCGTCCGGGCTGTAGAGCACTTGCAGGTTGGTCTGGCGGCCGAATTCCTGCAAGGCGCTCCCCAGCGACTGGGCAGGAATGTCGATCGCCACGGCGGCGGCCTGGGCCATGCCGGCCATCGGCAGGGTCATGGCCAGCGCGCAAAGTGCCGGAAGCGTCGGGCGGAAGGAGCGGCGGATCAGCAGAGCCTTGGCGAGCGGGTGGAGTCCGTGCGGTGCGGGCATTGTTCTTCTACTCTTCAAAGTGTTGACTGAGAACTATTTCTATTAACTGTAAGTAAGACGTTGAGCCTCCGGAAAACCGGAAAGGCTCAACGCACTTTTTTTACGAATGTTTCACAGTCAGGCGGGTTGCGGCTCGGTGACCACTTTGCCGGCGTTCATGCGCACCAGTTGGTCGGCGATGTCGAAGTAACGGTCGTCGTGGGAGATGACGATGATGGTCTTGCCCAGGCGCTTCAGGTCCGGCAGCAGTTCCGTGTAGAAGATCCGGCGGAAGGTCGGGTCCTGGTCGGCGGCCCACTCGTCGAACACCAGCACCGGACGCTCTTCGAGCCAGGCGTTGATCAGCGCCAGGCGCTTGCGCTGGCCGGTGGACAGGTCGGTGGTGGTGAACGAGCCGTCGCGCACGCTGACCTTGTGGGCGATCTCCAGGCGCTGCAGGTATTTGTTGGCGTCGTCGGGAATGTGCGTGTCGCCCTGCACCACATCGTCGAACAGGTAGTAGTCGGCGAAGATGGTGGTGAACAGTTGGCGGTAGTCGTCGCGGGTGAGGGCGGTGACCGGTTGGCCGTTGAGGCGGATCTCGCCTTGCTGCGGCGCGTACAGGCCCAGCAGCAGCTTGATCAGCGTGGTCTTGCCGCAGCCGTTCTCGCCGACGATGAAGATGATGTCGCCCTGTTCGATCTTCAGGTTCACGGGGCCCAGGCGGAACGGCGCGGCGCCTTCCACGGTGGGGAAGCTGTACGACACGTCGGACAGCTCCAGGCTGTGCACCGGCGTCTTGCGGTTGCCTTGGTCGCTGAGCAGCAGGTGCGGCTCCGGCGAGGAGAACTGCTCGGACAGTTCGGCGATGCGGCGGAACGCGATCTGCGCGCGGCTGACGATCGGCAAGGTGCCGATGATGTGCTCCAGCGGGCCTTTCATGTACAGCAGCACCAGCACGAAGCCGCTCATCACGGCCTTGTCGGCGCTCGGCCACAGCGATTGCAGGGCCAGCGCCAGGCCGATCACCACGAAGAACAGCATCGAGCCCAGGGTCTTGGCGACCACGAAGATGTTTACCGAGCGCACCTGGGTGTCGCAGATGCGGTCGGCGGTGGCCTTGATGCCGGAAACGAACATGCGGTGCCGGCGCGGGCGGTGGATGCGCAGTTCCTTGGCGCCTTCGGCGACGGCGTTGTAGTGCTTCTGCAGCTCGTCCTCGTGGTCGCGGGCCTTCATGAAGCCCTGCATGCCGCGCCCGCGGGCGATGTACTGGATGACGGTGCCGATCAGGATCGCCGCCGCCATCAACAGGAACATCGGCCACGACAGCATCGCCAGGTAGCCCATGCAGCCGAGGGTGACGGTCAGGGAAATGGCCAGCGGCGCGAAGGCGAAGGCGAAGTCGCTGATGGTGTCGACGTCGTGGGTCAGCACCGGGATCAGGCGATGGCTGCGGTAGCGTTCGATCTGCTCGATGGGCGCCGACAGCACCTTTTCGCCCAGCTCTTTGCGCAGCTTGGCGATGATGTGCTGGCCGACGAAGTTGGTGCCGATGTCGGAGAAGATCGAGCTGGCCAGCGCCAGCAGGCACAGGCCGGCGAAGGCGGCGACCACGGTGCTGGTCAGGCCGCCTTCGTCGTGCAGGGCGCCGTTGATCGTCGCCAGCAGGGCGGTGACGCTCAGGCCACCGACCATGCCGAGCAGGATCGAGCCGGCGACGATCAGCCGAAAGGGTTTGAGCAGGGCGAACAATTCATTGATCACCCCGCGTGTTGGTTTGCTCATGGAGGTTCCCTGCTTGAAAAAGCGGCGAAGGCCGACAGCGGTGGCGGCTTCGCCTGGGTGACGTAGAAGAGGGCGGGGGCGCGCCGCAACGGATCGCGCCCACCTGTAGAACGACTGGAGAGAGGGTTAATTTAGCGGTGCTGCGGGCTCACAGGTCCCGGGCGACGCGGAAGCCGATCCAGTCGCCGCGCTCGGTCGGCACCAGCGCGTTGCGGTTGCCGGAGCGGGAGAACACCGGCGCTTCGCCCCAGTCGTTGCCGCGGATGCGCTTGAACTCGCACTTGCCGGTCTGCCAGGCGCTGCCGTCGTTCGGCGCGCCGACGTAGTTCTCGTTGTAGCAGTCGGCGGTCCACTCGTAGACGTTGCCGTGCATGTCGTACACGCCGAAGGCGTTGGCCGGGAAGCTGCCGGCCGGGGCGGTGAAGTTGTAGCCGTCCGCCGCGCCGTAGGTGTTGGCGTGCTTGGCGATGCTGTATTCCTTGCCTTCATCGAACGGGAACGGGAACGGTCCTGCGGTGCCGCCGCGGGCGGCGTATTCGCGCAGGGACTCGCTGACCAGGCGGTACTGCTTGCCGGTCTTCTTCGACAGCCACGCCACGTAGGCGTTGGCCTCGGCGAAGTCCATGCACACCGCCGGGTGGCGGTCGGTGTACTGCTTGCGCGGGTCGCTGCCTGCGTAGTCCGGAATCCCGGCCTTGCATGCGCGGCCCGGGCGGTCGTCGCCGTCGGGCATGCGGTAGCCGGTCTCTTGGAGGTAGGCGAACCATTCGCCCTTGAGCACCTGGAAGCGGCTGATGGCCAGCGGCTTGGCGAACGTCACCTCGTGCATCGGGCCTTCGTCGGGTTCGCGGCCGACCTCATCGTCCGGGGTGCCCATGGTGAAAGTGCCGGTGGGCAGCACGACCATTTCCGGGCAGTCCTTGCAGTCCTTGAACACCTTGCCCGGCGCCGGCGGGGTGGCGGCTTGGGCGGCGCCCGGCAGGAGGGCGGCGGCCAGGGCGGTCAGCGCCAGGGCCGGCAGGGCCTTCAGGGAAAAACGTCGCGGTTCGCGGTTCATTTCATGCCTCTCAAAAAAGGAAATCGCCAAAAGGAAGCGGGAAGGGCGGGGTCACAGGGCCCGGTCGAGCACGGCCAGCAGGCGGTCGATCTGCGCCTCGTCGTTGAGCAGCCCCGGCGCGGTGCGGATCACCGGGCCCACGTCACGGTGCACGGCGTCGGCCACCACCCGGTTGGCCATCAGGTGCGCGGCGACCTTGTCGCTGTCCTTGCCCTTGACCCGGAAGAAGGTGAAGCCGGCGGAGAACGCCGGGCTCAGCGGCGTGACCAGTTCGATCTGCGGCCGCTGCAGCAGGCGTTGCTTGAGGTAGCTGTTGAGGGCGTGGATGCGCGCCTGCACATCGGCCTTGCCCAGCCGCAGGTGCAGCTTGAACGCCTCGCTCAAGGCCCAGCGGTGCTCGAAGGCGTGGAAGCCGCCGGGGGTCATGGTGGTGGAGAAATGCTCGGCTTCGGAAAACGTCGGAATGATCGGGGTGACGTACTTCACCTCCGGCGTGCGGCTGACCACGATCCCGGTGCCGCGCGGGCCGAACATCCACTTGTGGGTGCCGGCGATGAAGAAGTCGCAGTTCATCGCCGGGAAGCTCAGGTCTTCCACGCCGAAGCCGTGCACGCCGTCCACCACGTAAACGATGCGGTCGGCCTCGCTGCGGCCACGGTTGTGCTTGTCGACGAGGGCGCCGATGTCGGGCAGCGGCAGTTTCACGCCGCTGCCCGAGTGCACCCAGCACATGCCCAGCACGCGGGTTTCGGGGCGGATGCTGCGGTCGATGGTGGCCAGCAGCTGTGCCTTGTCGATTTTCTGCGGGTCGTCGAACAGGCGGATCTTGCGCACCCGGGTGCCTTCGCGCTCGGTGCGCAGCTCAAGGATGGTGTGGGTGGCGTAATGCTCGTGTTCGGTGGTGAGGATCTCCTGGTCGGCGCGCACCCGCACGCCGCCGTAGATCATCGCCAGCCCCTGGGTGGTGCTGCCGGTCAGGGCGATCTGCCGGGCGTCGGCCTGCACGTACTTGCCGGCCCAGGCACGGACTTCTTCCTCGCGCTGCTCGGTGACGCCCAGGTCCCAGTCCATCGACAGGCCGGGGTTCTTGTCGATCGCCGCCCGGTGCAGGGCGATGGCATCGCGCACCGGGCGCGGGTGGGTGGTCACCAGAAAGTTGGAGAAGTGCAGGTAATCCGGATCCTGGTCGAACAGCTGCCGCAACTGCGTCCACTTGTCACCCAATGTCGGTGCCGATGCCGGCGACTGGGCAGCGGCGGCCAGTTCCGGCAGGCCGGCGCCCAGCGGCAGTGCGGCGGCCAGCAGCCCGGCCTGTTTCAGGAATTCGCGACGGTTGCTCATGGCTTGGCGGCTTCCCGGTTCTGGGCCAGCGCAGGCCTGGCGGATTTCTCGACCTGATCCCACACCCGCAGGAAGTTGCCGCCCCACAGTTTGGCGATGTCCGCCTCGGAGTAGCCGCGCGACAGCAGTTCGGCGGTCACGTTGCGGATCTCGCCGACGTTCTCCCAGCCTTTGACGCCGCCGCCCTCGTTGAAGTCGGAACTGATGCCGACGTGGTCGATGCCGATCTTGCGCACGGTGTAGTCGATGGCGTCGCCCAGATCCTTGAGGCTGGCCTTGGGTTCCTCTTCGAGGATCGCGTAGAGCTGGCCGGCGTACTCGCCGAAGCGTTGTTCGGGCCACGCGGCGATGATCGGGTCGCCCGGCATCAGGGCCACGGCCAGGTTCGGCAGCGGCGGCAGGTCGAAGCGCTTGCGCAGTTCGTTGAGCTTGTCCTGGGTCTGCTGGGTCAGCGGGCGCAGGTACTGCGAGAAGCCGACGATCTGCACCACGCCGCCGCTGTTCTTGATCAGTTGCAGTTCCTTGTCGCTGAGGTTGCGCGGAATGTCGACCATGGCCCGCGGCGCCGAGTGCGACGCCACCAGCGGCGTACGGCTCAGTTGGGCGACCTGTTCCAGGGCCTTGGTGGACATTTGCGAGACGTCGATGATCACGCCCAGGTCGTTCAGGCGCTTGACCGCCTGCTTGCCCAGGTCCGAGAGGCCGTCGAGGGCGTCGGGCGAGTCGTTGAAGAACGGCAGCGGCCGCGAGGAGTCGGCCCAGTCGTTGTTGCCGATGTAGCTGAAGCCGAACATGCGCATGCCGCGGGCGGTCCACAGGTCCAGCTGGTTCAGGTCGTGGCCCAGCGGGTAGGCGTTGAGCATGCTGATGAAGATCGCGAACTTGCCTTCGCCGTGCAGGCGGCGGAAATCGTTGGCGGTGTAGGCGATGCCGACCTGGTTGGGGAAGTCGCGCACCATGCCGGAAATGATCTTGTAGCGGATTTCCTGCTGGTTGCGCGCCTCGTCGACGAAGCCGGCGGTGGGGCGGTGCGGGGCGTTGGCGCCGTTCCAGATCTCCGGCCAGCCGAAGATGGTCAGCGCCGCGCCCGACAGCCGCCCGCGGTTGGCCTTGACCAGGTCGAACTGCTCGCTGCCGTCCTTGTCGATCTCGTTGCCGGTGGTGCCGAAGCCCTGGGTGATGGTGATGTGGCTGTCGAACGACAGCATGTGCTCGTGCAGCGCCTCGGCCTGTTGCATCACTTTGTGCGGGTAGCCGGGATTGTCCTTGAAGAAAGTGTCCCAGACCGCGAAGCCGGCGCCGGCGGCAACCGCCAGGGCCAGCGGCAGGCCGATGAAAAGAGCCTTTTTCGAACGTGGTTTTGTCATTGCCGTCTCAGTCAGGTTCGCTGTCGGGATGCAGGCGCAGAGGCCTTCGCTATCTGGGAAGAACGAGCGGTCGGCGACGGAATTTAGGCCGGCCGGCGAAGTGCCCGGCGCGGTGGTCCTTATGGGAGCGAGCCTGCTCGCGATGAGGGTCTGTCGGTGACATCGAGGTGGCTGATGCATCGCCATCGCGAGCAGGCTCGCTCCCACAGGGGGGGAGGTGCGGCGGCCCATTCGCGCGCGCACCGTAAATTTGTCCGCGCAGCAAACGTTCTTGCTGGGATAAGGCCTGCTTCAAGGCTGACACAGGTAGGGCAATGAGAATTTCTCGACGATGGTTCATGGCAGGCCTGGCGCTGACCGGCGCTGCCGTACCGGCGGCCTATTTCGGGCATCGCGAATGGACGAAGCCGGATCCGACGGTCACCCCCGGCGAGGCGTCGTTCGACGTGGCCGACGTGGCCGGGCAGCGTCTGGCCAATGCGCTGCGCGGGGTCTGGAAGATCCGTTTCACGGGGGCCGACGCCGGCCTCGAAGGGTTGCCGCCCAAGGGGCTCGAAGTGTTTCTGGACATCGGCCAGAAAGGCCGGGGCGTGTGCGGCTTTCTCGACACGCCGGAGCGTCTGCGCTCGGATGAAACACCCCGTTACCGAATTCTCGGCGACCTGGCCGGGGCCGACGCCTCGATGCTCAGCTGGCGCCTGATCGGCGCGGGCGGGCGAGTCGACTATGAACTGAACATGGTGCTCGACGAGGTCTGGGCCGATTTCGGCAATGCCGGCAGCGGCAGCCTCAGCGGCACGGTGCAGCGGCTGGACCGTTCGCTGGCGCTGCCGGCCCAGGATCACCGCTTCATCGCGGTCAAGTGCCTGTTCCCGGAGGCGCGCCAGCGCACGCCGCTGAACCCGACGCTGCTGGCCTGGCTGGTGTCGCCCGAGCATCGCCTGTTCCATCAGGTCTGGCATGCGACCCGGGACAAGTGGCACACCTTGTCCGAGGACAAGCGCAACGCCCTGCGCGGCCTCGGCTGGCAGCCCGGGCCGCGTGACCGCGAGCGTGACGCCCGCGGAACCCGCAAGGACCGCAACGGCTCGGGGATCGACTTCTTCTTCATGCACCGGCACATGCTCGGCACGGCCCGCTCCATGCAGGATTTGCCGTCTTGGGCATTCTTCCCGCTGCCGCAGCCGGAGCTGGTGCGTGACCGCCAGGGCTTCGCCCGCTACTTCGACAACCACGACGGCACCGCGCTGCCGCCGACCTGGCTGGCCGAAGGCGATGACGAGTACAGCCAGTGGGTCAGCGACATCAAGACGGCCGAGACGTACCAGAGCAATTTCGAGGTCTGGGAATCGCAGTACCGCGATCCGCAGTACCTGTCGAAGCTGACCCTGGGCCAGTTGGGCTCGGAGATGGAACTGGGCCTGCACGACTGGCTGCACATGCGCTGGGCCTCGGTGCCGCGGGATCCGTCCAACGGTCAGCCGGTGCCGCTGGCCCGGGACCTGGACGACTTCGCCGCCCGCTGGTTCGCGCCGGAGAACGACTTCCTCGGCGATCCGTTCTCTTCCCATGTGAACCCGGTGTTCTGGCATTTCCACGGCTGGATCGACGACCGCGTCGAGGATTGGTTCCGGGCTCATGAGCGCTTCCATCCGGGCCAGGTCGAGCGGCTTGAGGTCAACGGTGTGCAGTGGTTTGCGCAAGGGCGTTGGGTCGAGGTGGCCGATCCGTGGCTGGGGCCGACCACCCATGGCTGCAGCACCACGCCGGGGCTGCAGGTGGGCAAGTCGGTGGAGATGGATCCGGAGACCATGAAACTGGCGCTGCGCATCACCTTCGGCGAAGACGAGAAGAAGCTCGCCGAACTGTTCCGGCGCGTGCCGCAGCGGCCGTGGTATGCGCGCAACCTGAAGGCCAAGCAGAACCAGGCCTGACCTGCGCGTCACCGTTCATTCGCGCACTGCCGGCATCGTAGATGTCGGCAGTGCCGGCCTCATCGCCAGCAGGCTGGCTCCCACAGGTTTTGGGGTGTGCAGGGCATTTGTGGCTGCCCCGGATCCCTTGTGGGAGCCAGCCTGCTGGCGATGGCGGTGGAGCAGGCAACAGAGATGCCGACAGTTCGGGCCTCATCGCTAGCAAGCTAGCTCCCACAGGTTTTTGGGGTGTGCAGTGCATTTGTGGCTGCCCCGGATCCCTTGTGGGAGCCAGCCTGCTGGCGATGGCGGTGGAGCAGGCAACAGAGATGCCGACAGTTCGGGCCTCATCGCTAGCAAGCTAGCTCCCACAGGTTTTTGGGGTGTGCAGTGCATTTGTGGCTGCCCCGGATCCCTTGTGGGAGCCAGCCTGCTGGCGATGGCGGTGGAGCAGGCAACAGAGATGCCGACAGTTCGGGCCTCATCGCTAGCAAGCTAGCTCCCACAGGTTTTTGGGGTGTGCAGTGCATTTGTGGCTGCCCCGGATCCCTTGTGGGAGCCAGCCTGCTGGCGATGGCG
>NZ_NEIP01000011.1:0-115441 GCF_002112745.1 Pseudomonas sp. B7(2017) | reverse complement strand
CAAGCTAGCTCCCACAGGTTTTTGGGGTGTGCAGTGCATTTGTGGCTGCCCCGGATCCCTTGTGGGAGCCAGCCTGCTGGCGATGGCGATGGCGGTGGAACAGGCAACAGAGATGCCGACAGTTCGGGCCTCATCGCTAGCAAGCTAGCTCCCACAGGTTTTTGGGGTGTGCAGTGCATTTGTGGCTGCCCCGGATCCCTTGTGGGAGCCAGCCTGCTGGCGATGGCGATGGCGGTGGAACAGGCAACAGAGATGCCGACAGTTCGGGCCTCATCGCTAGCAAGCTAGCTCCCACAGGTTTTTTGGGTGTGCAGGGCATTTGTGGCTGCCCCGGCTCCCACAGGAGTTACAGCGCCCGCCACCCGCCTCCGAGCGCCTTGTACAGGGCAATGCTCGCCTGTAGCCGCGACAGCCGCAGTTGCACGTTCGAATCCTGGGCCGCGTACAGGGTGCGCTGGGTCTCCAGCACTGTCAGCAGATCCTCGGCGCCGGCCTGGTAGCGGCTCTGGGCGATGTTGAACGCGGTCTGGGCCTGGTTCAGTTCTTCGGTCTGCCACTGGCGCTGTTCGTCGAGCCCCCGAATGCTGTTGAGGGCTTTTTCGACGTCGGCAAAACCGCTGACGATCGCGCCGCGGTAGGTTTCCAGCAGTTCTTCCTGGCGGGCCGTGGCCTTGTCGCGCTCGGCGCCCAGGCGGCCGTTGTTGAAGATCGGCGCCACCAGCCCGGCGGTCAGGTTGTAGAAGGGGCTGCGAACCAGGTTGCTGAACCGGTTGGCGCCCGAGCCGAGCTGGGCGGTCAGGGTGACGGTGGGCAGCATGGCGGCGCGGGCCACTTTCACGTCGGCTTCGGCGGCGGCCAGTTGCGCTTCGGCGCGGGCGATGTCGGGACGGCGGCTGAGCAGGTCGCTGGGGACGCCGGCCGCGATGGTCGGCCAGGTCAGCCGGTCGAACGGTTCCGGCGACGGCGCCAGCGCCTGCACGGGTTGGCCGAGCAGGACGGCGAGGCTGATCAGCGCTTCCTGGGCCTGTTGCTGCACCAGGGGCACCTGACGCTCCTGGGCGGCCACCAGGCTTTTTTGCTGGGCCAGTTCCAGGGCGGTGGCCGAGCCTGCGTCGAAGCGGGTCTGCACCAGCTTCAGCACGCTGCGGGCGTTGGTCAGGTTCAGTTCGGCGATGCGGCTGCGTTCGCCCAGGGACAGGGCCTGCGCGTAGGTGTCGGCGACGTTGCCCAGCAGCGTCAGCTCGACGGTCGCCCGGTCGAACTCGCTGGCTTGCAGGCTGAACCGTGCGCTGTCCCGGGAGGCGCGCTTGCCGCCCCAGAAATCGATCTCGTAGCTGGCGCTCAGGTTGGCGTCGAAGTAGTCCACAGCCTTGTTGCTGTTGTCGGCGTCGAGCTGGCTGTAGCCGTTGCCGCGCAGCAGCTTCTGCCGGTTGGCGTTGGCCCCGGCCTTGATCTCGGGCAACTGCGAGCCGCCGGCGATCACCGTGGCGGCACGGGCCTGACGCACCCGGGCCATGGCGGCGGCCAGGTCGTGGCTGCCGAGCCGGGCCTGTTCGATCAGGCGGTCCAGCTCGGGGCTGCCGAATTGCGTCCACCACTGCGCGTCGTGGCGGGCGGTGGCGTCGGAGTGGGGCGATTGCCAGGCGGCAGGCGGCTGCAGGCCGCTGTCCGGACGCTGGACGGGACTGGCGCAGGCGCTGAGCATCAGGCACACGGTCAACAGGCTGAGGCGTGGTTTCATCAAGCGATCATTCACTGGTAAGGGCCGTGACCGGATCGAGCCGGGCGGCTTTGCGGGCGGGCATGAAGCCGAAGACGACACCGGTCACTAGGGCGCAGCCGAAGGCGCCCAGCACCGCCATCAGGGAAAACGCGACGGCGACTTCGCTGAGGATCAGCACGCCGCCGATGATCAGCGCCAGGGCGATCCCGGCGAGGCCGCCGACCACCGACAGCATCACCGCCTCGGTGAGGAACTGGCGCAGGATGTCGCGCTGGCGGGCGCCGGTGGCCATGCGGATGCCGATCTCGCGGGTCCGTTCGCGCACGGTCATGAGCATGATGTTCATCACGCCGATGCCGCCCACCAGCAGCGAGATCGCCGCGATCGAGCCGAGCATCAGCGACAGGGTGTTCTGCGTGCGGGCCTCGGCCTGGATCATCGCGGCGTTGTTGGTCAGCTCGAAGTCCTTCTTGCCGTTGTGCAGGCGCAGCATCAGTTGCTCGATGGCGTGCTCCGCTTCCTTGACCTTGCGCGCGTCGGCGGCGGCGATGGCCACGTATTCCGGATTGCGCGTGCCGAACAGCCGGACGCTGGCGGCGGAGTAGGGGATGGCGATGCGGTCGTCGCTGTCCTGGTCGCCGGAGCTGGCGCCCTTTTCCTGGAGCACGCCGACCACCTGGAACGGCACGTTCTCGATCAGGATGTACTGGCCCAGCGGGTTGGCGACATCCTTGAGCAGCTTGTCGCGCACCTTCTTGCCGATCACCGCGACGGCCGTGGCGTTGCGTTCGTCGGCCTCGGTGAAGTAACTGCCCTCGACCACCGGCCAGTTGAAGATCGCCGGGAAGTTGGTGTCGTTGCCGCCGACATAGCTCAGGTGGTCGACGTTGCCGAAGCGCACCCCGGCCTCGGCGCCGTTGACCGGCATGATGCGTTTGACCTGCGGCAGGCTGGCCAGCGCCGCGACGTCGTCCAGGGTGACGATGCCGGGCGGCGTGCGCGGGTTGGGGGCCGAGCCGCTGAGGTAAATGATGTTGGAGCCGAACGCGCCCATCTGCGCCATCACCTGGCGCTTGCTGCCTTCGCCGACCGCCAGCATCACCACCACCGAGGCCACGCCGATGATGATGCCGAGCAGGGTCAGGGCGGTGCGGAAGCGGTTGATCCACATCACCCGCCAAGCGGCGTGCAGGGCGTCCACCAGTTCGCCTTTCCAGGCGCCGTTGGCTTGCGCGCCTTCGGCCAGGCGCTTGCGCAGGTCCACCGCCTGCAGGGCGCCGGGGTTGGCGGCGGCCTGGACGGCGGGGTCGTCGGCGGCGCTGTCACTGATGATCAGGCCGTCACGGACTTCGATGATGCGCTTGGCCCGGGCCGCGACTTCGCGGTCGTGGGTGATGAGGATCACCACGTGGCCCTGGCCCGCCAGTTCATCGAGCAGCGCCATGACTTCCTTGCCGCTGTGGCTGTCGAGGGCGCCGGTGGGTTCGTCGGCAAGGATGATGTGGCCGCCGTTCATCAGGGCGCGGGCGATGGACACCCGCTGCTGCTGGCCGCCGGAGAGCTGGTGCGGACGGTTGCCGGTGCGCGAGGCCAGGCCGAGGCGGTCGAGCAGGGCGGCGGCGCGGGCGTGCCGCTCGGCCGTTGGCGTGCCGGCGTAGATCGCCGGCATCTCGACGTTTTCCTGGGCCGAGCCGGACGGGATCAGGTGATAGCCCTGGAACACGAAACCGAACGCTTCGCGGCGCAGCCAGGCCAGTTCGTCGCTGTCCAGGCCGGCGACGTTTTCGCCGGCGAAGCGGTATTCGCCGGACGTCGGCCGGTCGAGGCAGCCGAGGATGTTCATCAGCGTCGATTTGCCGGAGCCCGACGCGCCGACGATGGCCACGAACTCGCCGGCGTGGATCGACAGGTCGATGCCGCGCAGCACGTGGACTTCAGGGGCGTCGCCGCCGCCGTAGGCCTTGCGGATGTCCCGCAGTTCGATCAGGGGCGTCTGCATTCAGCCTCCGTTGCCGTCGGCGGGGCCGATCAGCAGGTGATCGCCCTCGTTCAGGCCTTCCAGCACCTGCACGTTCAGGCGGTCGCTGATACCGGTGCGCACTTCGCGGGGCTGCACCTCGCCGTTGGCGGCGACCACCCGGGCGGTTTGCAGGCCGGCGGCGGCACTGCCCTGCAGGGCGGCGACCGGCGCGGTGAGCACGTCCTTCGCCTGGCCGGCGACAAAGAACACCTGGGTGGTCATCTCGGCCATCAGGGCGTTGTCGGCGTTGTCGACATCCAGCAGCACGGTGTAGAGCACCACCCGGGCGCTCCCGCTTTTGCTGGTGCTGGCGGGGCTGCCGCCGCCCTGGCTGGTCTGGTCCAGCGGCTTGGGCGGCACCGGCAGGATCTGCCGCACCGTGCTGCTCCAGCGCCGCTGGCCGCCGCTCAGGGTGGTGAAGTAGGCGCTCATGCCCGGTTTGACGTGGCCGATGTCGGCTTCCGAGACTTCGGCCCAGACCGTCATCGGCGACAGCTTGGCGATGCGCAGGATCAGCGGCGTCTGCTGCTGGGCGTTGAGGGTCTGGCCTTCGCGGGCGTCGAGGGCGACGACGGTGCCGGCTATCGGCGCGAAGATGCGCGTGTAGCCGAGTTCGGCCTGGTCGCTGCGCAGGCTGGCTTCGGCCTGGCGGATCTGTGCCTGGATCATGTCGATGCGCGCCTGGGTGGCCTTCAGCTCGGCGCGGGCGGTCTGCACGTCTTCTTCGCGGGTGGCGCCGCCGGCGGCGAGGTGCTGCTGGCGTTGGTGCTTCTGCTGCGCCAGTTCGTGCTGGGCCTTCTGTTCCTGCAGCTGCGCCTTGAGGTTCTCGATGGAGAAGCGCCCGGCGTCGAGCTTGGCCTTTTGCGTGGACGGGTCGATCTCCACCAGCAACTGACCTTCCTTGACCGTGTCGCCGACCTCCACATGGATCTTCTTGATCTGGCCCGAGGCCTGGGCGCCGACGTCCACGTAGCGTCGCGGCTGCAGGGTGCCCAGGGCGGTGACGCTGCTTTCGATGTCGCCGCGGGTGACTTGCACGGTGGCGAACTTGTCCCGGCCGGGGGGCAGCATCTGCCAGGCCGCATAGGCGGCGACGGGGATCAGGCAAAGGGTGGCGAGCAGGGCGCGTCGGGCGGGGCGGGGACGTTTCATGCAGGGTTCCGGCCAGTGGGAATCGGCCCGTCGTTCACGGGGGTGCGCAGGATCGGGCACCGCTGAACACTGTCGCAGGGCGCGGCAGAGACGGGGAGCTGTCCTGTTAACGAGGGGTGGGCGAGGGAATTTAAGCGGGGACACACGATGTTACAGGTATAGGACGGGACTATTTGTCGGGCAACGTGAAACATCACTTTAAATCTATATGAGAATTACTATAAATTACGCGCCTCAAGCTGCCACTATCTTGCTAGCGCCCGTCGCGGGTTCCCGGATCAGTGTGCCCAAGGACAGAAACCGCACCGCTGCGGCGGGGAGCCATGTTGGAAAACTACTATCGCGAGCTGGTGAGTTTCCTGAATGCCAGACTCGGCAACCGTCAGGTCGCCGAAGATGTGGTGCATGACGCCTATGTGCGGGTGCTGGAGCGCTCCAGCGACACACCGATCGAGCAGCCCCGGGCCTTTCTCTACCGCACGGCCCTGAACCTGGTGATCGACGACCACCGGCGCAACGCCTTGCGTCAGGTCGAGTCCCTTGAGGTGCTCGACAGCGAAGAGCGCTATTTCACCCCGTCCCCCCACAGCACGCTCGACCACGGCCAGCGCCTGGAGATGCTCCAGCGTGCATTGGCGGAACTGCCGCCGCTGTGCCGCGACAGTTTCCTGCTGCGCAAGATCGAAGGCCTGTCGCACCCCGAGATCGCCGAGCACCTGGGCATTTCCAAGGCGCTGGTGGAAAAGCACATCGTCAACGCCATGAAGCACTGCCGGGTGCGCATCAAACAATGGGACGCCCATTGAGCCGCCGTCGTTAAATTTTATTTCACTGTCCTCGTTCCTACTCAACAGACGACCTGCTGTCCCGCTCGGGGCCGGCCGGTCACGTAGGCTCTTCCTCCCCGCTGCGTTGGGGTTCATCCAGAGGACACTGGAAATGACACAGGCAATTGCATCGCCCATCGTTCACGATCTGATCGGCGTCGGTTTCGGCCCTTCGAACCTGGCGCTGGCCATCGCTCTGCAAGAGCGCGGCCCGACCCAGGGCGAACTGGATGTGCTGTTCCTCGACAAGCAGGCCGACTACAGCTGGCACGGCAACACCCTGTCGACCCAGAGCGAGCTGCAGATCTCCTTCCTCAAGGACCTGGTGACCCTGCGCAACCCGACCAGCCCGTACTCGTTCGTCAACTACCTCAAGCAGCACGGGCGCCTGGTGGACTTCATCAACCTCGGCACCTTCTACCCGTGCCGCATGGAGTACAACGACTACCTGCGCTGGGTCGCCGGGCAGTTCACCGAGCAGAGCCGCTACGGCGAAGAAGTGCTGACCATCGAGCCGGTGCTGCACAACCAGCAGGTCGAAGCGCTGCGGGTGATCTCCCGTGACGTCCAGGGCCAGCAGTTCGTGCGCACCGCCCGCTCGGTGGTGGTCAGCGCCGGCGGCACGCCGCGCATTCCGGAGGCGTTCAAGGGCCTGAAGGGCGACGCCCGCGTGTTCCACCACTCCCAGTACCTGGCGCAGATGGCCAAGCAGCCGTGCGTCAACAACCAGCCGATGAGCATTGCGATCATCGGCGGCGGGCAGAGCGCGGCGGAAGCGTTCATCGACCTCAACGACTCCTTCCCGTCGGTGCAGGTGGACATGATCCTGCGCGGTTCGGCCCTGAAGCCGGCCGACGACAGCCCGTTCGTCAACGAAGTGTTCTCGCCGGAATTCACCGACCTGATCTTCCAGCAGAAAAGCAGCGAGCGTGAGCGTCTGGTCAACGAGTACCACAACACCAACTATTCGGTGGTGGACATCGACCTGATCGAACGCATCTACGGCATCTTCTACCGCCAGAAGGTCTCGGGCGTCGCCCGTCACATGTTCCGCACCCTGACCACCGTCGAGAAGGCTGTCGCCACCGACCGCGGCATCGAGCTGACCGTGCGCAACAACGCCACCGGCGAAGTCACCGTGCGCCACTACGACGCCGTGGTGCTGGCCACCGGTTACGAGCGCCAGTTGCACCGCCAGTTGCTGGCGCCGCTGGAAGAGTACCTGGGCGACTTCGAGGTCGACCGCAACTACCGCCTGATCACCGACGAGCGCTGCAAGGCCGGCCTGTACATGCAGGGCTTCTGCCAGGCCAGCCACGGCCTGAGCGACACGCTGCTGTCGGTGCTGCCGGTGCGGGCGGACGAGATCGCCGGTTCCCTGTATGAGCACGGCAAGCACCGCGGGCACAGCCGTTCGGTGGCGGACCTGCTGTTGGCGACCGCCAGCTAAGACCGCGGCGCCTTCAAGGCCGTCACCGCGAGCAGGCTCGCTCCCACAGGGGATCTCCAGCGGACACGGAAGGTGTGTCGAACGGCGATCCGGTGTGGGAGCGAGCCTGCTCGCGTTCGGCCCCCGGCAATCCCAACCTGAACCTTTCCTGAACCCTTCCTGAAAAGCGGTGACATTCCCCGTCACACTTTCCTTTGCGGGTTTACTCTCCAGATACCGGGGCGTAAGCTTCGCGCGTTTTCATCAATAGCGGAGACCCACAGTGGGTACTTGTTCGAATGACAGTTGTCGGCCGGTCTCGGTAACCGGCAGATTCTCGGCAAGATAACGCGCATTCCCTGATGCCGTTGTCTCGCCGAACAGCGAGCGGCGGCATCCCGATCATGGCCGGTTGAGGCCATGTCCCGACGTCCTTCTCATCGACGCTGAACAGAGCGTGGCCGTGACCTTTGCGTCGCCGCCGCAGCCCTATCGACACGCCTGTCTTGGCTGACCGGCGTGCCAGGCCCTGCCTTGCCGGTGTTTCCGGCGGCCGGGGCGTGGACGTGCCTGCTCGACGGTTTCCCGGCTGACCAGAGGGGTAGCAGCCATGAAACTGACGCTCAAGGAATTCTTCGCAGGCTTCCTGCGGACCCGCCACATCGCCCGCCACTTCCGGCGCCTGGCGCTTTTGGAATCGATCAGCGACACCACGGTCAGCCGTGAAGTGCCGCCCAGCCTGGCCAACACCCTGGTGGACGCCGCCCACTGCGACAGCGGCGCGCTGCTGTCGTCGCTGGGCACCCACGCCGACGGCCTCACGGATTTCGAGGTCGATGCGCTGCGTGCGCAGCACGGCCTGAACGAAGTCGAGCACGAACAGCCGCTGCCGTGGTGGACGCACCTGTGGCACTGCTACAAGAACCCGTTCAACCTGCTGCTGACCCTGTTGGCGGTGATCTCGTGGCTGACCGAGGACCTGAAGGCGGCCATCGTGATCTTCTCGATGGTGGTGCTGTCGACCCTGCTGCGCTTCTGGCAGGAAAGCAAATCCAACCAGGCCGCCGACGCGCTCAAGGCCATGGTGAGCAACACCGCCACGGTGATCCGTCGGGATGCGCCGCGCATCGAATTGCCGATCAAGCAACTGGTGCCGGGCGACCTGATCGTGCTGTCGGCCGGCGACATGATCCCCGCCGACTGCCGGGTGCTCAGCGCCAAGGACCTGTTCGTCAGCCAGGCGGCGATGACCGGCGAATCGATGCCGGTGGAGAAATTCCCGCGCCAGCAGGACCGCGACACGCGCAACCCGCTGGAACTGGACAACGTCCTGTTCATGGGCACCAACGTGGTGTCCGGCACGGCGGTGGCGGTGATCCTGACCACCGGCAACAACACCTATTTCGGTGCGCTGGCCCAGCGGGTCGGGGCCACCGACCGGGCGGTGACGTCGTTCCAGCAAGGCGTCAACAAGGTCAGTTGGCTGTTGATTCGCTTCATGTTCGTGATGGCGCCGCTGGTGCTGTTCATCAACGGCTTCACCAAGGGCGACTGGACCGAGGCGCTGCTGTTCGCGCTGTCGATCGCTGTGGGCCTGACCCCGGAAATGCTGCCGATGATCGTCACCTCGACCCTGGCCAAGGGCGCGGTGTTCCTGTCGCGCAAGAAAGTCATCGTCAAGCGCCTGGACGCGATCCAGAACTTCGGCGCCATGGACGTGCTGTGCACCGACAAGACCGGCACCCTGACCCAGGACAAGATCTTCCTGGCGCGCAACGTCGACGTCTGGGGCGAGGACTCCGACGACGTGCTGGAGATGGCGTACCTGAACAGCTACTACCAGACCGGCCTCAAGAACCTGCTGGACGTGGCGGTGCTGGAGCATGTGGAGGTCCACCGCGAGCTGAAGGTCGGCACGGCGTTTCGCAAGGTCGATGAGATCCCGTTCGACTTCAACCGCCGGCGCATGTCGGTGGTGGTCGAAGGGCGGGGCCAGCCGCACCAGTTGATCTGCAAGGGCGCGGTGGAGGAAGTGCTCGCGGTGTGCAGCCATGTGCGCCACGGCGAAGCCGACGACGTGCTGAGCGCGGACCTGCTGGCCCGCATCCGCCAGGTGACCGCTGCGTTCAACGCCGAAGGCCTGCGGGTGGTGGCGGTGGCGGCGCGGTCGATGCCCCAGGGGCGCGACACCTACAGCCTGGCCGATGAACAGGACCTGACGCTGATCGGCTACGTGGCGTTTCTCGATCCGCCGAAGGAAAGCACCGCGCCGGCGCTCAAGGCCCTGGCCGAGCATGGCGTGGCGGTGAAAGTGCTGACCGGCGACAACGAACTGGTGACGGCCAAGATCTGCCGCGAGGTGGGCCTCGCCCAGCAAGGCCTGCTGCTGGGCAACGACGTGGAGCGCATGAGCGATGCCGAACTGGCGGTGGCGGTGGAGACCACCAACGTGTTCGCCAAACTGACGCCGTCGCACAAGGAGCGCATCGTCCGCATCCTCAAGGGCAACGGCCACGTGGTCGGGTTCATGGGCGACGGCATCAACGACGCGCCGGCGCTGCGCACCGCCGACATCGGCATTTCGGTGGACAGCGCCGTGGACATCGCCAAGGAAGCGGCGGACATCATCCTGCTGGAAAAGAGCCTGATGGTGCTGGAGGAGGGCGTGCTCGAAGGGCGGCGCACCTTCGCCAACATGCTCAAGTACATCAAGATGACCGCCAGCTCCAACTTCGGCAACGTGTTCTCGGTGCTTGTGGCCAGTGCGTTCATTCCGTTCCTGCCGATGCTGCCGATGCACCTGTTGGTGCAGAACCTGCTCTACGACATTTCGCAGATCGCCATCCCGTTCGACAACGTCGATGACGAGATGCTGAAGCAGCCGCAGCGCTGGCAGCCGGCGGACGTGGGCCGGTTCATGCTGTTCTTCGGGCCGATCAGTTCGATCTTCGACATCACGACGTTCGCCTTGATGTGGTACGTGTTCGATGCCAACACCCCGGACCACCAGACCCTGTTCCAGTCGGGCTGGTTCGTGGTGGGGCTGCTGACCCAGACGCTGATCGTGCACATGATCCGCACGCCGAAGATCCCGTTCCTGCAAAGCCGCGCGGCCCTGCCGCTGCTGGTGATGACCGGGATCATCATGGCGGTGGGGATCTTCCTGCCGATGGGGCCTTTGGCGAACTACTTCAAGCTGCAGGCGCTGCCGTCGCTGTACTTCGTGTTCCTGCCGGTGATCCTGCTGGCGTACATGGCCCTGACCCAGGCGGTGAAGGGCTTCTACATCCGCCGGTTCGGCTGGCAGTAAGACTGGGGACGCTGTGCGAGCAAGGGGGCTTCTCCTTGCTCTGCGATGTCTGTGCCGGCCTCATCGCTTGCAGGCAAGCTCCTACAGGTTTTGCGGTGCGCAGGGAGCTTGCAGGCACCAGAAATACCTGTGGGAGCCAGCCTGCTGGCGATGAGGCCGGCACAGCCAACATCTGCGGTGACCGAACCGCTGCTCCCACAAAGGACAACAGATTTTTCAAGGAGCTGGACATGCAAGCCATCGACAACCTCAACCTGACCTCGCTGCTCGACACCCTGGTCAGCCTCAGCGCGGCGTTCATCCTCGGCGGCCTGATCGGCTTCGAGCGCCAGTACCGCCAACGCACGGCGGGCCTGCGCACCAATGTGCTGGTAGCGGTGGGCGCGGCGATCTTCGTTGACATGGCCAACCGCCTCGGCGGCGCCGAAGGGGCGGTGCGGGTGGTCGCCTACGTGGTGTCGGGCATCGGCTTTCTCGGCGCCGGGGTGATCATGCGCGAAGAGGGCAACGTGCGCGGCCTCAACACCGCCGCCACCCTTTGGACCTCGGCGGCGGTGGGGGCCTGCGCCGGGGCGGACCTGCTGGCCGAGGCGGTGCTCGGCACGCTGTTCGTGCTGGCGGCCAACACGCTGCTGCGTCCGATCGTCAACAACATCAACCGCCAGCCGCTGGATGTGGTCTCGGCGGAAGTCACCAACATCGTCTACGTCATCGCCCGGCGCTCGCAGCAGAAGGCCGTGCTGGCCTTGCTCGAGGCGGAACTGGAACGCAGCAACTACCCGGCCAGCGACGTCGACGTGCATGCCTTCGGCAGCGATGAGGTGGAGATCGAGGCGACGCTGGCCACCACCTCGGTGGACGGCGATGAGCTCGACGCGCTGGTGGCGCGGGTCTCGACGTCGGCTCTGGTGGTGCAGGCCTTCTGGAGCCCGAGCACCACCGAGTGAGGTCGCTGCGCGCGGCGGTGCGGCCTGCGGATGGGCGGCCGGATTTTTCGGAAAAGTCCTACAGAGTGTTCCGTGGCGCTTGCGTAACCTTGGCGCCTCGTGAAGCCGACACCGACCGGGAAGTCCACCGTGCCCCAAAAAGCCTTGCGCATCCTGATTGCCGATCCGCAGCATTTTCACCGGATGACCCTCGAGCGATCGTTCAATCGCCTCGGGTACTTTCGCATCGCGCCGGTGCGCAACCTGGCCGAACTGCTGACCTTGGTCGAGCGTGACTGCGGTGCCTTCGACGTGGTCGCCGCCAATGCCGGGCTGGCGGCGGGCTCGATGGACCTGGCGGACTTCCTGTGCGGCAATCCCCGTGTCCGCCATGCCCTGGTCTACAACGCGCCGGCGTCGACGGTGGCCGGGTTTGCCTGCAAGCCCATCGGGATCAGCGAGGCGCAGCTGCCGGACATCCACCGGATCGAGCGCCTGATGGCACAGATCGAGGGGGCGGTCGGGCAGGCTGTCGGCGTTTGAGCACGGTTATCCGTTTGTCGCAACTGTCAGATCTGACAGGTAGATTCCTCCCGCATCCCGTGCAACAGTCTTGGCGCAGCCAGGGTCTGTCCGAGCCGGGCGACGCCTGTGGCACCGGCGTCCCGACATTGCACTGGGAGTGGTCATGAAGAGAGCGCTCATCGTCGACGATCACCCGGTGGTGGGGGCCACCCTCGGCCTGATCCTGGAGTCGGAGGGCTTCAGGCAGGTGGAGGTGGTCGCCAGCGGCGTCGAAGCGGTGCCGGCGATCCGCAGGCTTTCGCCGGAGCTGGTGATCCTCGACCTCAACCTCAAAGGGATGAGCGGCCTGGAGGTGCTGGAGCGCATCCGCGCCAACGGCCTGGACTGCCGCGTGGTGGTGTTCACCTCCCACGAGCCGGCGCACTACCAGATGCGCTGCATGCGCGCCGGCGCGATGGCCTATGTCACCAAGTCCGATTCCCTGCACCAACTGCGCAACGCCATCAAAGCCGTGCGCTCCGGCTACACCTACTTTCCCGGCTCCACGGACCTCGCCGCCGGCAGCGGCATGCTGCAGAACAACGAGCGACAGCTGATCGACCTGCTCTCCGACCGCGAACTGCACATCCTGGTGCAGTTGGCCCAGGGCCGGGCGAACAAGGACATCGCCGAAGGCATGAGCCTGAGCCACAAGACTGTCAGCACCTACAAGACCCGCCTGATGACCAAGCTGGGGGTGGGGTCGCTGGTGCTGCTGCGCGAATTCGCCCTGCGCAACCAACTGATCTGAGGGGGCTGGCATGGGGTCGTGGCGTCTTTTCCTTCTGTCGTTGGTGCTGGTCGCGGCCCACGTTCGGGCAGGCGAGCCGCCGCAGGTGCTGGAGGTGCTGGCCCGCAGCAGCCCCGACACGGCCCCGATCCGCCTGGACGATGCGGATCGGCAATGGCTGCGCGAGCACCCCGTGCTGCGGGTGGGCGTGTCCGGCGCCGACTACCCGCCGTTCGAACTGACGCGCAACCGGCATGAGCTGGAAGGCATCACCGCCGACTACGCCGACCTGTTGGGGCGCCTGCTCGGCGTCGCGGTCACGGTGCAGCGCTACCGCGACCGCGCAGGGGCGATGGCGGCGCTCAAGGGCGGCGAGCTCGACCTGCTCGGCACCTCCAACCTTTTCGAGCTGGCCGACCCGCAAGTGGTGCTGTCCCGCGCCTACGCCGAAGACCAGCCCATGTGGGTGACCCGGCTCAGCGAGCCGCTGCCGGCGGACCTGACCGGCAAGCGTATCGCCATGGCCGAGGACTACCTGCCGGAGGCGACCGTGCGCAAGGCGTACCCCACCGCGACCCTGGTGCGCTATCCCGCCATCCTCGACGCGCTCGGTGCGGTGGCGTTCGGCCAGGACGACCTGTACCTGGGGGACCTCATCAGCGCCAACTACCTGATCAACATCAATTATCGCAACGACCTGCAACTGGCCGGGCCTTCGGGGCTCGACGCCAACCCCTTCGGCTTTGCCCTGGCCCGGGGCAACGGGCGGTTGCAGCGTCTTGTGGACCGGGCGCTGGCGGCCATTCCCCTCGAACAGCGGCTGCTGATGGAGCAACGCTGGAGCGCCGGCCTCGCCGACATGAGCGGGCAGGCGAGCGTCACCCTGAGCGCCGCCGAACAGGCGTGGCGCGACGGGCACCCGGTGGTGCGGGTGGGGGCCGTGGAGGACTTCGCGCCCCTGACGTTCTTTGATGCGGACGGGCAACTGCACGGGCTCACCGCACAGTTGCTGAATATGATCGGGCAACGCACCGGGTTGACGTTCGACATCGTGCGGGGGCAGTCGCTGGACCGGCAGATGGCGCAACTGAAAGCGGGCGAACTCGATGTGCTGCCGGTGGTGACGCCGAGCAGCGAGCGGGAGCTGGAACTGCGGTTCACCCGGGCCTACCTGAACAACCCGTTCGTGCTGATCGCGGCGGCGGACGGCCGTCTGCGTTCGTTGGGCGACCTGGCTGGCAAGCGGCTGGCGATCTACCGCGGCCATCCTTTGCACGACTACCTGGTCGAGCAGGTGCCGCAGATCAGGCTGATCGACGTGGCCAGCCCTGCCGCAGGGATGGCGGCCATCGCCAACGGGCAGGCGGACGCGACGCTGGGCTCGCTGCTGGTGGCCCGCTACCTGATCGCCCGCCAGTACAAGGGGCGCATGCGCATCGTCACTACGGTGGGGGATCAGCCGGCCCGGATCGCGCTGGCCACGGCGCCGGACGCGGCGTTGCTGCATTCGCTGCTGAACAAGGCGTTGCTGAGCATTGCGCCCCAGGAGATGGACGAGCTGGTCGAGCGCTGGAGCCACGGGGTGGTGGTCGAGGACAGCTATTGGCAACGCCATCGCCGGGAAATCCTCTCGGGGTTCGCGGCGGCCGCCGTCCTGCTGATGCTGGCGTTGGCGTGGATCGGCTGGCAGCGGCGCCAGCTCCGTCAGCGCCAGGGCTGGTTGCGCAGGCTGCAGCAGGCCAAGGAGGCGGCCGACGAGGCCAACCGGGCCAAGACCACGTTCCTGGCGACTATGAGCCATGAGATTCGCACGCCGATGAACGCCCTGATCGGCATGCTCGAACTGGCGCTCAAGCGGGCCGACGAGGGCGTGACCGATCGCCTGGCCATCGAGATCGCCTCCAGCGCCGGGCAGCAACTGCTGGCGCTGATCGGCGACATCCTCGACATCGCCCGCATCGAGTCCGGGCACCTGGAGCTCGCCCCGCAGCGCGCCAACCTGCGTGGCCTGGTGGCCTCGGTCTGCCGGGTGTTCGAGGGGCCTGCGCGGCAGAAGCAGCTGCTGTGGCACGTCGAGCTGGATCCGCGCAGCGATGTCGATGTGCTGGTCGACCCCACGCGCTTCAAGCAAGTGCTGTCGAATCTGTTGAGCAACGCGGTCAAGTTCACCGCCAACGGTGAGGTCAGCCTGGTGCTGCGGGTGACGTCGCTGCACGACCGTCGGCTGGCCCTGAGCGTGACCATCGAAGACAGCGGCATCGGCATCGGCGCCGATGACCGGCGACGCCTGTTCAGTCCTTTCGTGCAGGCCCGCGACGCTGCACAGCCGGTGCGCAGCGGTGCCGGCCTGGGGCTGGTGATCAGCCGGGACCTTTGCCGGAAGATGGGCGGCGACCTGCAACTGGCCAGCGAACCGGGGCGCGGCACGCAGGTCCGGGCGCTGCTGCAGTTTCCGGTGCTGGATCCGCTGCCTGCGCCTGAGGCCGATGGGGAGGTGGCTGAATCGTCGGCGCCGCTGAACGTGCTGGTGGTGGACGACCACCCGGTGAACCGCCTGCTGCTGGGCTGGCAGTTGAGCGAGCTCGGGCACCGGAGCGTGGGCGCGGAGGACGGCGAACAGGGCCTGGCCGCGTGGCGCGGGCAGCCGTTCGATGTGCTGATCGTCGACATCAACCTGCCGGGGCTCAGCGGCCATCAACTGGCGCGGGCGATCCGCGCGGAGGAGGCCGCGACGGGCCGGCGCCGCTGCTTGTTGCTCGGGTTCACCGCCAACGCCCAGGCCGAGGAAAAACAGCGTTGCCTCGCCTCAGGGATGGATGATTGCCTGTTCAAGCCTATCGGCCTGGGCGACCTGGGCCGGGCGCTGTCTGTTGCCGAGCCCGGTGCAGAACCCATGGGGCAGGAGCAGGCATCCGCCGCGCTCGACCTGAGCACCCTGGAACGCCTGGCGGGCGACAACCGCGGATTGATCCTGCGCTTGCGCGACCAGGTGTCGCAGAGCCTGCGCGACGACCTGAAGCGGCTGGATGACCTGGGCCGGGCGTCCGACCGCGGCGGCTTGCGCGACCTGGCCCATCACATCAAGGGCGGTGCGCAAATGGTCGGTGCCGGGCAGGTCGTGGCGGCGTGCCACGCCCTGGAACAGGCGTGCCGCGATGCCGAAACCGTGGCGCTGACGGGCGCGGTCGAATCGCTGCGCCAGGCCATGAACGGCCTGGCACAGCACCTTCAGGGGTAGCGGGTCAGTCCCACTCGGGGGCGATGCCGTCGGGGCTGGTCAGGCGCTGGCCGCGGTCCAGGGTCGCGATCAAGGCCATGTCGGCCTCGCTCAGGGTCAGGGCCGTGGCGCCGAGGTTGCTTTGCAGGTTGGCGCGCCGGGTCGACGACGGGATCACCGCATAACCTGACTGCATCGCCCAGGCCAGCGTCACCTGCGCCGGGGTGGCGCCCAGCCGTTCGGCGATCTGCTGGATCAGCGGATCCTTCAGCGCTTCGCCGTAGGCCAGGGTCATGTACGAGGTGGTGTGGATGCCCTGGCTCTGGGTGAAGGCGATCACCTTGCGGTTCTGCAGGAACGGATGCACTTCGATCTGGTGGGTGGCGATGTGCTCGGCGCCGACCGCCGCGATGGCTTGTTTCAGCAGGCCGATGGTGAAGTTGGACACGCCGATCCGGCGGGTCAGGCCCAGGCGCTTGGCTTCGAGCAGGGCGCCCATGAATTCCTCCACCGGCACTTGATCGTCGGGGGACGGCCAGTGGATCAGCGTCAGGTCGAGGTAGTCGGTCTGCAGTTTGCGCAGGCTCTCCCGGAGGCTGTCGATCAGGCGGTCCTTGGCGTAATTGGCGACCCAGATCTTGCTGGTGATGAACAGCTCTTCACGGGGGATGCCGCTGACGGCGATGGCATGGCCGACCTCGGCTTCGTTCTCGTAGATCTGGGCGGTGTCGATGGCCCGGTAGCCCAGCTCCAGGGCGGTGCTCACCGAATCGATGACCACCTGACCTTGCAGGCGAAACGTACCAAGACCGAAAGCGGGAACAGACATGCGTGACTCCAGGGTTGCGAAGGGAATGGGCGCAGTATCCGTGGCGGCCTGCCCGGGAAAAACCGCTGCCCCGGCAAAGCACTGTTGAGCGCAAGTCACGAATCGGCGGTGCGGGTACGCATTGTTCTACGTGTGGAACGATGAAGCTGCTTTTGCCTGACTAGTGCCGGATAGGTAGCGGATTTAACATCAATCCATTGAAACCACCTTTCGGGAGGCACCATGAAAGACCTCATCGGCATTTACACCAGTCCCCGTGGCCACTGGGTGGGCGACGGGTTTCCGGTTCGCACGCTGTTTTCCTACGACAACCTGGCCCGGCACATCAGCCCGTTCCTGCTGCTCGATCACGCAGGTCCCGCCGAGTTCACGCCGACCCATGAGCGGCGCGGCGTCGGCCAGCATCCGCACCGCGGCTTCGAGACCGTGACCATCGTCTACGACGGTGAAGTGGAGCACCGGGACTCCACCGGCAGCGGCGGCAAGATCGGCCCCGGCGACGTGCAGTGGATGACGGCGGCGTCCGGGATCCTGCACGAGGAATTCCATTCCCGGGACTTCGCCCGCACCGGCGGCAGGATGGAAATGGTGCAGCTGTGGGTCAACCTGCCGGCCAAGGACAAGATGGCGGCGCCCGGTTACCAGACGATCCTCGACGGCGACATTCCCGACATCGAGCTCAAGGACGGCGCGGGCCGCCTGCGCTTGATCGCCGGCGAGTTCGACGGCCGCCAGGGCGCGGCGCGCACCTTCACGCCGGTGGACGTCTGGGACATCCGGCTGAACGCCGGGAAGACGCTGGACCTGGACCTGCACGAAGGGCGCAACACCGCCCTGGTGGTGTTGCGTGGTTCGGTGCAGATCAACGGACGGGAACAGGCCGCCGTCGGCCAGTTGGCGCTGTTCGAGCGCGATGGCCGGCAGGTGACGCTCAAGGCTGACGCCGACGCGGTGGTGCTGCTGCTCAGCGGCGAACCGATCGACGAGCCCATCGTCGGTCACGGTCCGTTCGTGATGAACAGCGAAGCGGAAATCCATCAGGCGTTCGCCGACTTCCAGTCGGGGCGGTTCGGCCGGATGCAGGACTGACCCCGGTTCGCCAACACCGCCATCGCCAGCAGGCTGGCTCCCACAAGGGATCCCCGGTGTCCGCAGGATTCCTGTACACCACAGAAACCTGTGGGAGTTGGCTTGCCAACGATTGGGCCATCACAGCCGACATCTCCGGTGGCTGACAGGCCGCCATCGCGGGCAAGCCCGCTCCCACAGGTATCTCAGGTGCCCGCAAAATCCCGGCACACCACAAGATCCTGTAGGAGCTTGCCTGCAAGCGATGAGGCCGGCATTGCCGACATCCCTGGTGCCTGACCCAGCGCCCTCGCCAGCAGGCTGGCGCCTACAGTTTCTATGGCGTGAATCAAATGCTCCTACACTGAACCGATCTGTGAGATCTTCTGCCGATTGGTCTCTGCCGGAGTTGTTTGATGCTGTCACTGCTCACCGATCATCCCTTGATTTGCGCGCTGATCCTGATCCTGGTCGATCTTGGGCTGTGGCGCCTGATCAGCTCCCACGGCAGCGGGTGGAAGCTGCTGGTGCGGGTGGTGATCTTCACGTTGTTCAGCATCCTGTTGTTCAACGAAGGCCTCAACCCGATGGAGACCGCGCCGTGGGCCGACAACGTGCCGCTGCACCTGGCGGCGACCGGCCTGCAGATCGGCTGGTGGCTGTTCGGCGCGCGCACCCTGACGGTGCTGATCGGCGCGGCGATGATGCAGCGGGTCGGGCACACCGGGCGGCTGCTGCAGGATCTGCTCGGGGCCGTGATCTTCCTGATCGCGGTCATCGCGGCGCTGGCCTACGTGCTCGACCTGCCGGTCAAGGGCGTGCTGGCGACGTCCGGCGCCTTGGCGATCATCGTCGGCCTGGCATTGCAGAGCACCCTCAGCGACGTGTTCTCCGGCATCGTGCTCAACACCACCAAACCCTACCAACTGGATGACTGGATCTCCATCGACGGCACCGAAGGCCGGGTCACCGACATCGACTGGCGCGCCACCCGCCTACAGACGTCCCAGGGCAGCATGGCGGTGATCCCCAACTCGCTGGCGGCCAAGGCCAAGATCATCAACTTCAGCCGGCCAAGCAACATGTTCGGGGTGTCCGTCAGCGTGCAGGTGAGCCCCCATTCGCGGCCCAACACGGTGCTTGAGGCGCTGGAACGGGCCGTGCAGGGGTGCCGCTTCCTGTTGGACGACCCGGCGCCCAGCGTGGCGATGAAGAACGCCACCAGCACCGGCGTGGAATACGAGATCGGCGGCTTCGTCGCGTCGATGAGTGAGAAGCGCTCGGTGCGCAACCAGCTGTTCGACCTGGCGTACCGGCATCTGCAGGCCTCCGGGGTCAACCTGCTGTCGAGCGTCGAACCTCTGGCGCCCGCCGACCTGTCGCGGCCCCGGGCCCTGCTGGAGAGTTCGCCGATCTTCTCCACCCTGCGCGAGGAAGAAAAGGACACGTTCAGCCAGAACATGACCCTGCAGACCTTCCGTGCCGGCGAGGTGATCCTGGAGGCGGGGCAGGTCAGCGACCATCTGCTGATCATCGAGTCCGGCGTGCTCTCGGTGACGCTGCTGCGCCACGGAACGCCGTTCGAGTCCGGGCGCATGGGGCCGGGCGAGGTGATCGGCGAGGCCGGCATCCTGAGCGACTCGGCCTTGCCGGCGACGTTCTCGGCCAAGACCTATTGCACGCTGTACCGCATCGAAAAGGCTTACCTCAAGCCCTGCCTGGATGCCCGCCACGACATCAGCGACGCCATGAAGGCGTTGCTGGATTTCCGTCTGCTCAAGGCCAAGAGCCTGACCCAGGAGGTGCCGGCGGTGGTGCCGAAGAAGGGGTTCCTGCACTGGTTGCGGCATCGTGCGTAAGGCAGTGGTCACCCGGACTTCTGCCGGATTGGCTATTTGTGCGCCGGGGCTGCGGGATTAACGTAGCCGCACATTCACTTGACCCGGAAACCTGCCATGAAAGCCCGCATCGATTTCTACACCGCTTCCCCCGACGCACTCAAAGCGATGATGGCCCTGGAAAGCGCCGTCTCCAAACTGCCGCTGGAAAAGAGCCTGATCGAACTGGTCAAACTGCGCGCTTCGCAGATCAACGGCTGTGCGTTCTGCATCGACATGCACACCAGCGATGCGATCAAGGGCGGCGAGACCCCGCGTCGGCTGTTCGCCGTGACCGCCTGGCGCGAGGCCCCGTTCTTCACCGACCGCGAGCGCGCCGCCCTGCTGTGGACCGAATCGCTGACCCAACTGAGCCTGACCCACGCACCGGACGAAGACTACGAAACCGTCAGCGCCCAGTTCTCGCCCAAGGAAATGGTCGACCTGACCGTGGCCATCAGCACCATCAACAGCTGGAACCGCCTGGCCGTCGGTTTCCGCAAGACCCCGCAGGCCTGATCCGACTGCCTTGACCCTGCCCGGCGGTGGCTTCACTGACGCCATCGCCAGCAGGCTGGCTCCTACAGGTATCCCTTCAATGTGCATCGGCACTCGGTGCGGGCGGCGGCAGCACCTTGCGCATCAAGGGCACCATCGCCGTGGCGAGGCCGAAGCACACCATGATCACCAGAAACGTGTCGCCATAGGTCTGCGTCTGCGCCTCACGGTAGGTCAGCAGCCACAATTGGCGCAGGCTGGCGGTCATGCCCGCGTCCCCGTGCTGCCCCCACGCGGCGAGGTTGCCGCCGACCTGGCCCAGCCATTGGTTCAGCGCTTCGTTGCGGCTGTTCAGGTGCTCCGCCAGCCGGGTGAAGTGCAGGTTGGTGCGGTCGTTGAGGATGGTCGCGCAGGCTGCGATGCCGATGGCGCCGCCCAGGTTGCGCATCAGGTTGAACAGGCCCGAGGCATGCTTGAGCCGTGCCGGCGCGAGGCCGCCCAACGTCAGCGTCACCGCCGGCGGCACCGCCAGTTGCTGGGCGATCCCGCGCAGCGCCTGCGGCAGCAGCAGTTCTGCGGCGCCCCAGTCGTGGGTGATCGGGCTGAATTCCCACATCGACAGCGCGAACAGCGCAAGGCCGGCCATCATGATCCAGCGCAGATCCACGCGGTTGGCCAGGAAGGCGTACAGCGGAATCGCCATGATCTGGAACACGCCGGTGGAGAACACCGCCAGGCCGATGTCCAGCGCGCTGTAGCCGCGCACCCGGCCGAGGAACAGCGGCGTCAGGTAAATGGTGGCGAACAGGCCGATGCCGGTGACGAACGAAAAGAAGCAGCCCAGGGCGAAGTTGCGGTCCTTGAGCGCCCGCAGATCGACGATCGGATTGGCCACCCGCAAGGTGCGGCCGATGAAGGCCAGGCCGGCCAGGCCGCTGATCCACGCGGTGGTGAGGATGGTGCGGTCGCTGAACCAGTTCCAGCGCGGGCCTTCTTCGAGGGTGTACTCAAGGCAGCCGAGAAACAGCGCCAGCAGGATCATGCTCGGGTAGTCCGCGCCCTTGAGCAGCGACAGTTCCGGCCGGTCGATCTTCACCAGCATCGGCACCGCCACGGCGACGAAGATCCCCGGCAGCAGGTTGATGTAGAACAGCCAGTGCCAGGACGACAGGTCGGTGATCCAGCCGCCGATCACCGGGCCCAGCGTCGGCGCCAGCGAGGCCACGGCGCCGATGGTCGCGGCCGCGATGACCCGTTGCTTGCCGGTGAAGAAAAAGAACGCCGTGGTGAACACCAGCGGGATCATCGAACCGCCCAGGAAACCCTGCAGCGCCCGGAACGCGATCATGCTCTGGATGTTCCAGGCGATGCCGCACAGCAGGCTGGCGAGGGTGAAGCCGACCGCCGAGGCGCAGAACAGCCAGCGAGTGGAAAACACCCGGGACAGCCAGCCCGACAGCGGAATCACGATGATTTCGGCAATCAGGTAGCTGGTCTGCACCCACGCCGTCTCGTCGGTGCCCGCGGACAGCCCGCCGCCGATGTCGCGCAGGGAGGCCGAGACGATCTGGATGTCCAGCAGCGCGATGAACATGCCGATGCACATCGTGGCGAAGGCGAACACCTTGGTCGCCGTCGCCATGTCGGCGGCATTGAACGGTTGCGCGGGGACGGCCTGGGCGCGGCTCATGGCGCACTGGCCACGGCGGCGGTGTCAGGCCGGGCGCGGGTGTCGACCTCGGCGGTCACCGACAGCCCCGGCCGCAGGTGGCCGAGCACGCCGTCGGCGGGGTCGAGCAGGATCCGCACCGGCACCCGCTGGACGATCTTGGTGAAGTTGCCGGTGGCGTTCTCCGGCGGCAGCACGCTGAACTGCGAACCGGTGGCCGGGGCGAGGCTGTCGAGGCGACCGTGGAATTCCTGCCCGGACAGCACGTCGGCGCGGATGCTCACGCGCTGGCCGGGCTTCATCCGGGCCAGCTGGTCTTCCTTGAAGTTGGCGTCCACCCACAGGCCGCTGGCCGGCACCACCGACAACTGCTGCGAACCCGCCTGGGCATAGGCGCCGACCCGGGCGCGGCGGTTGCCGATCACGCCGTCCACCGGCGCACGCAGCTCGGTGTAGCCTAAGTTCAGTTGCGCCAGGTCGCGTTCGGCCTTCGCCTGCATCAACGCGGCGCGGGCCTGCTGCTTGCGGGTTTCGATGACCGAGAGCTGGCGCTGCGCGGCGAGCAGCTCGGCCTGGGCGCGGGCGCTCTGGGCCTGGGCGGTCTTGAAGGTGGCGTCGGCCCGTTGCGCGCTTTCCACCGAGACGGCGTTGCTGCTCACCAGGCGTTTGTAGCGCGCGTTGTCGTCCCGCGAGCGGGCGGTTTCGGCACCGGCGGCGTCGATGCCGGCGCGGGCCTGGCCGATCACGGCTTGCTGCAGTTGTTCGGTGGCGTCGAGGTTGGCCAGCAGCGCCTCTTCGGCGGCGACCGCACCTTCGGCCTTGGCCAGGCTGGCGCGGTAGTCCCGCGAGTCGAGACGGATCAATACGTCCCCGGCCTTGACCGGTTGGTTGTCGCTGACCAGCACTTCTTCGATGTAGCCGGAGACCTTCGGCCCGATCACCGTGACGTCGCCGCCGATGTAGGCATCGTCGGTCTCTTCCAGGAATCGCCCGGCGCTCCACCAATGGGCGGCGTACAGTCCGGCGAACGCCAGGACGGCGATCCCGGCGGCGGGCAACAGCAGGCGCTTGAGCAGGGGCGATCGGGCGGCGCCGACCGGGACGGCGAGGTCGGGTTCGACGGTGGGCATGCTGGTCATGGGAATGTACCTGTGGAAGCGGGCTGTTATTACGCCTGTAATATGACGCAGGTAATATTTTGTGGCAATTCATTTCTGTCGCCGGCCGTCAGGTGGTCACCCGACCGGTTCGCCCCACGGGCAAACGCCTCAGGCAATGGAGCATGCCGCCGCCGCAATGACGAATCCCGCCAATCGCTCAACACCCTTTGAGCGCTGCTTCGAGCCCCGCATCAGGCCCTCAGGGAAACCCTGAGGGTACGCAGATCCCTCCGTGATTACGGTCGATGACGGCAAATCACTGAATTGTTTAAGAAATGTAACCACTGTAGGAAGCGTCTTGCATTTGCGTAGGAGGGCTCCGACTATCACGAACATTGATGAAGTGGCATTACGCCATTTGATGATTGCAAGGAAGTTGAGTGCCGTATTCGTTCCGCGCTGTTTCCCGTTGCCGTTCCCTGCGTCGCCCGTTGTTGTCGGCTTTTGTGTTGGGCGTGTGCGCCTTCCCGGCCGGGGCTGCCGAACCGGCGTCCGCCGGCCAGGAAGCGCTGCGTCAGCAGCAACAGCAACAGCGCGACCTGCAACAGCTGCAACTGGAACAACGGCGCCGGCAACTGGAACGTGGCGCGTTCGGCCCGGCGCCGGCCTCTACGGCCACCGCCCAACCCGTCACCCCCGACGAGCGCTGCTGGCCCCTGAGCGGCACGCGCATCGGCGGCGTCACCCTGATCGACAGGGACGCGCTCAATGCGCGGATCAAACCGCTGCTGGCGCCGTGCATGGGCGTCAACCAGATCAATCACCTGCTGGCGAACATCACCGCGATCTACGTCGAGCAGGGCTACATCGCCAGCCGTCCCTATTTGAGCAGTGCGCCGGCGGCGGGGCAGTCGCTGGACATCCTGGTCGACGAGGGCTACGTCGAATCCATCGAACTGGCCGACCAGAGCCTGCCGGTGTCGCTGGGCGGCGCCTTTCCCCACATGCTCGGCAAGCCGCTGAACCTGCGTGACCTGGAGCAAGGGCTGGACCAACTGAACCGCCTGCGGTCGGTGGACCTGACCGCCGACATCGCCCCCGGCAGCCAGCCCGGCGCTTCGCGGATCATTCTGCGCTCGCGCACTTCAGGCCAATCGCGCTGGGCCCTGGGGCTGGGCGCCGACAACCTCGGCAGCGCCAGCACCGGGCGCGACCGCAACACCGTCAGCCTGAGCCTCGACAGCCCGCTGGAGCTCAACGACCTGTTGAGCCTCAGCGCCAGCGACACCCTCAACCGGGGTGACCGCTACAGCCGCAACGCCAGCCTGTACTACGCGATTCCCTACGGCTACTGGACCTACAGCGCGTTCGCCAGCCACGCCGAGTACCGGGCGCCGTTCAAGCTCAGCACGACGACCCTGTACAGCACCGGCATCACCGACCAGCTCAGCCTGCGCGCCGACCGCGTGCTCTGGCGCGACCAGAGCCACCAGCTCAGCGCCAACCTGCAACTGGCCCACAAGGACGTCGACAGTTACCTGGCGGACGCGCGCCTGGGCATCCAGAGCCCGACGCTGACCGTGGCCGAAGCCGGGCTCAACCTGTTCTGGCTCGACCGCGCGGTGTGGAACCTGGATGTCAACTATGCCCAGGGCCTGCGCAGGTTCGGTGCCGACGATGACGCCGCGCGCCAGGTCAGCAACCTGCCCAAGGCGCAGTTTCGCAAGTACCGCGCCGGTCTCAGCCAATGGCGCAACGGCCGGCTCGGCGATCAGGCCTGGCAATGGCAGAGCCAGCTCAACCTGCAATACAGCCCCGACCCGCTGCCGGCCATCGAACAGATGCTCGGCACCGACGATTCCGCCGTGCGCGGCTACCGGGTCGCCAGCGCGTCGGGCGCCAGCGGCGCGATCTGGCGCAACACCCTGCGCCTGCCGCTGGCCACGGGCGGGCCTGTGCAGGTCACCCCGCGCCTGGGGCTCGACCACGGCTGGATCAAGGCCGACCACGGCGCGCCGGGCCAACGCCTGAGCGGCGCCAGCGTCGGCTTCAATCTGGGCTGGAAGAGCCTGCAGGTGGACGTCGATTACCAGCGCAACCTCAACACCCCCAGCGGTTTGCCCCATGAGCCCGACGCCTGGCTGATGCGGGTGGGGGTGCAGATATGAACAACGCAGTGAACCCACAGCCGACGGATCTGAGCGCGACAGCCCCGGCCAAGACCAAAACGCGCGACGTGATGCCGTACTTACATGGAGACGTTTTTATGCCAGCACACACCTTCGCATTCAACCTTTCGCCCCGGGGCCAATTGCGCTGGGCCATCGCCAGCCTGTTCCTCGCCGCCCACCTGCCCAGCGCCCTGGCCGGCGGCGTGGTGGTCGCCCCCGGCCCCGGCGGCACCGCGCAAGTGCAGACCCAGGGCGGTGTGCCCATCGTCAACATTGTCGCGCCCAACGGCTCGGGCCTGTCGCACAACCAGTTCCTGGACTACAACGTCGACCGCCAGGGCGTGGTGCTGAACAACGCCCTGCAGGCCGGGCAATCGCAGCTCGCCGGGCAACTGGCGGCCAACCCGCAACTGCAGGGCCAGGCCGCGAGCGTGATCCTCAACGAAGTGATCAGCCGCAACCCGTCGGCCATCAACGGCGCCCAGGAAATCTTCGGCCGCGCCGCCGATTACGTGCTGGCCAACCCCAACGGCATCTCGGTCAACGGCGGCAGTTTCATCAACGCGCCGAACGCCAGCCTGGTGGTCGGCCGTCCGGAGCTGAACGACGGCAAGCTGCAATCGCTGAACACCCGCGACGCCAGCGGCCAGTTGCAGATCCAGGCCGGCGGCCTGCGCAACGGCGAAGGTTCGGTGAACCTGATCGCCCCGCGCATCGACAGCCAGGGCAACCTCAGCGCCCGTGACCAATTGAACGTCACCGTCGGACGCAACCAGGTGGATTACGCCAGCGGCCAGGTGAAGACCGTGGACCCGAGCGGCCACACCGCCGGCCAGCGGATCGACGCCAGCCTGTTCGGCGCGATGCAGGCCGGGCGCATCAATATCGTCAGCACCGCCGAAGGCGCCGGCGTGAAGGTGGGGGCGGTGCAGGTGGCCGGGCGCGACGGCGTGCAGATCCGTTCGGCCGGCGACCTGAGCGTCAGCGGCCAGGCCGTCGCCGACAGCCTCGATGTGACCCGTGCCGGCATTCGCAGCAGCCAGGGCGATGTCGGCCTGCACAGCGGCAAGGACCTGACCCTGGCTGCCGCCGATGTCAGCGGCCGCGACGTGAAGGTCGACGCCAACCGCAACCTGACCCTCACCACCGTGGAAAGCCGCAAGCTCCAGGAACAGCGCGAGAACTGGAGCAACAACACCATCGGCATCACCTGGGAAACCTACGAACGCACCCGCACCGACAGCGATTCGCGCCAGCACGGCAGCCAGATCGTCGCCAGCCGCGATGCGCAACTGTCGTCCGGCAAGGACACCGAACTGAACGCCGCCAAGGTCGAAGCGACCGGTGACCTGAGCGTGCAGAGCGGTGGCGACCTGCGCGTGACCGCCGCCACCGAGCGCCACGTGCAGACCGACCAAGGCAAGCACCGCAAGCACCTGTGGAAGGCCGACTGGGACAGCAGCAGCGAGACCCAGCGCAGTGTCACCAGTCAATTGACGGGCGGCAACATCGCCCTGCAGACCGCCGCGCTGCTGCGCTCCGAAGGGGCAGAGCTGACCAGCCGGGGCGACCTGCAACTGGCCGGCAAACAAGTGGACATCACCACCGCCAGCCGCACCGACCGCAGCAGCGACAACCGCTACGCGGGCGATCTGGTGGGCGGCGGCTTCTTCGGCAAGACCGGCGACGCCGACAAGGGCCAGACCCGCCACCAGGGCAGCAAGGTCAACGCGAGCGGCAAACTGACGGTCAAGGCCGACGACGTGCGCATCAGCGCCAGTCAGGTGCGCGGCGGCACCGACGCCAGCGTGATCAGCGACAGCGGTTCGCTCATTGTCGATGGCGTGCAGGACACGTCCCACAGCAACAGCCACGACAAGGACAGCAAGTTCTTCGGCATCACCAAGGACGAGTCCCGGCAGAACGCCAAGGACAGCACCACGGTGCGCAGCGAACTGGTGTCCGACAGCAACCTCAAGCTCAAGAGCGCCAAGGACATCGAAGTCGCCGGCGCCTCGGTCAAGGCCGGCGCCGCGCTGACCGCCGACGCGGCGGGCGATGTGAACGTGAAGGCTGCGCAAGACACCCGCGAGCGCAGCGACAGCACCCAGACCCGCGGCTTTGACGCCTACGCCAAAGAGAACGCGCCGGACGCCGGGCAGTACCGCGCCGGCATTCATTACGAAGACAAGCAGAAGACCGTCACCGCCAACGATGTCAGCCAGCAGGGCGCAAGCCTCACCGGTGGCACCGTGCAGGTGAAGGCCGGCGGCGACCTGACGGTCAAGGGCGGCGAGGTGAAATCCACCGCAGGCGATACGACCCTCAGCGGCAAGAACGTGTCGCTGCTGGCGGAGCAGGACAGCCATCAGACCTCCACCGACACCGCCAACACCGGCGGCGGCTTCTACTACACCGGCGGCCTTGACCGCGCCGGCAGCGGCATCGACTTCGCCCGCGACACGGCGCACGACGCCACCCGCAAAACCACCGCGCAGACCACCGGCGTGCAGAGCAGCGGCGGCCTGACCATCAATGCCGGCACACTCGTCACCGAAGGCGCGCAGCTCAAGTCCGGCAACGGCCTGAACGTGGTCGCCAACGAGGTGGACAACCGTGCGGCCGGCAACACCTCCAGCAGCACCCACGACGAGAGCCACTGGTCGGCGGACATCGGCGCCAACGTCGAGTACAAGGACATCGCCCGGCCGGTCGTCGCAGCGGTCAAGGACGTGCTCGCCGGCAAGGTGCCGGACAAGGACGCCCTGAGCAACCTCGGGCAGCCGAACGTCGGCATCGATGTCGCAGTGGGCCACGCCAGCGCCGGCAAGACCGAGCAGGGCAGCACCGCCGTGGTCAGCCGCTTCGACGGCGCCACCGTGGACGTGAACGTCGCCGGCACGCTGAAGGACCAAGGCACCCAATACAACGCAAGCGCCGGCAAGGTGAACATCGGCGCGGACAAACTGGTGGCCGACGCGGCCGCCGATACCCGCAGCAGCAGCGACAAGGCGGTGGACGCCAAGGTCGATGTGCGCGTCTACACCAAGACCGGCGAAGACGTGAACGTCGCCGGCAGCGGCGCCGGCGGCAGCAGCCAGACCCGCAAGGACAGCGCCACGGCGGTGGTCGGCGGCTACGCTGGCAGCCAGGGCGTGAACATCAACGTGCGCGGCGACGCGCAGTTCGAGGGCAGCCGCTTCGACGGCGGCCAGGGCGGCGTCAGCGTCAAGACCAGCGGCGACTTGGCCCTGAACCAGGCCAACGACCGTCAGGGCAGCGACACTTCCAGCCTGCGCGGCAACGGCTCGCTGACCGTCGGCACCTTGCCGGGCACCGACGGCACCAACGTCGATCTCGGCGCCGGGTTCCAGCTCGACCACACCGGCAAGCAGGTCAACGACAGCCAGGCCCGTGTGGCGAGCGTCCAGGGCAACGGCCCTGTGCAGTTCACCAGCGGCGGCAACCAGGTCCAGCAAGGCGCGAAGATCGACAGCGCAGGCGCCATCGACCTGAAGGCCGGCGGCACCCTCGACCTGCAAGCGGCCACCGACACCCACGTCGCCACCGGCGGCAACCTCGGCGGCGGCCTGAAGGCGGGCGGCAGCAAGACCAGCAGCGAGAAGAGCCGCGATCAGGGTGGCAACCTCAGCGGCAACTTCAACATCGGCCGGGTGAACGAGAACACCCAGACCCTCAAGGGCGGCCAGCTTGACAGCCAGACCAGCATCGCCCTGAGCGGCGATTCGGTGCGCCAGCAAGGCACCCAGGTCGGCGCGCCGAGCGTGAGCCTCGACGCCGGCAAGGGCGGCATCGCGCTGGAATCCGCGCAGTCCAGCGACAGCCGCAACAACTGGAACGTCGCCCTGAACGCCGGCGGCAACCTCAGCCAAAGCACACCGACCGCCGCCGATGAGAAGGCCACTAGCGACCACGGCTTCAACGCCGGGGCCAAGGTGGGCGTGGACTATGTTCAGGGCACCACGCAGCAGAACAGCCGGATCAAGGCCGATGCGGTGGTGTTGAACAGCGCGGGCGACGCCCGTCTGAGCGGTGCGCAGGTCGAGGGCAAGACCGTCGGCGGCAACGTTGCCGGTGACCTGACCGTCGAAAGCCGCCAGGACACGCAGAACCACGCCAAGGTCGATGTGGATCTGGGCCTGACCGGCAAGAAGAACCCGCCGAGCGACAAGAAGGAACTGGCCGGCACCGACTACAAGCCGACCCTCACCGCCCAGGGCGAATACGCCCACAAGGACAGCGTCGGCCAGGCGTCCGGCATCAGCGGCCAGCAAGGCGTGAACCTGAACGTCGGCGGCGCCACGCAACTGACCGGCGCGCGGGTCTCGGCGGCGGGCGGCCGGGTGCACCTGGGCGGCTCGCCGGTCGGCAAGACGGATCTGGACAACCGCGACTACGGGGTCAAGGCCAGCCTGACCCTGCCGCACAAGGCTGAAGAGAACGCACCGAAGGTCTCGGTTGAGAACGGCACGCTGAAAGCCGGCCCGGTCACCGTCAGCGGTCATTTCGACAGCCAGACGCTGCAGGCCGGCATCGACGAACGCGGCTGAAGCCCCCATGGTGGATGAGCCCTATCCACCGTCCAACCCTGCAGGAGCGAGCTTGCTCGCTCCTGCATTCTTCAGGCCTCAACCCAAACGACAAGCATGCCCCTGTGGGAGCGAGCCTGCTCGCGATGGCGTCGGACCAGTCACTGCAAAGGTGCCTGTTCCATCGCCATCGCGAGCAGGCTCGCTTCTACAGGGGGGCATGGTCTGGTCTGCGTCGATTTCTTCGCCCCCGCTGGAAAACCCGCAGGCCTGCAACTAGCGTGTGAGAACGGACGCTCACTGCAAGGGACTGACGGGGTGCAACGACATGGGCAAGAAGTTCGGCAACGGCTGGTGGATCGATGAAGGGGTGTTGATGTCCGACGAGCGCGCGACGGATCTCGAAGCCGCCGCCGGGCATTTTCCGGACGAATACGACCCGATGATCTTCCTTACCGGCGATGCCCACCGCGAGCCGCCGTTCCAATGGGCGGCGCAGGGCGTCTGGGCGAACTTCTTCGCACCGCTGATCGAAGACAACAAGATCGTCTGCCATGTCGAGCAGTACCCCAGGGCGGTCACCCGTGATTCGGTGCCGCCGCTGTTCGGCCCGGTGTTTGACCACGGCAAGGTGTTCGGCTGGGAGCACGCGGTGTTCCCGATCCTCGAAAACCTGATGAAGAACTACTACAACCGGGCGCAGGACTTTCCCGCCAACATCACCGTCGGGTTTGTCCGCGGTGCGTTGGGCGACAGCGCCAAGGTCGCGCAGATGGGGTTTCTGAGAACCGAGCACCAAGCGTTCGTGGACTTCGCCAAACCCTACGTCGAGGAAAAGACCGGCCTGAAGGCCATCTTCAGTTCCACCCCGTCGTCGACGACGCGGCTGTCGGCAACGGACGGCGCCAAGTTCAAGGAACTCTACTCGGCCTACGTGCGGGCCGGCATGGAGCTGCGCACGGGCATCCATCCTTACATCGCCCCCGCGATCCAGCGCCTGATCGACACCTACCGCGACCACATCCACCTGATCACCTGCGGTGACGCGCACCTGCTGGTCAATCCGCTTTATCAGTATCTGCATCCGCCGGAGGGGTGTTTCGGCATCGTCGATCCGGACCAGGGCAAAGGAACGGGCAAGATCAAGGCCAAATAGGGCGCAGGCCGCCTCCCGTCGACAGGCCCAAGGAACGATTGCCGGGCTTAATACGAAGCATTACTATTCACGCCCCTTTCCTCAGCACGCCGCCATGATCCCCATGCTGCCCCGCAGACCCGGCTTTTTCGAGCATTACGAAGAGTTGATCGGCACCTGGACCCGTCGCCTGCGCAATCGTCAGCAGGCCGAGGACCTGGCGCACGACACCTTCGTGCGGGTGCTCGAAACCGATGCGGCGACAGTGCAGCAGCCACGGGCGTACCTGCACCAGACCGCACGCAACATCGCGGTGGACGGCTTTCGGCGTGAGGACCGACGGGGCGCCATGGAGTCGGAGGCGATCGATCTCAGTGAGTCGCCGACCGGCGACCCGGAGCATTACATGCATGCGATCCAGTTGGCCGATTCCATCGAGCGGGCGCTCGCGGAGCTGCCGGTCAACTGCCGGCGGATCTTCGTCTGGCAGAAGCTCGAAGGCCTGACCCAGGCGGAAATCGCCGAGCGCCTGGGGCTGTCCAGGAACATGGTGGAAAAGTATATGATCCGCACCCTGCGGCACCTGCGCGACCGTCTGGACGGGTTGCAGCCATGAGCGGGCGCCGTCATTCATCCCCGGCCAGACAGGACATTCCATGATGCAGACCCGTGATTGCGCGTGCGGGCAGGCAACGGTGCGCGATGAGGCGGCACGCTGGTTCGTGCGCCTGCAGGAGGCGGCCGTCAGCGTGGACGAGCGGCAGCGCTTCGACGCCTGGCTGAACGAACATGCCTCGCACCGCGACGAGTTCCTGTTGCTGCAAGGCGTGTGGACCGCCGCCGACCTGCTGCCGGCGCCACGCCTGAAGGCCTTGTGCGACGAGCCGCCGGCCCGCCGCGAGCGCCGGCCGGCGCTGCGCTATGCGGTGGCCGCCGGGGTGCTGGCGGTGGCGGTCGGGCTGGGGCTGTTCAGCGGGCTCAACCCACCGGCGGGCTACAGCGCCGAATTCGCGACGAAGACCGGCGAACGGCGGCATGTGGCGCTGCCTGACGGTTCGGTCGTCGACCTCGACAGCCGGAGTGCCTTGAAGGTGCGCTTTGAAAAGGATCGCCGCGTCGTCGAACTCACCGAAGGCGAGGCGATGTTCAGTGTCGAGCACGACACCTCGCGTCCGTTCGTGGTCGAGGCCGGCAGCGGCAAGGTCACGGTCACCGGCACCCGCTTCGACGTGCGCCGCGACCCGGCGCAGACCCGGGTCGCGGTGGAGCAGGGCACGGTCAAGGTGCAGGGCCGCAACGCGCGGGACAACGCCTTCGTCAGCCTGACCGCCGGCCTGGGCACCCATGTCGACGCCCAGGGCGCCGTCGCGCCGGCCTACGCGGTCAACCCGGCCGAGCTGACCGCCTGGCGCAGCGGCAAACTGGTGTTCAACAACGCCAGCCTGAGCGATGTGGCGGCGCAGGTGTCCCGTTACCGCGACAAGCCTCTGAAGGTCTCCGGCCCCGCCGTGGCCAACCTGCGCCTGACCAGCGTGTTCCGCACCAACAACACCGACGCCTTGCTCAAGGCCTTGCCGAACATCCTGCCGGTGGCCGTGCGCACGCTGGCCGACGGCAGCCAGGAAATAATTTCAAAATAAAATTCAGGTTTTTTTCGAGTTCATCGTCTTCCTGTTCAACTGCAACTGGTTTGCATTAACAGACGCATACACTTGCGATCCACAGGACTACGTTCGACGTGAAAAACACCAACGCCAACAACAAGAAATCCCCTTGGCTGCCGCTGGCCCTCGCGCTGGCGGTCAACGCTGCCGTGCCGCTGGCGTTCGCCGCCGATGTCATTCACATCCGCGCGCAGCCGCTGGGCCAGGCCCTGAGCGAATTGGGCCAGCAAACCTCGCTGCAAGTGTTTTTCAGTCCTGACCTGGTCGCCGGCAAACAGGCCCCGGCGGTGGACGGCAACCTCTCGCCGGAACAGGCCCTGCGCCAATTGCTGCAGGGCAGCGGCCTGGACTACCAGATCAACAAAGGCTCGGTGACGTTGTCACCGGCGCCGACGGCCGCCGCCAACGGTCCGCTGGAACTGGGCGTGACCGACATCAAGGTGGTCGGCGACTGGCTCGGCGACGCCGACGCCGCCGTGGTGCAGAATCACCCCGGCGCCCGTACCGTGATCCGCCGCGAAGCGATGGTGGAGCAGGGCGCCATGAACGTCGGCGACGTGCTGCGCCGGGTGCCGGGCGTGCAGGTGCAGGAGGCCAACGGCACCGGCGGCAGCGACATCTCGCTGAACGTCGGCGTGCGCGGCCTGACCTCGCGCCTGTCGCCGCGCTCCACCGTGCTGATCGACGGCGTGCCGGCGGCCTTCGCCCCTTACGGCCAGCCGCAGCTGTCGATGGCGCCGATCTCGTCGGGCAACCTCGACAGCATCGACGTGGTGCGCGGCGCCGGTTCCGTGCGCTACGGGCCGCAGAACGTCGGCGGCGTGATCAACTTCGTCACCCGCGCCATCCCCGAAAAGGTCACCGGTGAAATCGGTACGACGCTGGAGACCTCCCAGCACGGCGGCTGGAAACACATCGACACCGCCTTCCTGGGCGGTACCGCCGACAACGGCCTCGGCATGGCGCTGCTGTACTCCGGCGTCAACGGCAACGGTTACCGCGAGCGCAACAACGGCAACGACATCGACGACGTCATCCTCAAGACCCATTGGGCGCCGACCGAGCAGGACGATTTCAGCCTCAACTTCCACTACTACGACGCCAGCGCCGACATGCCCGGCGGCCTGACCCAGAAACAGTACGACGACAAGCCGTTCCAGTCCGACCGCGACTACGACGGCTTCAGCGGGCGGCGCAAGGACGTGTCGTTCAAGTGGATCCGCCAGATCGACGAGCGCACCCAGGCCGAAGTGCTGACCTACTATTCCGACAGCTTCCGCGGCAGCACCATCGCCGCCCGCGACCAGAAGACTCTCAGCTCGTTCCCGCGCTCCTACTACACGCTGGGCATCGAGCCGCGCGTGTCGCGGGTGTTCGACGTCGGCCCCACCACCCAGGAAGTCAGCGTCGGCTACCGCTACCTGAAAGAGGCCATGCACGAGCAGTCCAGCCGCCTGGCCCTGGTCAACAACCAGCCGGTGGTGACCAAGACCTCCGACGGCCACGTGTTCCAGGACCGCACCGGCGGCACCGAGGCCAATGCGGTGTACGTCGACAACAAGATCGACGTCGGCAACTGGACCGTGACGCCGGGCATCCGCTTCGAGCACATCAGCACTGACTGGCACGACCGCGCGGTGCTCGACACCGCCGGCAAGCGCGTGCCGGAGAAGAACCGCAGCATCGAAAGCAACGAGCCGCTGCCGGCCCTGAGCGTGATGTACCACCTGTCCGATGCGTGGAAGCTGTTCGCCAACTACGAGACCTCGTTCGGCAGCCTGCAGTACTTCCAGCTCGGCCAGGGCGGCTCGGGCGACCAGACCGCCAACGGCCTGAACCCGGAAAAGGCCAAGACCTACGAGATCGGCACCCGCTACAACGATGACGTGTGGGGCGGCGAGGTGACGCTGTTCTACATCGACTTCGACGACGAGCTGCAATACATCAGCAACGACGTGGGCTGGACTAACCTCGGCGCGACCAAGCACCAGGGCGTCGAAGCGTCCGTGCACTACGACATGGCCGCGCTGGACCCGCGCCTCGACGGCCTGACCGCCAACGCCGGCTTCACCTACACCCGGGCGACCTATGAAGGGGAGATCCCGGGCTTCAAGGGCCGAGACCTGCCGTTCTACTCGCGCCAAGTGGCCACCGTCGGCCTGCGTTACGACATCAACCGCTGGACCTACAACCTCGACGGCTTCGCCCAGTCCAAGCAACGCTCGCCGGGCACCGGGGTCAACGCCGACGGCAGCTTCAGCGGCAACTACATCACCGAAGGCACGGCGGACGGGCAATACGGCGACATTCCGGGCTACGTGACCTGGAACGTGCGCGGCGGCTACGACTTCGGCGCGCAATTGTCGAACCTCAAGCTGGGCGCCGGGGTGAAGAACATCTTCGACAAGCAGTACTTCACCCGCTCCAGCGACAACAACTCGGGGATCTACGTGGGCACGCCGCGTACGTTCTTCGTGCAGGCCAGCGTCGGCTTCTGACGACTCCCGCAGCGCCCCCGCTCCCCCTGTGGGAGCGGGCTTGTCCGCGATGACGGCAGCCCATCCAACTTCGATGTGTCAGGCAGGCCGCCATCGCCAGCAGGCTGGCTCCCACAGGAGATCTCCAGTGAATGCAGGGCTGTGGTCACCGCAGAACCCTGTGGGAGCGAGCCTGCTCGCGATGACGGCGGCCAATCCAGCATCCATGTGTCAGGCAGGCCGCCATCGCCAGCAGGCTGGCTCCCACAGGAGATCTCCAGTGAATGCAGGGGCTGTGGTCACCGCAGAACCCTGTGGGAGCGGGCTTGCCCGCGATGACGGCGGCCCATCCAGCACCTATGTGCCAGCCAGGCCGCTCGTTCAGACCTTCAGCACTTTGCCGCCGATCGCCACCGCCACCAGCAGCACCGCCATTAGGCCGAAGGCGAAGCTCAGGCTGCTGCCGTGGGCGACGAACCCGATCACCGCAGGTCCCGCCAGAATCCCCGCATAGCCCAGGGTGGTGATGGCCGGCACCGCGATGCTTTCCGGCATCACCGTCTGCTTGCCCACCGCCGTGTACAGCACCGGCACGATGTTCGAGCAACCGGCCCCGACCAGCGCGTAACCGATCAGGGCCGCCTGCCAGGACGGCGCGAACGTTGCCAGGAACAGGCCCGCCGCCGCGGTCAGCCCGCCGAACAGGATCACTCGCGTCGCCCCCAGGCGCCGGACGATGCGGTCGCCGGTGAGGCGGCCCGCCGTCATGGTCAGGGCGAACGCGGCGTAGCCCAGGCCCGCATAGGCCTTGTCGATGCCGCGTTCCTCGGCCAGGAACACCGCGCTCCAGTCCAGCGCAGCGCCTTCGGTGAGGAACACGATGAAGCACATGCCGCCGATGAACAGGACGATGCCGTGGGGCACCGCAAACGCCGGCCCCGAGCTTTCGCTGCCGTAGGGCAGCATGTGCGGCACGGCCTTGAACAGGGACGCGACCAGCAGCGCGACCACCACCAGCATCGCCGCCAGCGGCGACAGGCCGAGGCCCAGCAAGCCGCTGACCCCCGCCGCGCCGACGATGCCACCGAGGCTGAACAGGCCGTGGAACCCGGACATCATGTTTTTCCCGCTGGCCCGCTCGACGATCACCGCTTGCAGGTTCACCGTCGAGTCCACCGTGCCCAGCCCGGCGCCGAACATGAACAGCGTGGCGATCAGCGCCGGAACCGACGAGACCGTCGCCAGCAACGGCAACGCCGCGCAGATCAGCAGCGTGCCGCCGGTGGCCACCTTGCGGCAGCCGAACCGGGTGGCCAGGATGCCCGCCAGCGGCATCGCCAGGATCGACCCCACCCCCAGGCACAGCAGCAACAGGCCCAGCGTGCCTTCGTCGAGCCCGGCCCGGGCCTTGGCGTACGGCACCAGCGGCGCCCACGCCGCGATGCCGAGGCCGGCGATGAAGAAGGCGATGCGGGTGGACATCTGTTGCAGGCGTCCGGGAACGAAAGCGGCTTGGGCGTTGAGGTCGGTCATGGGAATCCTTGGCAGAATCGTTACAGCAGGCGGACATCCTTGCACAGTGAGCCCGCGGGCGCGAGCAGGCGCGCGCCCACACGAGGTACAGTGGTGCCTTTGAACCATCCAGGGATCGACCGATGACGCCGCTTTACGATGCACGGGGCAACCTTTACGCCGTCGTTTCACCCAAGGCGCTGCGGGACGCCGGCGTGCCGTTGCCCGCCACGGCGCAAGCTTGCGCGGCGTCGCGGCCGTCGTGGAGCCGCGCTGCGGTGGCGGCCTGCTGCGAGTGGCCCGACGGCGAGCGTCCGGCGGGGGCCAAGGCGCACCGCAGCGATGGTTTGCTGATCGGTCCGTTCCAGTCCGCGCCGCCGTTCGACCTGCTGATCGTCAACACCGACGGCTCGTTGGCCGAGCGCAGCGGCAACGGCCTGACGATCTTTTCCCAGGCGCTGCTCGAACAAGGCCTGATGCCGCAAGAGGGGGCGTTGCTGCGGGTGCACCATGACAAGCAGGACGCGGTCTCGCCTGTGGCCACCTCGGTCAAACCGGCGCAGGTCGAAGCCGTGCAAGGCTTCTGGCTGGACCTAGGCCGGCCAAGCTTCGGCCCGGCGGCGGTGGGCGCGCAAGGCGTCGAAACGGTGATGTTCGAGGGCCGCGAACTCAGCCGGGTCGAACCGCTGGCACGCCTCGATCCGGCCTGGGGCCGCAGCCAGTTCGTGCGCATCGGCAATCCCCATGGCGTCACGCTGGTGGCCGACGGGGCGCACCTGCCGGACAACGAACAACTGCGCGATGCGCCGCTGAACGAGCCCCTGACCCGGATCGCCTACGCCATGCCCGAAGGGGCCGGCCAACCCTGTCCGGCCGGGGTCAACCTGCAATGGGCGCAGCGCGGCGGCGAACAGCGTGTCATCGCGCGGGTGTTCGAGCGCGGCGAAGGCCCAACGGCGTCCTCCGGCACCAGCGCCAGCGCGGTGGCGTGCGCGGCCTGGCGGGTCGGTTGGGTGAAGGCAGGGCAGGTGCAGGTGGTAATGCCCGGCGGCACGGCGCCGGTGCTGCTGGAGGCGTGCGGCGACGAGTTGACGGGCGTGCGCCTGTTCGGCACTGCGCACGCCCGGGCTTGATGCCGGCCCGGAAGAGTGGCCGGCCGTTTCAGTGGGCCTTGAACAAGGCGACGCTCACGACGGTTTCGCCTTCCACGTTCAGGTGAAGCAAGGCTTGCGGATCAGTGTCGATGCCGTCGAAGCACTCGACCACGACGGCGCTCGCTGAGGTGGCAAACAACGCCAGGCGTTCGGCCCGGCACAGATGACGCTTGACCGCCTCGCTGAGCGGCATCGGCGGACGGCCCTCGCGCACCAACCCGCAGAATGCCAGGGCAACCTCGCGGGGAGGGGCGGGTGGAGGCGACGGCAGGCCCGCGTCGGCAAACAGGCGGTTGAGCTGGTCGGCGGCGCTCACTGCCCGGGGGAAACCGGCGAAGGCCGAGGCCTGCAAAAGCACCTCCGTCAGTTCGCCGGGCGCGAGGCCGGAGGCCAGGCCAGTCTTGAGGTGCACGCTCAACGGCGGCCCGACCATGCCGGACGCCACGATCGCCGCAAACGACACCGCTTCGCGCAAGCGGGGATCCAGGCCCGGCCGGGCGTGCAGGTGCCCGTACACCACGCCGACCGCCAGCTCACCCAAGGCGGGTGCGGTATGGAACAGTGCATCGAGGCGGGATCCGCCATCGGGCACCAGGTCGATGAATGTGTGGCGGCCTTCGCAGTAGAGCGTGGCCATGGGATCGGAAGGGGAGTGATGATTCATGTCGCGTCCTCACGTTCGAATGAGGATGGCAGCAGAGCAACTTCGCACAAATTACGGCATGACACGGCGTCCATCGGGAGATCGGCGCCGGGATGGCGCCGATCCCTGAACCTTAGACGAATTCCACCACCGGCATCTGCCGCTTCATCAGCACCTTGCCCCCGCGGATCGAATACAGCGGCAGGCCCTGGCTGCGGATCACTTCGTAGTCGCTGTCCGCCGACAGGATCAGCAGGTTCGCCGGCCGCCCAGGCTCCAGCCCGTAGCGTTCGCCCAGGTACAGGGCCTTGGCGCTGTTGTCGGTCACCAGGTCCAGGGCGTTCTGCAGGTTGCGGTAGCCGAGCATGTGGCAGATGTGCAGCCCGGCCTCCAGCACCCGCAGGATGTTGCCGTTGCCCAGCGGATACCACGGATCGACGATCGAGTCCTGGCCGAAGCAGACGTTCATACCCGCCTCCAGCAGTTCGTTGACCCGGGTCACGCCCCGGCGTTTGGGGAAGGTGTCGAAGCGCCCCTGCAAGTGGATGCTCTCGGTCGGGCAGGAGACGAAACTGATGCCCGAGTGCCCGAGCAGGCGGAACAGCTTGGCGCAGTAGGCGTTATCGTAGGAACCCATGGCCGTGGTGTGGCTGGCGCTGACCCGGGCGCCCATGCCGCGGCTGCGGGCCTCTTCGGCCAGCACTTCGAGAAAGCGCGAATGCGGGTCGTCGGTCTCGTCGCAGTGCACGTCCACCAGGCAGCCGGTGCGCTCGGCCAGGTCCATCAAAAACTTCACCGAGCTCACGCCCTGGTCGCGGGTGTACTCGAAATGCGGAATGCCGCCGACCACGTCGGCGCCCAGGCGGATGGCTTCTTCCATCAGGTCGCGACCGTTGCGAAACGACTCGATGCCTTCCTGGGGGAACGCGACGATCTGCAGATCCACCAGGTGACGGTTTTCCTCGCGCACCTCCAGCATCGCCTTGAGCGCGGTGAGCTGCGGGTCGGTGACGTCGACATGGGTGCGCACATGCTGGATGCCGTGGGCGGCCAGGGCCTGGAGGGTTTTTCCGGCGCGGGTCTTGGTGTCTTCGAAGGTGATGGTGGCCTTGCGTTCGCCCCAGCATTCGATGCCTTCGAACAGCGTGCCGCTCATGTTCCAGCGCGGCTCGCCGGCGGTCAGGGTAGCGTCGAGGTGGATGTGCGGTTCGACGAACGGCGGCACCACCAGGTTGCCGCCGGCATCGAGGTCGTCGGGGCCCAAAGTGGGGGCTTCGGTCTGGCGGGCGACGCTGCGGATCAGGCCGTCTTCCAGGTGCAGTGCGTGCAGGCCTTCCTGGTTGCGCAAGCGGGCGTTGATGATGTGCATCGGCTCATCCTTTTCATGGATCGGGTGCGGTCACTGCGTCGTACCTTAGCGCAATACCCGCCCCTGCTGGGACATCAGAGAAAACGCAGCAGGGCCGCGACGATGGCCTCCGGGGCATCTTCCTGGACCAGGTGCCCGGCGTTCGGGATGGCGTGGAACCGCGATCCGGGAATCATCCCGTGCAACGCCCGGCCGCGCTCGATGGGGATCCACTGATCGTCCTCGCCCCAGAGGATCTGCACCGGGCAGCGGATCGTCGGGTACAGGTCCTGCACCTGGCGGGTGTAGCGCTCGTCCATCTGCGCGATCTGTCGGTAGAACGCCGCCTGGCCCGGATCGCCGAGCCAGGGCTGCACGTAGGGGGCGAGTTCGTCGTCGGGCATGTCGCGGTGGACGGCGCCACGGATGTAGGCCGGAACGACGGCCCGCTGAATGTAGTCGGGCAGGCCGCTGAACGCGGCCTCATGCTGGCGCACGTGCTGGACGAACGGCGAGCCCCAGGGCGACAGCGCGACCGGGTCGATCAGCGTCAGGGTGCGGTACTCCTTGCCGTTGAGCAGGTGCGCGCGCAGGGCGGTGGCGCCGCCGAAGTCGTGGGCCACCACGTCCGGACGTTGCAGGTTCCAGTGATCCAGCAATTGCGCCAGCAGTTCGTTCTGCACCCCGAGGGACACGTCGGCGTCAGGCTTTTCGGACTGCCCGTAGCCCAGCAGGTCGAAGCAGTGCACCCGGTGAGTCCTGTAGAAGTGCGGGGCGATGCGGTGCCATACATAGGACGAAAACGGGGTGCCGTGCACGAACACCAGCGGCGGCCCGTCGCCGCGGACGGCATGGCGAACGCCTCGCCCGTTGAAGTCAAAGACCTGATCCAGCAGCCAGTCCGTCATGGGTCTGTCCTCTTGGCGGGTTGAGCCAAAAAGCATAGGCACAAAAAAACCACCGTTCCCGGTGGTTTTTTTAGGCCGCTGGGCTCACTCGCCGCGGTAGATGCAGCCGCTGGTGCAGGTCTCGTGGATGCGGATCGCGCTGAGTTCCGGCAGCAGGGGCTTGAGCTCGTTCCAGATGAACTTGGCCAGCACTTCGCTGGTCGGGTTCTCAAGGCCCGGGATGTCGTTCAGGTAGTTGTGGTCCAGGCGCTCGTACAGCGGCTTGAAGATCGCCTTGATCTCGGAGAAGTCGCGGATCCAGCCGGTGTGCGGATCGATGTCGCCGCTCAGGTGGATGGCCACCTTGAACGAATGGCCGTGCAGGCGTCCGCACTTGTGGCCGTCCGGCACGTGGGGCAGGCGGTGGGCGGATTCGAACGTAAATTCCTTGAAGATTTCCACGGTGATGTCGGCTCTGTTCAGATGGCGTCGCGTCAGCGATTCGGGCAGGCGGCGAGTTTACCAGCTTGTCTGCGGCCGTGCGGCAAAACGCTGACTAAAGGGTCAGCAGGCGTTCGGCGAGGCGACCGTTGGCGGCCAGTTCGAGAAACTCGTCGCCCAGCCGCCGGCTTTCGTCCATCGCCGCGCGCCAGTATTTCTGCCGGGCGGGCGCATCGCCCATGAAGCGCTTGAAGTCGTTGCGGTCCGGCAGCTTGCCGTAGGGCAGGCGCGCCAGGTATTCCTTCGACGGGGCGAGCAGCAGCACGTCTTGCAGGCGCTGGGTCGACGCCCGGCGCCAAGGCAGGGTCTTGTCGAACCAGCCGGGGATGACCCGGTCGGTGAAGTGCGGATACAGCACGATGCCGTCGCCGCTGTAGGGCAGGTCGAGGTGATAGTCCAGCAGGCCGCCGTCGCGGAACGTGCCGGCGCCGGCTCCCGGCAGGTCGCGCACACCCTCCATCACCATCGGGATCGAGCCCGAGGCCAGCAGCGCCTGGCGCAGGTTGCCGGCGTCCAGGGCGATGAAGCGCGACGGGAAGTCGTTCAGCGCCTCCACCGGCGGCGCCAGGCGCGGGTCGTGGATGATCAGCCGCTCGAAGTGCCGCGCCAGCCGCGCCCGGCCGCGCAGGTTGTCGGCGATCACCGAGCCCAGCGCCAGGCCCAGCCGGCCGCGGTGATCGTCCGCCAGCCGGCCGTGGCTTTTGACCACCATGATGTTGAGGCGGTAGTGGGGGTTGTCGAGCAGGCGCGCGTCGCGGCCGTCGAGCAGGTCGTCGAGCATGCGCCGGGAACTGCGGCTGACCTCGGTGACGGTGACGCCCTTGTTGAAGTTTTGCTCGGTGTACAGGTGACCGAGACGGCGGATGCCTTCGGCGGCGTCCGGCAGGCAGGCGCTGGCGAAGCGCCAGGAACCCACCGACGCACCGATCAGCGAGCGCTCCCGGGGCGCCGCCGGCAGCCATTCGCCGAACAGTGCCAGATCCAGCCCCTGGATCCCCAGCGCCTTCGGCCCGCCGGCGGCGCCGGGCAGGGTGCCGACGTCGGCGGCGCTCAGGCCCCGGGCGCGGATGCGCGCCATGGCCCGGGGGCCGGCCTTGAGGGTGAGGGCGGGGAACTTGATGTGGATGGCGGTCATGTCGGCCTCGGTCGATGGCGAGCGGGGATTATAGAGCCACTGCGAACCCTGTGGGAGCTGGCTTGCCAGCGATGACGGAAGGACAGTCACTGCGATGTCGCACGCAGAATCGCTATCGCTGGCAAGCCAGCTCCCACAGGAAGTCCCGCAGGAGGTCGTGTCGGGCAGGGCAATGATGGCCATTCAGTTTCAATTAAGTTCACCCCGCTAAGGTGACGCCCCGCAGCACATAAAAATACGGAGACACCCCATGAAGACCCTGACTGCCCTGTCCATCGCCTCGATCATCGGCCTGACCGCGAGCCTCGCCCACGCCCGCGACCTGGGCCCCGATGAGGCCCTGCGCCTGCGCGACGCTGGTACTATCCAGTCTTTCGAGAAGCTCAACGCCGCAGCGCTGGCCAAACACCCTGGTTCGACGGTCACCGACACCGAGCTGGAAGAGAAGTACGGCAAGTACCTCTACCAGATCGAACTGCGCGATCCGCAGGGCCAGGCGTGGGACATGGAACTGGACGCGGTCAGCGGGCAAGTGCTCAAGGATCATCAGGACACGTAATGAAGCCGTATTTTCTGCATCCGCGCGTCGGGAGCCGTCTGGCCCTGGCGCTGTTGGCGTTCTGCTCGCTGGCGGCGGCCCGCGACCTCGACCAGGATGAGGCCCTGCGCCTGCGCCAGCAGGGCGTGATCCTGCCGCTGGAACAGGTGCTGCAACAGGCGCTGGACCGCTATCCCGGCGCCAAGCTGCTGGAGGTCGAGCTGGAAGAGAAGCACGACGTCTATGTTTATGAAGTCGAGCTGCTGACGGTCGAAGGGGTGGCCCGCGAGCTGCACCTCAAGGCCGACACCGGGCAACTGATCAAAGACAAGGAAGATTGACCGATGCGTCTGCTATTGGTGGAAGACCACGTACCGTTGGCCGATGAACTGCTCGCCGGCCTGCAGCGCCAGGGCTATGCGGTCGATTGGCTGGCGGACGGGCGCGATGCGGTCTATCAGGGCGGCAGCGAGCCCTATGACCTGATCGTCCTCGACCTCGGCCTGCCCGGCGTGCCGGGGCTGGAGGTGCTGGCGCAGTGGCGGGCCGGCGGCCTGGCCGTGCCGGTGCTGATCCTCACGGCCCGGGACTCCTGGGCCGAGCGCATCGAAGGCCTGAAGGCCGGGGCCGACGACTACCTGACCAAGCCGTTCCATCCGGAAGAACTGTTCCTGCGCATCCAGTCGCTGCTGCGCCGCTCCAAGGGCCAGGCCAACCAGCCGACCCTCAAGGCCGCCGGCCTGCACCTGGACGAAGGCCGCCAGTGCGTCACCCGCGACGGCGCCGACATTCAGCTGACCGCCGCCGAATTCCGCCTGCTGCGCTATTTCATGCTCCATCCGCAGCAGATCCTGTCCAAGAGCCACCTTGCCGAACACCTCTACGACGGCGAGACCGAGCGCGACTCCAACGTGCTGGAAGTCCACGTCAACCACTTGCGGCGCAAGCTCGGCAAGAGCGTGATCGAAACCCGCCGCGGCCAGGGTTACCTGTTCGGCGGGCAGGCTTCGTGAGGTCGATCCAGCGGCGCCTGAGCCTGGGCCTGATCAGCGTGATGGTGATCGTCGGCCTGGTGCTGGCGCAGGTCAGCCTGTGGCTGTTCGAAGTGGGCCTGCAGCGTTACCTCGAAGCCGGCCTGCGCAACGACAGCGAAAGCCTGCTGGTGGCGCTGGTGCGCGGCCCGCAGGGCTTGCAGCTGGATGAGCGGCATCTGTCGCCGGCCTATCAGCGGCCGTTCTCCGGGCATTATTTCCGCATCGACTTCGCCGACAGCCACTGGCGCTCGCGCTCGCTGTGGGATCAGGATCTGCCGCTGCTGGATCACCCCGGCCTGCACAGCAACCTGCAACTGGGCCCCGGCGGCCAGCAGTTGCTGGTGCTGCGCTCGGACTACCGGCGCCTGGGCCAGTCGATCTCCATCAGCGTCGCCCAGGACTACACCCCGGTGCGCGAGAGCTTCCGGCGCATGCGCCAGGTCGGGCTCGGGCTCGGACTGGCCGGCCTGTTGCTGATCCTGTTGCTGCAACGGCTCACCGTGCGCCGGGCCCTGCGCCCGCTGGAAACGGCACGGGAACAGATCGCCCAGTTGCAGCAGGGCCAGCGCTCGCAGCTCGACGAGCAAGTGCCGACCGAGCTGGAACCCCTGGTGGCGCAGATCAACCATTTGCTGGCCCACACCGAAGACAGTCTCAAACGCTCGCGCAACGCCTTGGGCAACCTCGGTCATGCGCTGAAGACGCCGCTGGCGGTGCTGCTGAGCTTGGCCTCAAGCGAACGGCTCGACGGGGACCCGCAGCTGCGCAAGATGCTCACCGAGCAACTTGCGCAGGTGCAGCAGCGGCTCAACCGCGAGTTGAACCGTGCGCGGCTGTCCGGCGATGCGCTGCCGGGGGCGCTGTTCGATTGCGGTGCGGAGCTGCCGGGCCTGCTGGCGACGTTGAACATGATCCACGGCGAACACCTGGCGTTGAGCTTCACGGCGCCTGCGGGCCTGCAACTGCCGTGGGATCGGGAAGACTTGCTGGAACTGCTCGGCAACCTGCTGGACAACGCCTGCAAATGGGCTGACGCCGAGGTGCGCCTGAGCGTGGTCGAGGCGGCGGGCGGTTTTGTGCTGAACGTCGAGGACGACGGCCCGGGCATCCCCGAGGCCCAGCGCGATCAGGTGTTCAGCCGCGGCACCCGGCTGGATGAACAGACCGACGGCCATGGCCTGGGGCTGGGGATCGTGCGGGACATCGTCGAGGCCTGGGGCGGGACACTGGCGCTGCGCGAGAGCGAGTGGGGCGGGTTGAGCGTGGTGATCGAACTGCCCAAGCGCTGAGGGCAGGCGGGAGCTGCGGCGGCGCCTTTACCGACGCCATCGCTGGCAAGCCAGCTCCCACAGGGTTTGCGGTGAACACAGATTTTTGCAGCCAGCCAAGCCCCCTGTGGAAGCCAGCTCCCACAGGTTTTGCGGTAAACACAGATTTTTGCAGTCAGCCAAGCCTCCTGTGGGAGCCAGCTCCCACAGGTTTTGCGGTGAACACAGATTTTTGCAGTCAGCCAAGCCCCCTGTGGGAGCCAGCTCCCACAGGTTTTGCGGTGAACACAGATTTTTGCAGCCAGCCAAGCCCCTTGTGGGAGCTGGCTTGCCAGCGATGGCGGAAGGTCAGCCGCCACTGATGTCGGATGGGCCGGCCCCTTCGCTGGCAAGTCGAGTCATCGCACCGCAGCGCCTACAGGTTTTCCAATGGTCAGACGCGGAACTGGTCCATCAGGCCCTGCTGCTGGTTCGCCAAACTGTTGAGCGACTGGCTCACCCGCGCCGATTCGTTGGCCTGGCCGGACAGCGATTCGGTCACGTCGCGAATGGTCGCCACGTTGTTGTTGATCTCCTCGGCCACGGCGCTTTGCTCTTCCGCCGCGCTGGCGATCTGCAGGTTCATGTCGCTGATCACCGTCACGGCGTCGCCGATCTGGCGCAGGGCCGTCACGGCCTGGCCGACTTGCTCCACGCTGCCCTGGGCCTGGCGGTGGCTGTTGCCCATCGAGCCGACCACGTCCTGGGTGCCGTTCTGCAATTGCTCGATCACTTGGCGGGTCTCCTCCACCGACTCCTGGGTGCGGCGGGCGAGGTTGCGCACTTCATCGGCGACCACCGCGAAGCCACGTCCGGCCTCTCCGGCGCGGGCCGCTTCGATGGCGGCGTTGAGGGCCAGCAGGTTGGTCTGCTCGGCGATGGCGCGGATGGTCTCCAGCACGGTGCCGATCTTCTCGCTGTTGGCGGCCAGGCCTTCGACCTGCGCCATCGCCGCGCTCATGTCGGCGGCCAGGGTGTCGATGCTGGCGGTGGTGCGGTCGATCACAGTCAGGCCCTGACGGGTGGCGCGGTCGGCGTCCTTGGCCGCTTCGGCGGCTTGCGCCGCGCTGCGGGCGACGTCCTGGGCGGTGGCGCTCATCTCGTGGGACGCGGTGGCGACCTGATCCACCTGGCGGTACTGCTGCTCCATGCCGGCGCTGGTCTGGGTGGCGATGGCCGAGGACTGGTCGGCGGTGTTGCGTGCGTCCTGCACCGAGCGTTTCACCTGGGCGATGATCGGCTGCAGTTTGTCGAGGAAGCGGTTGAACCAGCCGGCCAGCTGGCCCAGTTCATCGTTCTTGTCGTAGGCCAGGCGCCGGGTCAGGTCGCCTTCGCCGCTGGCGATGTCTTCGAGCATGTGCGCCACGCCGAGGATCGGCTTGGTCACGCTGCGGGCCATCAGCCACACCAGCAGCAGGCCGAGCAGGGCGGCGAGGGCGCCGAGGCTCAGCTCGATCAGCGTGCCCGAGCGGTTGCTGGCGTCGAGTTGCTGCTTGAGGGCTTCGGCGCGGCTGACCAGCACCTTTTCCGGCACATCGAGCAGCACGCCCCAGGACGGCCCGCCAGGGATCGGCTGGAACGGCGACAGCACCTTCAACTGCTGGTTGCTGTGCAGGCTGCTCACGGTCTTGCTGGAGGCGAGCAGGCCCAGCAGTTCGGCGCCGCTGGCCTTGTCCACGGCGTCCAGGCGCTGGCTCAGCTTGCCGGCGTCCGGGCTGTGGCCGGCGAGCAGGCCGGCGGGGCTGATGATGCTCACGGCGGTCTGGCCGTCGTACAGCTTCTTGCTGGCGTTCTGGCTGATGGCCTGCAGGCTGTTGAGGTTGATGTCCACCGACAGCGAGGCGATGACTTTGCCGTTGACCGTCAGCGGGAACACGATGCTGGTCATCAGCACCTTCTGGCCGTCGATCACATAGAAGTAGGGTTCGATCACGCAGGGCTTGAGCGTGGTGCGCGGGCAGGTGAACCAGGCGTTGGCGGCCTGGCCGCTGGGGCCGGTGCTGGTGTCGGCCATGTCGCTTTCCGGCAGTGCCATGGACGTGACCTTGCCCGGCGTCGGCTGCGACCAGTACAGGGCGAAGCGGCCCTTGTCGTTGCTGCCCAGTTCCGCCTGGCCGGCGAACAGTTCGTCCTTGCCGTCCAGCGCGTTGGCCTCGAACACCAGCGACAGGCCCAGCAGCTCAGGGTTGGCCTGCAGGGCCGACTTGACCTGACGGGTCATGTCCTCGCGCAGGTCGAAGGCATCCAGGAAGCGTTTCTCGGCCTGTTCGCGCAGGAACAGTACCTGGCGCGAAAAGCCGTGGCCGTATTGGTAGGCGTCCATGAACTGCTGGCGGATGAACGCCGCCTGCACTTCGCCCTGGGATTCGATGCGGGCCTGGGCCGACTCGGTGAGCATTTCCATGCTCGACGCCTTCACCAGCTCGGAACTGTGCTCCATGCGGTACAGCGAAAGACCCACCAACAGGGTCACGATACCGGCCAGGCAGAGCCCGGCGAGCAGGGTGATTTTCCATTGGATGGAAAGTTGTCTGAGCGACATGGAGACGTCCTTATTCGATATTTATCTGAGACTTTGCACTGTAACGGCAGCGCGGCGGTTTTCTTTATGGCGCAAACGCAATAGGACCGATTGCCGCATCCGGCGGCAGTGCCACGTATGTTCCTGTGGCGAGGGAGCCTGCTCCCGCTCGACTGCGCAGCAGGCGCGATGCGGGCCGCCCCCCACGGCGGGAGCAAGCTCCCTCGCCACGGATTCATCGGTTGTTACAGGACAATGCAGCCCCTCGCTTTGACACTGCGGCCACTCTGCGGCACAGTGCGCGCCCTTCTAACAAGACCCTCGATCCAAATTCGCTGGCGGCCTCCGGGCGTTGCCGGGCGGACTCATCCTGTCTGGCGGTGAAGCGCATCCATCGCCGTGTTTTTGAGGTAGTGAAATGAATGCAGTGATTGCTGCGGTCGGCGTCATGCTGATCCTCAGCCTGTCCCGTGTGCACGTGGTGATCGCGTTGATCGTCGGTGCGCTGGTCGGTGGCCTGACCGGCGGCCTGGGCATCGACGCCACGCTCAAGGCGTTCAACAGCGGCCTGGGCGGCGGGGCGACGGTGGCGTTGTCCTACGCGCTGCTGGGCGCGTTCGCGGTGGCCATCGCCAAGTCCGGCCTGGCCCACGCGCTGGCCGACAAGGCCCTGGCCATGGTCGACCGCCAGCACGCCACCGGCGGCGGCAGCGTCAAGTGGCTGCTGATCGGGCTGTTGTGGGTGGTGGCGATCGCGTCGCAGAACATCCTGCCGATCCACATCGCGTTCATTCCGCTGCTGGTGCCGCCGTTGCTGTATGTGCTGACCAAACTGCAACTGGACCGGCGCCTGATCGCCTGCGTGATGACCTTCGGCCTGATCACCCCGTACATGGTGTTCCCGGTGGGGTTCGGCAACATCTTCCTCAATCAGATCCTGCTGGCCAACGTCAGCAAGGCCGGGGTGGACATCAGCCAGGTCAACGTCATGCACGCGATGGCCATTCCGGCGGCGGGCATGGTGTTCGGCCTGCTGCTGGCGGTGTTCTTCAGCTACCGCAAGAAGCGGGTCTACGACCTGGAGAAGATCGAGCAGGTGGAGCAGGTCAGCGTCGCCTATAACCCGATGACCCTCGGGATCGCCTTCTTGGCCATTGCGGCGGCGTTCATGATTCAGTTGCTGCTGGACTCGATGATTATCGGGGCGCTGGCCGGATTCCTGATCTTCTCCGCCTCCGGCATCGTGAAGTGGCGCGAGACCGACGGCCTGTTCACCGAAGGCATGAAGATGATGGCGATGATCGGCTTCATCATGATCTCGGCCTCAGGCTTCGCCGAGGTGCTGAAGGCCACGGGCGAGGTGCGCACGCTGGTGGAGAGCGCAGCGGCGTGGATCGACCACAGCCAGGCCATCGGCGCGCTGCTGATGCTGCTGGTGGGGCTGATGGTGACCATCGGCATCGGCTCGTCGTTCTCCACGGTGCCGATCCTGGCGGCGATCTTCGTGCCGCTGTGCGTGCAGCTGGGCTTCAGCCCGATGGCGATCGTCTGCATCGTCGGCACCGCCGGCGCCCTGGGCGACACCGGCTCGCCGGCCTCGGACTCGACCCTGGGCCCGACCTCCGGCCTGAACATCGACGGCCAGCACCACCACATCTGGGACACCGTGGTGCCGACCTTCCTGCACTACAACCTGCCGCTGCTGGCGGCCGGGTGGCTGGCCGCGATGGTGCTCTGACCACCAGCGGTCACTTGTTGGCTCCCGCATCGGCACGGGTGGGAGCCTCCGGCTCAACTTTTGGTTCGGCAGGCCGTTAACGCCTTTATCCACGCCAATAAAACCAAAAGAGTGAGCCCGTCCATGCGTCTGAGCCTCAAGGCTAAAGTCCTGTCCCTTGCCGTCCTTCCGGTGTTGCTCTTTGCGCTGGTGATCAGCCTGACCGTGCTGTTCATCCTTCAGGAACAGGCGCACAAGGAAGTCGAACAGACCCGCGAGCGCCTGCTCGGCGACGCCAAGGCCACGCTGCAGAGCTACGTCGCCGTGGCCATGACCACGATCAAGCCGCTGTACGACGCCGCCGCCCCCGGCGACACCGCCGCCCGGGCCCAGGCGATCAAGCTGCTGTCGAGCATCAAGTACGGCAAGGACGGCTACTTCTTCGGCTACGACTCCGAGACCGTGCGCCTGTTCAAGGCCAACGACCCCGACGGCGTGGGCAAGAGCTTCAAGGACAACCGCGACCCGAACGGCGTCTACGTCAACCGCGACCTGGTGAAGGTGGCGAAGGACGGCAGCCATTACCTGCAATACAGCTCGCCGCTGCCGGGCAATGCCCAGGTGCTGGTGCCTAAGCTTGGCTACACCGAATACCTGGCCAAGTGGGACATGGCGGTCGGCACCTCGGTGAACCTGGACGGCATCGAAGCGCAAGTGGCGGCGGTCGAGGCCACGGTGCAGGAGCGCATGCGGGGTGTGGTGCTGAGCATCGTCGGCGTGGCCGTGGTGGTGCTGCTGGTGATCGCCGCGGCGGGCATGCTGCTGGCCAACACCATCCTGCGCCCGTTGAACCTGATGAAAGCCAACCTCGACGACATCGCGGCGGGCGAGGGCGACCTGACCCGCCGCCTGGCCATCACCAGCCAGGATGAGCTCGGCGAACTGGCCGGCTCGTTCAACCGCTTCGTCGACAAGATCCACGGCCTGGTACGGCAGATCACCGAAATGACGTCCCAGCTTACTGGCCTGGTGACCCAGGTGTCGGACCAGGCACACCGTTCCGATCAGGCCATGGAGCGCCAGCGCCACGAGACCGATCAGGTCGCCACGGCGATCAACGAGATGTCCGCCGCCGCCCAGGAAGTGGCCAAGAGCGCGCAGAACGCCGCCGTCGCCGCCCGTCAGACCGACGAGGAAGGCCAGGCCGCCAAGCGGGTCGTGGCCGGCAGCATCCAGCAGATCCATGCGTTGGTGGACGACATCCGCCACAGCGGCGTGTCCCTCGACAGCCTGCAGCAGGACGTGTCGTCGATCGTCGGCGTGCTCGGGGTGATCCGCTCCATCGCCGAGCAGACCAACCTGCTGGCGCTGAACGCCGCCATCGAGGCGGCGCGGGCCGGGGAGGCCGGGCGCGGTTTTGCGGTGGTGGCGGACGAAGTGCGGGCGCTGGCCAGCCGCACGCAGATCAGCACCCAGGAAATCCAAGGCATGATCGACCGCCTGCAGGCCGGCACCCAATCGGCGGTCGAGGCCATGCGCCGTTCCAGCGAGGCCGGCGACGGCACGTCGGCCCAGGCCAATCAGGCCGGCGCATCGCTGGATGCGATGGCGGAACTGATCGCGACCATCAACTCGATGAACGCCCAGATCGCCAGCGCCGCCGAAGAGCAGACCGCCGTGGCCGAAGAGATCAACCGCAGCGTGCACCAGATCGCCGTGGCCGTGGACAGCGTGGCGGACGAGACCCAGTTCGGCGCCCAGACCTCGCGCAGCCTGGCCGAGCTCGGTCAGCGCCTGGGCCGGCTGGTGGGGCAGTTCCGCATCTGAAACCCATACGGCGCCCGGCCGGGCGCCATCGCCGGCAGGCTGGCTCCCACCGGTTTCGGCGCGTGCGCACCTGCAGTGAAAGACTGGACATCCGCGGCAACTTCTACAGGGTTGCAAATGCGCCCACTGAGCTGATGCCGGGTAAGTGGGGCCTAATCGGGCTCCACTTCCAGTCTCAGGCGCGTGTCGTCCAAGCGTTTGATCCGCAGGACAGCGCCTTGCAGGCGTCGGCCCTGCACCCGCACGTCCACGGTCCTGGCCTGGTCCAGGTCTTGCGGCAGCGGGGCGGATACGCACAGCGCAAACCGGTAGGGATCGCCCTCGACCGGTTCCAGCCCGACCTGGCACTCGACGCTCTTGATGACGTACCCGGCCGGCGTCTCCAGCCCGTAGTCGAGCCGCGCCGGGCTCCTGATCGATGTCATGGCGGCTATCCCCCGTGTCTGCCGGTGAGCGGACAAGCTTAGCTTGCCGGTCGCCAGGTGACGTTCTCCACGCCGAATTTCTCCGCCATCGGCTTGCTGGTCTTTTGCACCTTTTCCCGGCCGAAACGCGGGATCCGGCCGACGCCGGCGTCGCAGCTCGCCCAGTGCCAGGCCTCGACGTTGTCCATCTTTTCCGAGCGGATGATGAACGACTTCGGCGCGCCGTGGAGGGTGTATTCGATGACAAACAGTTTTGCGTTGTTCATAAAGCCCCGGTTCCTCCCTGTTGTTATAGAGGGATCGCGGCGGGCCGGGAAAATTCATTCGGATTGTCCGGCGGCGCGTTGGCGGGCGGATCGGCGACTGGTTACCATGGCGCTTCCCTCAAACCGATGAACCCCTGCCATGGCCCTTGCCGCGCCTCCCGACCTGAGCGATACCGACGTGCCGGTGCAGCCGCTGGCGCGCACCTACCCGCGCGGCCTGTTCATCGAGCCCCACGAGCATGTCTGGGGCCAGTTGCTGTATGCGATGAGCGGGGTGATGTGGGTCGAGACGCCTCACGAGGCGCTGGTCGTCCCGCCGCAACGGGCGGTGTGGCTGCCGCCGGGCGTGCCCCATGGGATCCGCGTGGTGTCGGACCTGCAGATGCGCAATATTTACCTGCGCCCGGCGCTGGCGGCGACGCTCGACGCCACGGTGCAGGTGATCGAGGTCGGCGGCCTGCTGCGCGAGCTGATCGTCGGGCTGGTGGAGGAGGGCGACAGCGGCGATCCGGCCTATTACGACGCGCTGGTCGGCCTGGCCCTGCTGGAGCTCAAGCGCGCCCGGCGCTCGCAGCTGAAAATCCCGCTGCCGGACGATTCCGACCGGCGCCTGATGAACCTGTGCCAGGCGGTCATGGCCGCGCCTTCGCTGGACATTCCGTTCGAGCGGCACGCGGAGAACGCCGGGGCCAGCGTGCGCACCCTGGCGCGGCTGTTCAAGGACGGCCTGGGCATGGGCTTCGCCGAATGGCGGCGGCAGGTGCAACTGGCGACCGCGGCGGCGGAGCTGATCCAGGGCGTGCCGGTCAGCGCCATCGCCCGGGAGCTGGGCTATTCGCCGAGCAGCTTCAGCGACATGTTCCGCCGTGAGCTCGGCGTGGCGCCTTCACAGTACGGCGCAGGCGCCGGCTCGGGTTGATCGCGATCCCTTGTGGGGGCGAGCCTGCTCGCGATGGCGGTCTGTCAGTCGAAGCCGGTGCCGGATGTTCCGGCGCGATCGCGAACAGGCTCGCTCCCGCAGCGGTCGCGCGGGATCCGGACCTTTGACCGAAATCCAATAGGCGGCTGGCGATGGCGCCATTCAGGGCGCCGAAGGATTGGCCGAAATTCGGAAGTCCTTGGCCGATGCCGCCGCACGCCTTTCCCTAGACTCTGCCCATTCCCTTTCTCAGGCGGAGCTGTCCCATGAATTACCTGATTTCCCTGGCGGTCGGCCTGGGCGTCGGCCTGCTCTACGGCGCGCTGGATATCCGCTCCCCGGCGCCGCCGACGATCGCGCTGGTCGGCCTGCTGGGCATGCTGGCCGGTGAGCAGCTGTGGCCGATGGGCCGGCAACTGGTGGCCGGCTGGCTGTCCTGAATCCCTTCCTTTTCCATTCGGTGGATGTACCCATGAAAGCATTGCAATTCGATCAAACGGGCGATTTGGCTTCCCTGCGCTTCGTCGAGGTGCCGACCCCGGTGCCGGGCGCCGATGAGGTGCTGGTGCAGATCAAGGCGGCGGGCCTGAACCCCAGCGACGTGAAGAACGTGCTCGGGCGTTTTCCCTACACCACGCTGCCGCGCATCCCTGGTCGGGATTTCGCCGGGGTCGTGGTCGAAGGGCCGTCGGCGCTGATCGGCCAGGAAGTGTGGGGCACGGGCCGTGAGCTGGGTTTCTTCGCCGACGGTTCCCATGCGCAGTTCGTCAAACTGCCGGCCAACGGCGTGGCGCATAAGCCTTCGCACTTGAGCTTCACCCAGGCCGCCAGCCTTGGCGTGCCGTACACCACGGCGTGGGACGCGCTGGAACGCAGCCTGGTGAGCGCCGAAACGCGGCTGCTGGTGATCGGCGGCGGGGCGGTGGCCACGGCGGCATTGGCCTTGGCCAAAGTGCGCGGCGCCCAGGTGCTGGCGGCGGCGCGTCGGCCGGAGCAGGTCGAGGCTTTGCAGGCCCAGGGCTACCGGACGATCCTGCTCGACACGCCGGAGTCGCTGGGCGCCCAGGTCAATGCGGTGTACCGCGGCGGCGCCGATGTGATTTTCGACACCACGGGCTTCTGGCTGCCGGCTTCGGTGGCGGCGCTGGCGACGTTCGGGCGGATCGCGATCATCGCCGCGCCGGTGGACGGGCATGTGCAGTTGCCGGCGCTGGCCCTGTACCGCAAGGGCGGGTCGGTGGTCGGGATCAACTCGCTGCTGTACGGCGTGCAGGCCTGTGCGGCGATGCTGGAGCAGTTCGGCCGCTACTTCGACGAGGGCCTGCTGCCGTTGCCGCAGGGGCTGGTGGAGGCGCCGCTGGAGCAGGGGCTGGCCCGTTATGCCGAGGTGAATCAGGGCGGCGGGGACAAGATCATCCTGATGCCTTGATGGGTGGCCTCCGGGGAGGGCGGGGCGGTCGCCGGCATGGCCGGGCTTCGGCAGAAATTGCCTGTGTGCCGGCCACCCGGTAAAGTGCCGCTCCCCCCCGTTCTGCCTGAGGTCGCACCATGAGCCAGCCCATCGATATTGCCGTGATCGGCGCCACCGGCACCGTCGGCGAAACCCTTGTGCAGATTCTTGAGGAGCGCGACTTCCCGGTCGGCAACCTGCACCTGCTGGCCAGCAGCGAATCCGCCGGCAGCTCGGTGCCTTTTCGCGGCAAGAACGTACGGGTGCGGGAAGTCGATGCGTTCGACTTCAGCAAGGTCAGGCTGGCGTTTTTCGCCGCCGGCCCCGCCGTCACCCTGAGCTTTGCCGACCGCGCCCATGCCGCCGGCTGCTCGCTGATCGACCTGTCCGGCGCCTTGCCGGCCGAGCGGGCGCCGCAGGTGGTGCCGGAAGCCAACGCCAGCGTGCTGGACGGCCTGAAGGCGCCGTTCCAGGTCGGCAGCCCGAGCCCGTCGGCCACGACGCTGGCGGTGGCGCTGGCGCCGTTGCGCGGTCTGCTCGACCTGCAATCGGTGCATGTCACCGCCAGCCTGGCGGTGTCCGCCCTGGGGCGCGAAGGCGTCACCGAGCTGGCGCGCCAGACCGCCGAGCTTCTGAACATGCGCCCTCTGGAGCCGTCGTTCTTCGACCGTCAGATCGCCTTCAACCTGCTGGCCCAGGTCGGCACGCCGGACGCCGACGGCCACACCTCCCTGGAAAAACGCCTGGTGCGCGAACTGCGTCAGGTGCTGGCCAACCCTTCCTTGAAGATTTCCGCGACTTGCATTCAAGCCCCGGTGTTTTTTGGCGATAGCTTTAGCGTGACCTTGCGGTCAGCGGACGCGGTCGACCTGGAAAAGGTCAACGCCGCGCTCGAAGACGCGCCCGGCATCGAGCTGGTCGAAGCCGGCGATTATCCGACGGCGGTCGGTGACGCGGTGGGGCAGGACGTGGTCTATGTCGGGCGGGTGCGCGGCGGTGTCGATGAGCCGGCGGAACTAAATCTGTGGCTGACGTCAGATAACGTGCGCAAAGGCGCGGCCCTCAACGCGGTGCAGGTCGCCGAATTGTTGATAAAAGGCCTGCTGTAAAAGATACTTGGCAACAATTTGTCGACTGATTCTAGCCGGGCGCTATGCTTGGCCGGAGCGCTTGGCAACGAGTCACTCTCCGGGACTTTCCGGGGCATCAAAGAAATGATCGCGCGCGGCCCGTTCCCGTCGTCGCGCGCAATGCCTTGCGGCAGCGGTATTCAAGACTTCTCGCTGGCCGAGGAATGTTCAGACAAAGGAAGAGGCTATGGTTCAAGTTCGCAAACTGGTGTTAGCAATAGCGGCCGCCTCGGCGCTGTCCTCCGGTATGGCGCATGCCCTCGGGCTCGGGGAGCTGACCCTGAAGTCGACCCTGAACCAGCCGCTGGTGGCGGAGATCGAGCTGCTCGACGTCAAGGACCTCACCGCTGCCGAAGTGGTGCCGAGCCTGGCCTCGCCCGAAGACTTCGCCAAGGCCGGCGTCGACCGCCAGGCCTTCCTCAACGATCTGACCTTCACCCCGGTGCTCAACGCCAGCGGCAAAAGTGTGCTGCGCGTGACGTCCAGCAAGCCGCTGTCCGAGCCGATGGTGAAGTTCCTGGTGCAGGTGATGTGGCCCAACGGCCGCCTGCTGCGCGACTACAGCGTGCTGCTGGATCCGTCCAAGTTCTCCCAGCAGACCGCCGACGCCGCCCAGCAGGCCCCGGTGCAGACCATCACCGCACCGACCACCGGCGCCACTCACCCGGCGCAGTACACCACGACGCCGCGCGACACCCTGTGGGAGATCGCGGCCAAGGCGCGCAACGGCGGATCGGTGCAGCAGACCATGCTGGCGATTCAGGCCCTCAACCCGGATGCGTTCATCGACGGCAACATCAACCGCCTGAAGACCGGCCAGGTGCTGCGCCTGCCGGACTCGGTGCAAAGCACGGCGCTGCCGCAATCGAAGGCGATCGCCGAAGTCGCGGCGCAGAACACCGCCTGGCGCCAGGGCCGCCGTTACGTGGCCAAGCCGGGCACCGGCCAGCAGCAACTGGACGCGACCAAGCGTGGCCGCGGCAATGCCGGCGCTGCGCCGAACCCCAAGGACAACCTGAGCCTGGTCTCCGCCGAAAGCGGCAAGGCCCGCGGCAAAGGCCCGGCGGGCGACGCCAAGGCCCTGAGCAACAAGCTGGCGGTGACCCAGGAAAGCCTCGACACGACCCGTCGCGACAATGCCGAGCTGAAAAGCCGCATGGCTGACCTGCAGAGCCAGCTGGACAAGCTGCAACGCCTGATCGAACTGAAGAACAATCAACTGGCGAAGATGCAGGCCGAAGGGGCTGCCCCGGCCGCCGCACCGGAAGCTGCGCCTGCGCCGGCTCCGGTGCCGGCCATCACCGCCGAGCTGGCGACCACGCCGCCGGTCGCTCCGGTGCAAACTGCTCCGGCTGCGCCTGCGCCCGAGGCAGCTGCGCCTGCGCCCGCCGAGCCTGTGGTCGAGCCGAAACCGGCCGCCGATGACGACAAGGCCTTCAACGAACTGCTGACCAATCCGATCCTGCTGGGTCTGGCCGGCGGCGGCGCCATCGTCCTGCTGCTTCTGCTGTTGCTGCTGGCCCGCCGGCGCAAGGCCCAGCAGGAAGCCGAGAAGCACCTGCGCATGGCCCGGGCCCTGGAGGAGCAATCCTTCGAGCCTGAGCTCGATCTGCCGGAAAGCAGCTTCGAAGGCTTGGAAACGCCGGCGGCGAGCGTCAAGCTGAACCCGGCACCTGCTCCGGCGCCAGCTCCAGCCCCGGCTCCGGCCGTTGAGCCTGTCGTCGTGGCGCAGCCGATCGCTGCGCCGCTGGTCGCGCCGGCGGCCGAACGCACCGATGACGTACTGGCCAAGGCCCAGTCGCACATCGACGGCGGTCGCCTGAACCAGGCCGCCGCGCTGCTGGAGGAGGGCGTGAGCCTGGAGCCGCAGCGCAGCGACCTGCGCCTGAAACTGATGGAAGTCTACGGCCGCCAAGGCGACCGCGACATGTTCGTCGGCCAGGAGCGTCAATTGGTCGCCAACGGCGAGAACTTCGCCAAGGTCGAAGAGCTCAAGAAGCGCTTCCCGGCCATGGCGGTCGTTGCCGCCACCGGGCTGGCCGCTGCGGCCATGGCCGCCGAGCTGGATGCCGAATACGTCAAGGAACTGCTGCTCGACGAGCCGCAAGCCCCGGCCGAAACCGACAACGAGCTGGACAGCGCGTTCGACCTGAGCCTCGACGATCTGGACAACATCAAGCCGGTGGAGCCAGCGGTGGCTGAGCCTGCACCTGCTGCGGCCATCGAGCCGGAAGCACCGGTCGAGCTGGACGAGTTTCCGGCCGATGACGACCTGAGTTTCGAGTCCGTGCTGCAGCAGCAGACCGAAATCAAGGAGAACCTCGACGACCTGCCGGAGTTCGACCTGGATCTGGACCTGGGCGCCGAAGCGTCGCCGGCCACGCTGGCCGAAGACGATTTCCTGCTGGATCTGGATGACGGCATGAAGGATCTGCCGCCGGTCGAAGCGCCGGTCGTGGCCCAGGCGCCGATCGACGAGCTGGATCTGCCGGCCGATTTCGACCTGTCCCTGGCGGACGAAATGGACGCGGCCCCGGCTGAGCCGGATGCGTTTTCCGCCGAGCTGGACGACGTCAACGCCGAGCTGGACCGCCTGTCCCAGAGCCTCGGCGAGCCGAGCTTCAGCGAAGCTGACGCGGCCATGGGCGGTGATCTCGGTGAACTGGGCGAGGATGACTTCGACTTCCTCTCCGGCACCGATGAGGCCGCCACCAAACTTGACCTGGCCCAGGCCTACATCGACATGGGCGACAACGACGGCGCGCGCGACATCCTCAACGAAGTGCTCAGCGAGGGTGACGACAAGCAGAAGAACGAGGCCCGGGAGATGCTTTCGCACCTGGCCTGATCCGGCGTTCGGCGGTAATGAGAACGGCAGCCCATTGGGGCTGCCGTTTTTTTTTTCGCTTTAGATCGGTAAGCCCTCTTCTGTGCTCAGGCTTGAAGGGGAGCGTGCAGATAAAACTGTGGGAGCCAGCCTGCTGGCGATGACGGCGGCACATCCGGCATCGATATGCCAGGCAGGCCGCCATCGCCAGCAGGCTGGCTCCCACAGGTAATCGGTGCTGCAGGTGAGGCTGTGGGCCGGCGGCGGTCGCTGGAGAACTTTCTGGCATCCCCCATCCATGGCCTTATAATGCCCGCCTTTGTGCATCTGCAGGCTGTCCCGCTTTGGCAAACATAGATAACCCGGCCGCCGAAATGGCCCCCGAAGGCTTTTTCCGCATCGCCCTGGGCGTTGAGTACAAAGGTTCGCGCTACCGTGGCTGGCAACGCCAGGCCTCGGGTGTGCCGTCCGTGCAGGAAGAGCTGGAGAAGGCCCTGTCGAAGGTCGCCGATTCGCCGGTGGCGATCCAGTGCGCCGGCCGCACCGACGCCGGGGTGCACGCCTGCGGGCAGGTGGTGCACTTCGACACGCAGGCTGTGCGGTCGCTGAAGGCCTGGGTCATGGGCGCCAACATCAATCTGCCCCACGACATCAGCGTCAGTTGGGCTCAGGTGATGCCGGCCCACTTCCATGCGCGCTTCAAGGCTATCGCCCGACGTTACCGGTACGTGATCTACAACGATCAGATCCGTCCGGCGCACCTCAATGAGGAAATCACCTGGAACCACCGTCCGCTGGACGTCGAGCGCATGGCGCAGGCGGCGCAGTACCTGGTGGGCACCCACGATTTCAGCGCGTTCCGCGCCGGCCAGTGCCAGGCCAAGTCGCCGGTCAAGAAGCTCCACCACCTGCGCGTGACCCGTCACGGCAAGATGATCGTGATCGACATCCGCGCCAGCGCGTTCCTGCATCACATGGTGCGCAACATCGCCGGGGTGCTGATGACCATCGGCGCCGGCGAGCGCCCTGTGGAGTGGATGAAAGAGGTGCTGGAGAGCCGTGAACGGCGCTCCGGAGGGGTGACGGCGCACCCGTTCGGGCTGTATCTGGTACAGGTCGAGTACCACGACGAGTTCCCGCTGCCGGAGCGTTTCATCGGGCCGCATTTCCTGACCGGTTTCGCTGAACTGGACGGCTGACGCCCTCGAATGCATTTGCTACCATCCGGGACTTTCTCGGATTTGCCTTGGGGTTCTATCGACATGTCAGCCGTTCGCAGCAAGATTTGCGGGATTACCCGCTTAGAGGATGCGCTGGCGGCCGTCGAGGCCGGGGCCGACGCCATCGGTTTCGTGTTCTACGCCAAGAGCCCGCGGGCGGTGACCGTGCAGCGGGCGCGGGGGATCATCGGGGCGTTGCCGCCGTTCGTGACCACGGTGGGTCTGTTCGTCAACCCCAGCCGTTGCGAGCTGGGGGAGATCCTCGACGCCGTGCCGCTGGATCTGCTGCAGTTCCATGGCGACGAGACCGCCGCCGAATGCGAAGGCTGGCACCGGCCGTACATCAAGGCCCTGCGGGTCAAGGCCGGCGATGACATCGCCGCCGCCTGCAATGCCTACCCGAGCGCCAGCGGCGTGCTGCTCGACACCTACGTCGAAGGCGTGCCGGGCGGAACCGGCGAGGCGTTCGACTGGTCTTTGATTCCGCAAGGTTTGAGCAAGCCGCTGATCCTCGCCGGCGGCCTGACGCCGGACAACGTCGCCGACGCCGTCGCCCGGGTGCGGCCGTACGCCGTCGATGTCAGCGGCGGGGTGGAAGCGAGCAAGGGCATCAAGGATCACGCGAAGATCCGGGCGTTCATCAACGCCGCACGCGGCAACGCAGCACCGATGTGACGGCTGGCAGACTGCCGCCGTCCATAACTGCACTTGCAACAAGCAGGCGCGGCTGAGGATGTTTGGATTGCGCGCAAGGTCGCTTCACGCCGACCCGGCAGTCCACCGGTCATCGCCGCACACAATGAATTTAGCTGAAGGGCATACGCGGGGCCGCGAACCAGAGCGTTCGGGCCGCCGGTACTGGAGAAAGAAAGCATGAGCAACTGGTTGGTAGACAAACTGATCCCTTCGATCATGCGTTCGGAGGTCAAGAAGAGCTCGGTGCCTGAAGGCCTGTGGCACAAGTGCCCGTCCTGCGAGGCTGTGCTGTACCGTCCCGAGCTGGAAAAGACCCTGGACGTTTGCCCCAAGTGCAACCACCACATGCGCATCGGCGCACGTGCGCGCATCGACATCTTCCTGGATGCCGAAGGCCGCAGCGAACTGGGCGCCGACCTGGAACCGGTCGACCGCCTGAAGTTCCGTGACGGCAAGAAGTACAAGGACCGCCTGACCGCTGCGCAGAAGCAGACCGGCGAAAAAGACGCCCTGATCTCCATGAGCGGCACCCTGCTGGGCATGCCGGTGGTGGTGTCGGCGTTCGAATTCAACTTCATGGGTGGCTCCATGGGCGCCATCGTCGGTGAGCGCTTCGTGCGCGCCGCCAACTACGCCCTGGAAAACCGTTGCCCGATGATCTGCTTCGCCGCCTCCGGTGGCGCGCGCATGCAGGAAGCCCTGATCTCGCTGATGCAGATGGCCAAGACCTCGGCGGTGCTGGCGCGCCTGCGCGAAGAAGGCATTCCGTTCATCTCCGTACTGACCGACCCTGTCTACGGCGGCGTTTCCGCTAGCCTCGCGATGCTCGGCGACGTGATCGTCGGCGAGCCGAAGGCCCTGATCGGCTTCGCAGGCCCGCGCGTGATCGAACAAACCGTGCGCGAAAAACTGCCGGAAGGCTTCCAGCGCAGCGAGTTCCTGCTGGAGCACGGCGCCATCGACATGATCGTCGACCGCCGCGAGCTGCGTCCGCGCCTGGGCAACCTGCTGGCGCAACTGACCGGCCAGCCGACGCCGACCTACGTCGCCGCTCCGGTCGAGCCGATCGTCGTTCCGCCGGTGCCTGCCAACGTATGACCGAGCGCACCCTTGGCGAGTGGCTCGCCTACCTTGAGCAGTTGCATCCCTCGGCCATCGACATGGGCCTTGAGCGTTCGCAACAGGTAGCGTCCCGCATGGGGCTGGGCCAGCCGGCGCCTCGGGTGATCACGGTCACCGGCACCAACGGCAAGGGTTCGACCTGCGCATTCGTGGCCTCGCTGCTGCGGGCGCAGGGCCTGAGCGTCGGTGTCTACAATTCTCCGCACCTGCTGCGCTACAACGAGCGGGTGCAGCTCAACGGCGTCGAAGCCACCGACGCGCAGCTGTGCGAAGCCTTTGCGGCGGTCGAGGCAGGGCGCGGCGACACTTCCCTCACTTACTTCGAAATGGGCACCCTGGCGGCGTTCTGGCTGTTCCAGCGCGCGGGGCTCGATGCGGTGGTGCTGGAAGTCGGCCTGGGCGGGCGCCTGGATACGGTCAATGTGGTGGACGCCGATCTCGCGCTGGTCACCAGCATCGGCGTCGATCATGCCGATTATCTGGGCGATACCCGCGAATCCGTGGCCTTCGAAAAGGCCGGCATCTTCCGCCCAGGCAAGCCGGCGCTGTGCGGCGACCTGAATCCTCCGCAGCCGTTGCTCGACAAGGCCCGTGAGCTGGCGTGCCCGTTTTTCCTGCGCGGGCGCGATTTCGATCTCGGCGTGACCGAGCGGAACTGGCAATGGCGCGGTACGGATGCCCAGGGGCAGGCTGTCGAATTGCGAGACTTGCCGCTGCTCGACCTGCCGATGGAAAACGCCGCGCTGGCGCTGCAGGCCTATCTCGTGTCGGGTCTGCCGTGGGATTCTGCGCGGATCGTCAGTGCGTTGCAGGCGACCCGCGTGGTCGGCCGGCTCGACCGGCGCTCGTTCGACTGGCACGGCAAGCGTCTGAACCTGTTGCTGGATGTGGGCCACAACCCGCATGCGGCGGAGTACCTGGCCCAGCGCCTGGCGGCGCGGCCACCGGTCGGCAAGCGCCTGGCGGTGTTCGGCCTGCTGGCGGACAAGGATCTGGATGGCGTCGTCGGCGCGTTGAATGCTAGTGTCCAGCACTGGGCCGTGGCACCGCTGGATTCGGCGCGGGCCCGTCCGGTCGCCGAACTGCATGCGGCGTTGCAGGGGCTCGGTGCGTCGGTCACGTCCTACGACAGCGTGGCGGCCGCCCTGGAAGGGCAGTGCGCCGTGGCCACGGACGAAGACGAGATTCTGTTGTTCGGATCATTTTATTGTGTTGCCGAGGCCCTCGAATGGCTGGCCCGGCGCTCCACGGAGGAAGCGGCAGATGGCATTGCTGGATAAGGCGTACAAACAGCGCATGGTCGGCGCCCTGGTGCTGGTGGCGCTGGCGGTGATCTTTTTGCCGATGCTGTTTTCCCGTCAGGACGAGCAGCGTCAGGTGACCGTCGATGCCCCGTCCGCGCCGCAGGCGCCTGCCGTGGCGCAAGTGCAGATGGAGCCGGTGGCGGTGCCTGAGCCGCAAGCCTTGCCGCAAGAGCCGGTGCCGAGCGATGAAGACGTCGCCGAGCAATCGGCGCCTGCGATGCCGATTGCGCCGGCCGCGCCTGCACCAGCCCCTGCACCGGCCGCGCCGGTCGCGGCGGCGAAGCCGGTGGCCCCTGCGCCGGCGCCGGTGGTGAAGCCGGCCCCCGCTCCGGCCCAGCCGATTGCCGCGGCAGCGGCCAAACCGGACACCAGCGCAAGCCGCGTCGATGCGAACGGCCTGTCGGTGAGCTGGTCGGTGCAACTGGCCAGCCTGTCGAGTCGCGCCAGTGCCGAAAGCCTGCAGAAAACCCTGCGCAGCCAGGGCTACAACGCCTACATCCGTTCCGCCGACGGCAAGAACCGGGTGTTCGTGGGGCCGCTGATCGAGCGCGCCGAGGCCGACCGTCTGCGGGATCTGCTCAGCCGCCAGCAGAACCTCAAGGGGTTCGTCGTGCGTTTCCAGCCTGAGCGCGGCTGAAAACTATCGTCCCGATTGAAATGCACTGACAATCGCAGCTTACCGACAGCCCTGGGCTCTGCTAAAATGCGCCGCCTTATCCGTCTGTAGGCTGCACTGTGCCATTTACCTGGGTTGACTGGGCGATCGTTGCAATCGTCGCCATCTCCGCTTTGATCAGTCTGAGCCGCGGCTTCGTCAAGGAAGCGCTATCGCTGGTGACCTGGATCATCGCAGGAGCGGTTGCCTGGATGTTCGGTGGCTCACTGTCCGAATACCTCGCCGGATACATCCAGACTCCGTCGGCCCGTGTGATCACGGGCTGTGCCATCATGTTTGTCGCCACGCTGATCGTGGGCGCAATGATCAATTACCTCATCGGCGAACTGGTTCGCGTCACCGGACTGTCCGGTACCGACCGGTTCCTGGGCATGGCTTTCGGCGCGGCGCGTGGCGTGCTGCTGGTGGTCGTGGCCGTCGGGCTCTTGAGCCTGGGGCCGGTGCAGCAGGACGGGTGGTGGAAAGAATCACAGCTCGTGCCAAAGTTTCTATTGGTCGCCGACTGGTCCAAGAACCTGATTCTCGGGTGGAGCAGTCAGTGGCTTGCCAGCGGTATCAGCGTACCCGCTGAAATACCGTTCAAGGAGCAGCTCTTGCCGTCGGCCAAAACGCCGCAGTGAGTGTTGTTCAGTTCAGATCCATTAAGTAGGGGTTGCGTCGCATGTGTGGCATCGTCGGTATCGTCGGTAAGTCGAACGTCAATCAGGCGCTGTATGACGCGCTAACCGTGCTCCAGCACCGCGGCCAGGACGCTGCCGGTATCGTGACCAGCCATGACGGCCGGTTGTTCCTGCGCAAGGACAATGGCCTGGTGCGTGACGTGTTCCAGCAGCGTCACATGCAGCGTCTGGTGGGCCACATGGGGATCGGCCACGTCCGTTACCCGACCGCCGGCAGCTCGACCTCGGCCGAAGCCCAACCGTTCTATGTGAACTCGCCTTACGGCATCACCCTGGCGCACAACGGCAACCTGACCAACGTCGAACAGTTGGCCAAGGAGATCTACGAGTCCGACCTGCGCCACGTCAACACCAGTTCCGACTCGGAAGTGCTGCTCAACGTGTTCGCCCACGAGCTGGCCCAGCGCGGCAAGCTGCAGCCGACCGAAGAGGACGTGTTCGCCGCCGTGACCGACGTGCACAACCGTTGCGTCGGCGGTTATGCGGTGGTGGCGATGATCACCGGCTACGGCATCGTCGGTTTCCGCGATCCGCACGGCATCCGCCCGATCGTGTTCGGCCAGCGTCACACCGACGAAGGCGTCGAGTACATGATCGCCTCCGAAAGCGTTTCCCTGGATGTGCTCGGTTTCACCCTGATCCGCGACCTGGCGCCGGGCGAGGCTGTATACATCACCGAAGACGGCAAGCTGCACACCCGTCAGTGCGCGACCAACCCGTCCCTGACCCCGTGCATCTTCGAGCACGTCTACCTGGCGCGTCCGGACTCGATCATCGACGGCGTGTCGGTGTACAAGGCCCGTCTGCGCATGGGCGAGAAGCTGGCCGAGAAGATCCAGCGCGAGCGTCCGGACCACGACATCGACGTGGTCATCCCGATCCCGGACACCAGCCGCACCGCCGCCCTGGAGCTGGCCAACCACCTGGGCGTGAAGTTCCGCGAAGGCTTCGTCAAGAACCGCTACATCGGCCGTACCTTCATCATGCCCGGCCAGGCCGCGCGCAAGAAATCGGTGCGCCAGAAGCTCAACGCCATCGAACTGGAGTTCCGCGGCAAGAACGTGATGCTGGTGGACGACTCCATCGTGCGCGGCACCACCTGCAAGCAGATCATCCAGATGGCCCGAGAAGCCGGCGCGAAGAACGTCTACTTCTGCTCCGCGGCCCCGGCCGTGCGCTTCCCGAACGTGTACGGCATCGACATGCCGAGCGCCCACGAGCTGATCGCCCACAACCGTTCGACCCAGGACGTGGCCGACCTGATCGGCGCCGACTGGCTGGTCTACCAGGACCTGCCTGACTTGATCGAAGCCGTCGGCGGCGGCAAGATCAAGATCGAACAGTTCGACTGTGCGGTGTTCGACGGCAAGTACGTCACCGGCGACGTCGACGAGGCGTACCTGAACAAGATCGAGCAGGCGCGCAACGATGCCTCCAAGGCCAAGACCCAGGCGGTCAGCGCGATCATCGATCTGTACAACAACTGAGTTTCCACCGGCCCTGAGGGGCCGGTTTTGCATCTGTCGCAAGACGTTCATTTATCAGGATCAGGGCAAGGAGTGACAGCATGAGTCAGGAATGGGATGCCGGTCGGCTGGACAGCGACCTCGAAGGCGTAGCGTTCGATACCCTGGCCGTACGTGCCGGTCAGCACCGTACGCCGGAAGGCGAGCACGGCGATCCGATGTTCTTCACCTCCAGCTACGTGTTCCGCACCGCGGCCGATGCGGCGGCGCGCTTTGCCGGGGAAGTGCCGGGCAACGTCTATTCGCGCTACACCAACCCGACCGTGCGCGCGTTCGAAGAGCGCATCGCCGCGCTGGAAGGCGCCGAACAGGCGGTCGCCACCGCCACCGGCATGGCCGCGATCATGGCGGTGGTGATGAGTCTGTGCAGCGCGGGCGACCATGTGCTGGTCTCGCGCAGCGTGTTCGGCTCGACCATCAGCCTGTTCGAGAAGTACTTCAAGCGCTTCGGCGTGGAAGTCGATTACGTGCCGCTGGCGGACCTGTCGGCATGGGACGCGGCGATCAAGGCCAACACCAAGTTGCTGTTCGTCGAGTCGCCGTCCAACCCGCTGGCGGAACTGGTGGACATCGCCGCGCTGTCGGAAATCGCCCATGCCAAGGGCGCGATGCTGGTGGTCGACAACTGCTTCTGCACCCCGGCCTTGCAGCAGCCGCTGAAGCTGGGCGCGGACATCGTCGTGCATTCGGCGACCAAGTTCATCGACGGCCAGGGCCGTTGCATGGGCGGCGTGGTCGCCGGCCGCAGCGAGCAGATGAAGGAAGTGGTCGGTTTCCTGCGCACCGCAGGGCCGACCCTGAGCCCGTTCAACGCCTGGGTCTTCCTCAAGGGCCTGGAAACCCTGAACCTGCGGATGAAGGCGCACTGCGCCAACGCCCAGCAACTGGCCGAATGGCTGGAGAAGCAGGACGGCATCGAGAAAGTGCACTACGCCGGCCTCGAAAGCCATCCGCAGCATGAGCTGGCCCGTCGTCAGCAGAAGGGTTTCGGAGCGGTGGTGAGCTTCGAGGTCAAGGGCGGCAAGGAAGGGGCGTGGCGTTTCATCGACGCGACCCGGCTGGTGTCGATCACGGCCAACCTGGGTGACAGCAAGACCACCATCACCCACCCGAGCACCACGTCCCACGGTCGCCTGGCGCCGCAGGAGCGTGAGGCGGCGGGCATCCGCGACAGCCTGATCCGCGTGGCGGTCGGCCTGGAAGACGTGGCGGACCTGCAGGCCGATCTGTCCCGCGGGCTGGCGGCATTGTGATCGAGCTGCCGGCTCAGGTCGCAGGCGCCCATGGCCGTGTCGCACTGGTCACGGGCGCGGCGCGCGGCATCGGTCTGGGTATCGCGGCCTGGCTCATCAGCGAAGGCTGGCGGGTGGTGCTGACCGACCTGGATCGCGTGCGCGGCGCCAAAGTGGCCAAGGTGCTGGGCGAAAACGCCTGGTTCATCGCCATGGACGTGGCGGACGAGGGGCAGGTGGCGACGGGCGTGGCCGAGGTGCTGGGGCAGTTCGGCCGGCTGGACGCGCTGGTGTGCAACGCGGCGGTGGCCGATCCGCACAACATCACCCTGGAAAGCCTCGATCTGGCCTGGTGGAACCGGGTGCTGGCGGTGAACCTCAGCGGCCCGATGCTGCTGGCCAAGCACTGTGCGCCGTACCTGCGCGCGCACAGCGGCGCCATCGTCAATCTGGCGTCGACCCGTGCGCGGCAATCGGAACCGGACACCGAGGCCTATGCGGCGAGCAAGGGCGGCCTGCTGGCCCTGACCCATGCGCTGGCCATCAGCCTCGGGCCGGAGATCCGCGTCAATGCCGTCAGCCCCGGCTGGATCGATGCGCGGGATCCTTCCGTGCGTCGCGCCGAGCCGTTGACCGACACCGATCACGCTCAGCATCCGGCGGGCAGGGTAGGGACGGTCGAAGATGTGGCGGCGATGGTGTCCTGGCTGCTGTCGAAGAACGCCGGGTTCGTCACGGGCCAGGAGTTTGTGGTCGATGGCGGCATGACCAAGAAGATGATCTATTCCGAATAGGTGGCGGGTTTGAGCAGCGGTTTGCGGTGCCCTGATTGAAACGATTTCGTCTTTTTCAGAAAAACTTCAAGCAGGGTATTGACTTAGCTTCGGCACCTGCGTAAATTTCGCGGCCTCGGAGATGCAAACGGGTGATTAGCTCAGCTGGGAGAGCGTCTGCCTTACAAGCAGAATGTCGGCGGTTCGATCCCGTCATCACCCACCACTCCCGAGAGTCTTGCGAAAGCAAGATGGAAGGCTGAAATGCCTCCACCGACGCGCAGCGGTAGTTCAGTCGGTTAGAATACCGGCCTGTCACGCCGGGGGTCGCGGGTTCGAGTCCCGTCCGCTGCGCCATTTTTAACGAGTCAGGCAATGCCTGGTTCGCGATTGCAAAGCACCGAAGCTTTCAATCAAAACGAGTTATCCGGACGCAAGTCCACAGCGATACGCAGCGGTAGTTCAGTCGGTTAGAATACCGGCCTGTCACGCCGGGGGTCGCGGGTTCGAGTCCCGTCCGCTGCGCCATATCTGTTTCGAGGACTACTGAACGCCTCGAAGCGCCGAAGCAAGCCAACTGGCTGATTCGGATCGATAACAAAGACCCTGGTCGAAAGACCGGGGTTTTTTGTGCCTGAAATTTGTCCTTCCTCCATTCCCTCCCTCATGCCGCCCGCATTCAACACCAATCCCGGTGGGGGCGAGCCTGCTCGCGATAGCGTTCTCTCAGTCGATGCAGATGCGGAAAAGTCCGAAGACTTCGCAAGCAAAATTTTTGATTCTTTAGTCAAATTTTTGTGTCCAGTTGTTTGCTGCTGGCGCAGAAACCTTTAAAGTTAACCTTTCGGTCAGCTTTGCATGCTCATCGCAGCCCTTCGCTTCGCCAGAAAGGGCTTCAGCAAGACTCGAGATTCCCCGTAGATAACCAGAAGGGCGGATTCATAACCGCCCAAAGGATGATCCATGTCCAACCGTGAAATATCCCGGCGTTCGTTCCTTCAGGGCGGGCTCGTAGCCGGCGTGAGCGTCACGCTTGCGCCGATCGGCAGCCCGGCGCTGGCCGCCTTGATGGAAAACAGCGTGACCGTGCCGTCCGAGCAGTGGCTCGGCCACAACGGCAAGGCGCGCCAACGCAACGATGCCTTGTCCAAGGTCTGCGGCAGCAAGGTCTTTGCCCGCGACATCCGTGCCAAGGACATGCCGGGCTGGCCCGGCCAGCAGGGCCACGCCATGCTGCTGAAGACCATCAAGGCCGACCGCATCTATGACGGTTACGACCTGTCGTGGCTGGGTGCCGAACTGCAGCCTGACCGCATCGTCACCGCCGCCGACCTGGACAAGGACGGCATCGTGTTCCCGGAAGAGCACGCTCCGGATCCGCTGCTGCCGCCGGGCAAGGTGCCGATGTTCATCGGTCACCCCGTGGCGATCCTGATCTGGAACGACTTCGAGCGCTTCCGTCGGGCCAAGGCCAAACTCAAGTTCAATGACAAAGCGATCCGCTACGGCGCCCAGGTGCCGTTCTACGAAGGCGATCCTTACGGCAGTTTCCGCTACGTGCGCGTCGGCGGCCCGACCTCGGCGGACGAGGACGAGTTCGCCAGCCTCAAGGATTCGATCCTGTTCCCGATGCTGCGCAACCGCCGTCCGGTCTGGAACGCTCAGCCGAACCTGCACGGCAACCTGACCGAGCGCGGCCTGTTCTACGCCGAGCGCATGAAGCAGCAGATCGACACGCCGCCGGACAACTGGCTGGTGTTCGACGAACGCTACAAGACACCGTCGATCGAGCCGGCCGCCATGGAGCCGGACAACGGCAACGGCTGGTACGACCCGGCGACCAAGACCCTGCACTTCGTGGTCGCTACCCAATGCCCGCTGGAAACCGCCACCGAGACCGCGAAGATGATCGCGCCGTCGCGCTTCGGCCTGGCCCATCTCAACCTGCACCCGGGCTACACGGTGGGTTACGGCTCCAAGGACCACAACATTTTCGTCTACTACGCAGCCCTGGCCGCGCTGTACGGCGCCGGTGTGCCGGTGCGCCTGGCCAACGACCGCTACGAGCAGTTCCAGAGCGGCATCAAGCGCCATCCGTTCGACATCCGCTATCAGCTGGCGGTGGACAAGGACGACCACAGCTTCAAGATCTTCCGCGCCGAGATGAGCGTCGACGGCGGCGGCCGCATCAACTACAGCCCTTCGGTGGCGGCGGTGGGCGCCACGGCGGCGCAGTCGATCTACTACATGCCGCAGAACGACCTGCAGGTCACCGCTTACCATTCCCGCGCCGTCGAGGCCGGCTCCATGCGTGGTTACGGCACCCTGCAGAGCATGGCCTCCACCGAAATGATGGTCGATGAAATCGCCGGCCGTCTCGGTGTCGACGCCATCGACCTGCGCCGCAAGAACGCGCTGCGCTCGGGGATGAAGAACACCCAGGGCGCGATCCCGGCCGGTGCGCTGCGCCTGCACGAGATTCTCGACAAGGCCTCGCTGCACGAAGTCTGGCGCAACCGCGACGCGATCAAGAAACAGCGCGAGGCGGCGGATCCGGACAACTGGTACGGCGTCGGTTTCGCCATCTGCCAGAAAGACTTCGGCACCGGTTCCGAGGCGCCGATGGCGAGCATCGAGTTCACGGCCGACGGGCGCATTTCCCTGCGCCACATCGGCATCGAGATCGGCACCGGCATGTCCACTTCGCAGGCGCTGGTGGTGGCCGATTTCCTCGGCAGCCCGGCCCACGACGTGAAGACCGGCGAAACCGAATGGAAGGAAATGCAGCTGGTCACCGCCGGCAACCCTTACATCATGAGCCAGGCCGAGCAGGACAACTTCCTGCGCAACCCGCGCTGGGTCGGCAAGCTGGCGTCGGCCTCCTCGGCGACCAACTCCGCGTACTACTTCAGCCATGCCACCCGTGAAGCGGCGCGTGTGCTGTTCAACCATGGCCTGTGGCCGGCAGCGCTGGAGATCTGGCGTCAGGGCCCGTACGGCGGCCAGGCCAACCCTTACGTGGTGCGCCGTGAAGATGCGCATTGGGTCGACGGCAAGCTGACCGCCAACGGCATGCAGCCGTTGAGTTTCGAAGAGCTGGCCCGGCGCGCCCACGAGCGCGGCCTGGTGACCGGCGCCACGGTGCACGGCTTCAACCGCTGGAGCTGGGCCGAGGCCGAATTCAGTATTGACGGCGTGCGTGAGCGCCTGCCGCTCGACGGCCTGGCGGTGAAGTACGGCGACGGCGCGCCGAAGGCGAAACAGGCGCAGATGACCAGCGCCGGTTTCCACCTGCTGGATCGGCAGAACGTCGCCTATCCGGTCGTTCAACTGAACAACGCGGCCGTGACCTACTACAGCCCGGTGGCGACGCTGGTGGAGCTGAAGGTCAACAAAGGTTCGGCTGAAGTCGAAGTGCTCAACCACCATTCGTGGCTGGAATGCGGACGGGTGCTGGTGGAGGAACTGGTCAAGGGGCAGCTCGAAGGCGGCATCGCCATGGGCATCGGTCACGCCTTGATGGAAGAGATGCCGTTGTACGAAGGCGGGCCGGGGGAGGGCGACTGGAACTTCAACCGCTACCGCTTGCCGATGGCGCGTCACGTGGCTGTTTGGAAGCAGACGGCGGAAATCCTGCCGCCGCTGTCGCCGAGCGACCCGTCCAAGGGCATCGCCGAGGTGGTGATGATCCCCGTGGTCGGCGCCATCGGCAACGCCGTGGCCCATGCCATCGGTAAACGTGTCCGCGACTTGCCTATCACCGCTGCCCGCATCAAGGAGGCCCTCAATGGCTAACCGTCCGCTTCAACTGACCCTCAACGGTCAACCCGTAGGTCCAGTGGACATCCCTGATGACCTGCCGATGATCGACTACCTGCACGAGCACGAAAACCTGACCGGCTCGCGCCTGGGCTGCGGCCAGGGCATCTGCCATGCCTGCGTGGTGATCGTCGACAACCCGGACGGCACCAGCGAGGAAGTGCGCACCTGCATCACCGGTGCGCATTACTTCGAGGGCAAGAAAGTCCGCACCATCGAAGGCCACGCCAAGCGTGACGAGCAAGGGCGCGTCAGCGAGCTGAACCCGATCCAGCAGCGTTTCGTCGATGAGTTCGCCTTCCAGTGCAGCTACTGCGCACCGGGCTTCGTCAACGCCGCGACGGTGCTGGTGGAAAAGCTTCAGCGCCAGCCAGTGGCCAAAAGCAAGCTGGAACAAGTCATCGAGGACAGCCTCGGTCATCACGTCTGCCGCTGCACCGGGTACGTGCGTTACTACAACGCCACCCGCAACGTGCTGACCGATCTCGGCCTGGTCAAGGAGGGTTGAGCATGAAGCGTACATTGACCCGTCTGGCCCTGGCGGTCGGGCTGGCTGCGCCGGCGTTCCTGGCCCATGCGGACGACCAGGCCAAGCGCGGCGAATACCTCGCCCGCGCCGCCGACTGCATGGCCTGCCATACCGCGCCGGGCGGCGCGCCGTTTGCCGGCGGGCTGCCGATCGTGTCGCCGTTCGGTACGATCTACGGCACCAACATCACGCCGAGCAAGGAGCATGGCATCGGTCTCTACACTGATGACGAGTTCTTCGCTGCGCTCACCGAAGGCAAGCGCCGTGACGGCGCCAACCTGTATCCGGCGATGCCGTACACCTCGTATCACCTGATGCCGCGTGCGGACTCGGACGCGATCCATGCGTACCTGAAGACCATCGAGCCGATCGAGCGTCCGGCACCGGTGACCAGCCTGAGCTTCCCGTTCAACGTGCGCCTGGGCCTGATGGGCTGGAACATGCTTTACGGCAAGGACGTGAAGCTGGAGTCCGGTGAAGGCAAAAGCGAGGCCTGGAAGCGCGGCCAGTACATGGTCGACGTCCTCGGCCACTGCGGCGAATGCCACACGCCGCGCGGCCTGCCGGGCGCGATGCAGCAAGACAAACGCATGACCGGCGGCATTCTCAACGGCTATCTGGCGCCGAGCCTGCTGGCCACCGACCTGGCGGCGCGTGGCTGGAATCACCAGGACCTGAGCGCGTTCCTCAAGCACGGCATGAGCGCTCAGGGCACGATGTTCAACGAGATGTTCCCGGTGTTCCACAACAGCACCCAGGGCCTGAACGATCCGGACCTGGCGGCGATGGCGACGTTCCTGCTCGGCGATCAACCGCCGAAGGCAAAAGAATTGGCTGAGGTGCCGCTGGACAAGCTCAGCCCGAGCGCCCAGCGCGGCCGTCAGGAATACCTGAACGTCTGCGCCGGTTGCCATGCCGCCGGCGGCGAAGGCAAACCGCACATCGCGGTGGCCATGCGCGGCAACACCACGCTGCGGCTGGAGGATCCACGCAACCTGCTGCGGGTGATCGATGACGGCATCGGCGAGCAGAAGTTCGCCGGCTTCGAACACATGCAGCCGATGCCGGGCTTCGCCGACAAGCTCAGTGCCGAGCAACTGACCGACCTGCTTAACTACCTGCGCGAAGGCTGGGGCGGTCAGGCCGGGGATCTGGCCGTGGGCGACGTGCAGAAGCTGCGGGCCGATGCGCCGTCCGTCGAGCACAAGGCGCATTGACATGCAGCATCTGGACCTGCAAGTCGTGCGTCGGGCGCTGGAGTGGTCCGTCGCCGGCCAGCGCCTGTGGTTGTGCACGGTGCTGGCCACCTATGGCTCGGCGCCCCGTGCGCCGGGCTCGCTGCTGGCGGTCAACGACAGCGGGCAGTGGATCGGTTCGTTGTCCGGCGGATGCGTCGAGGAAGACTTTCTCGAACGGGTTGCCGAAGGTGCGTTTTTCGAGGCGGTGAATGTGGTGCGCTACGGGGAGGGCGAGGACCCGCGTTCGCGGGTCAGCCTGCCCTGCGGCGGCATTCTCGATGTGCTGGTAGAGAAATTTGACGCCGGTTGCGACGTGCAGGCGCATTTGCGCGAACTGGAGTCGGCACTGCTGGGGCATTCCCGTCTGATCCGTGAGGTCGACCTGGCCAGCGGTGCCCGTGCAGTGTTGGCCGATGCCGAGCAAGGCGCGCGGATCGAACGTGAAATCGACCGGGTCAGGATCCGTATCGGCGCCGCGCAGCGCTTGCTGCTGGCGGGCTACTCCAGCGTGGCGCAGGCGTGTGCCGAGTTTGCGCTGGGCCTCGGCTTCGAGGTGATCCTGTGCGATCCGCGGGACGAGGTGCTGGAGGGGGTGGTACTGGAGGGTGTGGAGATCCGTCGGCAACTGCCGTCGGTGTTCATCGCCGAAGGCGGCTGCCATCGTGACACTGCAGTGGTAGCCCTGACGCACGATCCGCGCATCGATGACCTGGCGATGATGGAGGCGGTGCGCACCGAGGCGTTCTACATCGGCGTGATGGGGTCGGTGCAGACCTCTCAGAAGCGTTTCGAGCGCTTGCGCCGGATCGGCGGCTTGGGCGAGGCGCAGCTTGCGCGGATCCATGCGCCCATCGGGCTCAACCTGGGCAGCAAGACGCCTGCCGAAATTGCCTTGGCGGTGCTGGCCGATATCTTGCGGATCCGCAGCGGCATCGCTCGGGACAGCCTCTGAAACAATTGCGGCGAGGGAGCAGATGCCCTCGCCGCAAGTGTTTCTGCCGTCAGGTAATGGTGGTCAGACGCCCAACTTGTCGCGCAATCCGTAATACCAGGCGCCCAGCGCCGCGAACGGCGTGCGCAGCATCTGGCCGCCGGGGAACGGGTAGTGCGGCAAGTCGGCGAACGCATCGAAGCGCTCGGCCTGGCCGCGCAATGCCTCGGCCAGCACCTTGCCCGCCAGGTGCGTGTAGGTCACGCCGTGGCCGCTGCACCCTTGGGAGTAATAGATGTTGTCGCCCAGGCGCCCCACCTGCGGCAAGCGCGACAGCGTCAGCAGGAAGTTGCCGGTCCAGGCGTAATCGATCTTCACATCCTTGAGCTGCGGGAAAGCCTTGAGCATTTTCGGGCGGATGATCGCCTCGATGTTGGCCGGATCCCGGGCGCCGTACACCACGCCGCCACCGAAGATCAGGCGCTTGTCGCCCGTCAGGCGGTAGTAGTCCAGCAGATAGTTGCAGTCCTCGACGCAGTAGTCCTGCGGCAGCAGTGACCTGGCCAGTTCCTCGCCCAGCGGTTCGGTGGTGATCACCTGAGTGCCGCACGGCATCGATTTGGCCGCCAGCTCCGGCACCAGGTTGCCAAGGTAGGCGTTGCCCGCGACGATGATGAACTTCGCCCTGACCTTGCCTTGCGGTGTGTGCACCACCGGATTGGCGCCGCGTTCGATGCGCACGGCAGGCGACTGCTCGTAGATAGTGCCGCCCAGGGACTCCACGGCGGCCGCTTCGCCCAGTGCCAGGTTCAGCGGGTGGATGTGGCCGCCGCTCATGTCGAGCATGCCGCCGACGTATTGATCGCAAGCCACCACTTCGCGGATGCGGCGTTGGTCGAGCAGTTCCAGCTGGGTATGGCCGAAACGCTCCCACAGGCGCTTCTGCGACTCCAGGTGGCCCATCTGCTTGGCCGAGAGCGCGGCGAACACGCCGCCGTCCTTCAGGTCGCACTGAATGTTGTACCGGGCGACGCGCTCGCGGATGATCCGGCCGCCCTCGAAGGCCATCTGCCCGAGCAGTTGCGCCTGTTTCCGGCCGACGGTGCGTTCGATCACATCGATGTCGCGGCTGTAGCTGTTGACGATCTGCCCGCCGTTTCGGCCCGACGCGCCGAAACCGACCTTGGCGGCTTCCAGCACCGTCACGCGAAAACCGTTCTCCAGCAGGAACAGGGCAGAGGACAGCCCCGTATAGCCAGCCCCGATCACACAGACATCCGTCTCCACGTCATCCTGCAGGGCCGGGCGGGCCGGTGCGGCGTTGGCCGACGCAGCGTAATAAGACTCTGGGTAAGGGGTGTTCGCCATCCTGCTGCCTCTGTTTAATATATTTTACGAGTGCGACGATCCTACCCGGTTTGAAAAACCTCCGCCAGCCACCGGAAAATCTTCTTTATCGGGGTGAAATTAAAAATTTTGCATATTCATAGGGTTAGGTGAAAAAAAAGGTGTTGACACCCCTCCGGAATTCCGTAGAATGCCGCCTCACAGCAGGCACGTAGCTCAGTTGGTTAGAGCACCACCTTGACATGGTGGGGGTCGTTGGTTCGAGTCCAATCGTGCCTACCAAACAAAATCCGCTCTGCTGGGCGGTCTAGAAGGGGTCACCGGAAACGGTGACCCCTTTTTGCTTTCTGTCATTTGCAAAGCTTTTGCAAAACTTTTGCAAACCCCACTTCAATCGGCAAGTCGTTGACCTCGACGAATCCGAATTTCTGAAGCTTCCTCGCGACTCCTTTTCCTTTGCATACAATTCGCAGGAATGTGCACCGCCTCTGTGCCTTTTCTTTGAGCGACCCTGAAAAATATGTGGATATTTAATGGGTTACGATTTTTTTTAACTGACCGGTTATCAAAAATACGTTGTTACAGCTCGTATAATTCAGTAACATTCGCCCCGCGTTCACCACCACGGTTTATGCATTTTTAAATCCCAAGCTTCCATCAGCTGCTTGGGATTTTTTTTGCCTGCGATTTGCCTCCTTCCTTCAGAAAGCGCCCGGGCGCCCTTGCATGTGCGCCTGCATCGGGCGAGTTCGCGCTTTTTCAGCTACTACTGTCTGGCCGAACGACAAGGCTGCCTGACGGGAGTGCATCGATGCTGGTTCACTGGATTCTTGCTGCGGTTCATTTGTTGGCTGTCTCTTTGGGGTTCTGGGCTGTGCTGACCCGAGGGACGGCGTTCAGCCGTCTTGCCGTTGGAGAGGGGGCTGTGGGGCGTGTGCTGCTGGCCGACAACCTGTGGGGGATCTCGGCGTTGATTCTGTTGGTCAGCGGAGGAATGCGCGCCTTTGGGGGCTATGAGAAGGGCACCGACTACTATCTGCATCAGCCGCTGTTCCACCTGAAGATGACGTTGTTCGTGCTGATCCTGCTGTTGGAGCTTGCGCCGATGGTGACGTTGATCAAGTGGCGCATCGCCTTGGCGCGCGGCGGAGTGCCCGATATGAGCCGCGCCAGGCTGTTTGCGCGCATCAGTCATGCCGAGGCGCTGTTGCTGGTGCTGATGGTGGTGGCGGCTACCGGGATGGCGCGAGGGGTGGTCTTCGCTTAGGAGGGTGCAATTCCCTGCTGCTTAAGGGAAATGTCTGACAGCCATCCTTGGGCGGTGTGGTTAGTATTGGGCGGGGCAAAGGAAGGGGGCATGGCAGGCGCCGTGACCAATGAAGCAGAGGCAATACGGCGCTGAATCTTTAGCCAGCCATCACACGAAGGCAGCGGACTGGCTAGCGACTGCGGCAGGGCTCAAGGGGTTTGCGGCTTGTCCGGAGCGGTCAGGCCGGCCTGGATGCGCTGATAGATCTCTTCACGGTGCACCGCAACGTTCTTTGGAGCGTTGATGCCGATTCGGACCTGCTGGCCGCTGACACCGAGGATGGTGATCGTAATGTCATCGCCAATGTTAATGCTTTCACCGACTTTGCGGGTGAGTATCAGCATGGTGTTCTCCTTGATTGCTTTGTAGGGCACCTGATTCGGACAGTGCAGAGTCGGTGGTACGTATAGATTAGTGCGAAGTCTCGCGGTTTGGGTGCATCTTTCTGACGCGCAGACGAGGCATTAATTCCCAGCGCGTCACTATACAGGGGCCGCAATCATCAATCTCGTTGTTTTGTGGTGATTTTGCGGCGTTCGTGAAGTATTCGCGAATGCTAAGATGCCGCCTTTGTGATTTTCGAGGGAAGCGTTGTGCGCAAACTGGTCTGGGTCGTCGCGGCATTGGCATTGGCGGGTTGTGGAGAGGGCAAGAATGTCGCGGGGCAAAAGCCGCAGCCGGCTGCGGTGACGTCATCCGCTGTCGTTCCTGCTGCCCAGTGGGATCTGGAAGTGCGCGGTGAAACCACGCAGGCGGTCAGCGACCTCAGCGGCTGGCTGATCGAGCATGCCTTCGTGCCCAACGTCATCAAGGATGCCGCCGGCAACACCCGCATCCTGCTGGGGCCGTTCAACTCCAAGGCCGAAGCCGAGGCGCGCCAGGCCGATCTGAGCGCTGCGTTGGTGCGGGCGAAAAAGCAGAACATCGAATCGCTGGTCATCGAGCGCAATACGGCGCAGTGACACGTCCGTTCGGCGGAGCCGGGTAAAGGAAGTCCTGTCTGACTCGTTTTCTTGAGAGTCACCGACGATTTCCAGAAGGAGCGATCCATGGCCTCCGCCACCCCCTACAAGCTGTTCGATGTCGTATTGCACCGCAAAGTCCAGCTGACGCCGCATCTGATGAGGATCACGCTGGCCGGTTCCGCCGTCACGGACATGGCGACATGGGCGCCTGATCAGCGGGTGAAGCTGTTCTTTCCGGCGGCTGACGGCTCGCCCTCGAAGCTGTCGCAGGGGGAAGGCTGGTACAGCCGTTTCCGGGCGATGCTGGCCGACCGGCGTCCGGCGATGCGCACCTACACCATTCGCCAACTGCGTGCGGAGCTTGGCGAGGTGGACGTCGATTTTGTCCTGCATGGCGAAACCGGGCCGGCTTCCCGTTGGGCGTTGAGGGCGCAGCCGGGGGCGTCCATGCAGATGCTGGCGCCCGACCGGCGTTTTTCGGCCGAGGAAGCCGGGGGCTTCGAATGGAGGCCGCCGCAGACGCTCAGGCATGTTCTGCTGGTCGCCGATCCGACAGCGTTGCCGGCGGCCATGGGGATTCTCGAAGCCCTGGCGCCGCTCGCGGAGCCGCCGCAGGTTCAGGCCTACTTCGAGGTCGACAGTGCGCAGGACATGCTCCCGGTTCCCGACTGGCCCGGGCTTTCGGTGCAGTGGCTCGTCCGGGAGCAGGCGGGTGGCGCCGTGGCGGGAGCGCTGATGGTGGAGGCGGTGAAGGGGGCGGCATTGCCTGTCGATTCGTCGCCGGCGGGGCGGGCGGTCGAGTTGGCCGACGTCGATATCGACAAGGAGATCCTTTGGGAAATCGCTGAAGCGTCCGCCGAAGGTTTCTACGGCTGGGTCGCCGGTGAATCTGCCGCCGTCATGAGCCTGCGTCGGCATCTGATCAAGGAGCGCGGCATTCCTCGCGAGTCGCTCAACCTGATGGGCTACTGGCGTTACGACAAGGCCGGCAGTTGAGCACAAAAAAGGCCTCGGGCATCAAGCGCGAGGCCTTTTGTATTGAGTGAGCGGTCAGCCGCACGCTTTCAGGTTCACCGGCCCGACGAAGTCGTTGCCGCGTCCCATCACGCACGCCACGCTCTGGTTGCGCTGCCGTTCCCAGTCCTGCACCGGGTAGGTCTTGTCCCACGCCTCATACAATTGGCGGTCCTGTTTTGACAGCCGCAGGCCGTACTGTTTGCTCATGTAGAAGTACGTTCGGGCGATCATGCCGCGGATAGAGGGGCGGGGCATGACTTTCTTGGCCTTGAAGTCGACTTGGGTCAGGCAGGCGCCGTATTGGCCTTTCTCTTCCGGCAGCCATCCGTAGCTGAAGTTGCTGCGGTCGCCGTTGACCTCGCCGATGCTCGGCACCAGGTTGTGCAGATCGGCTTCGGCCTTTTGGTAGGACGGGTCGTAGCGGGTGCAGTTCTTGCGTCCGCCTTCCTGCCAGCACTGGCGCTGGTGGCCGAATTCCCAGGCCGGGACAATGTGCTCCCACTCGATGCGCGATGCGCGTTTGGCGTTCTTGCGAGGCACATAGCCGCACGCGGCAAGGTCGACCTTGTTGCCGGTGTACTTGCAGCCGCAGTAGAACTCGGTCGATTGCGGGGCGTAGAGCTTCCAGGCGACCTTCTTGGCTTCGGTGAAGGTGCGCGGGGCACCGGCCTGGGCTCCCAGGGAGATGAACAGCAACAGCAAGGCAAAGCAGCGGACACTCATTGGATCAGTCTTCCTTCGGTACAACCCAGAAAATCTGCACGCCACCGTCGTCGCGGTAGGCGAGGGTGACGTTGTCGTTCTCGTCGATCTCTTCCAGCAAGCGCTCCCAGGCGTCCTCCGGTTCGTCCGGCAGGCGAAAGATCAGTGCGGCTCTGGCTTTTTGTGCGGTGGGGGCGTTGATGATTTTTTGAATGCGCATGCCCATGCGTTCGTAAGCGTCAGGAGCATCAGGGGAGGTGGCCACGAGGTTATCCTTATTAAGCTGTACGTGCATACAGTATTTAACTGTAGGCGATTTCGCAACTGCTTAAAAAACAAGAGGATCCTCTGACAACGGTTTTCCGTTTTTGGCAGGGATTGCGCGATATTTTTTTGCCGGGGAACCACCCGTCACGGATGACGGGTGGTGGCTGTCCGAGCCGGAACCGGTCGGGCGAGGGTGTATCAATATTCCCAGAACATCCGCTGCAGCTCTTTACTGTCGTTGGTCTTGGTCAGTGCGACCATCGCCAGGATGCGGGCCTTCTGTGGGTTCAGGTCATGGGCGACGACCCAGTCATATTTGTCGTCGGGCTGCTCTGCGTTGCGCAGGACGAAACCGCCGGCGTTGACGTGAGACGAACGGATGATTTGCACACCGTCCTTGCGCAGGGCCTGCAGGGTCGGAACCACGCGGGAAGAGACCGAGCCGTTGCCGGTGCCGGCATGGATGATCGCCTTGGCGCCGGCCTGGGCGAGGGCCTTGTAGGCGGTGTCGCCGACATTGCCGTAGGAATAGGCGATCTCTACGTCAGGAAGGCTCTTGATGTTCTTGATGTCAAATTCCGAGTCCATCGTGTGGCGCTTGGCCGGCAGGCGGAACCAGTAGGACTTGCCTTCGACCACCATGCCCAGCGGGCCCCAAGGGCTCTTGAAGGCTTCGGTCTTGATGTTGATCATTTTGCTGACGTCGCGGCCGGACTGGATTTCATCGTTCAGCGTCACCAGCACGCCTTTGCCGCGGGCTTCCTTGCTGCTCGCGACGGCGACGGCGTTGTAGAGATTGAGCATGCCGTCCGCTGACATGGCGGTGCCCGGACGCATCGAGCCGACGACAATGATCGGCTTCTCGGTCTTCTCGACCAGGTTCAGGAAGTAGGCGGTCTCTTCGAGGGTGTCGGTGCCGTGGGTGATGACGATCCCGTCGACATCCTTGCTGTCGGCCAGTTCGGAAACGCGCCGGCCCAGTTGCAGCAGGTTTTCGTTGCTGATGCTTTCCGATGCGATCTGCATGACCTGTTCGCCGCGCACGTTCGCCAGTTTGCTCAGTTCCGGAATGCCGGCGATCAGCTGTTCGACGCCGACCTTGGCGGCCTGGTAGGTGGCGCTGTTGGCCGCGCTGGCACCGGCGCCGGCGATGGTGCCGCCGGTGGCGAGCACCACGACGTTGGCCAGCTTGGCCTGGGTTTCGACTTCTTTGGCCTGGAGGGCGGTCGGCAGGAGCATGAGAAGCGCCAAGGCGCCCGGAACCAGGGTATTGAAAGCAGACTTCATTGTTTTTCTCTCTAGTAGTGAGACGGTGCGGATGCAGGTTCATCTAGATGCGCCCCAGACCCATCTGAAAGCCGGGGGTTCAGGAGGGGAGCAGGATCTGTACCAGCCACACTCTGCTTGAGAGAAACGTTTAACCTGATGATTTACATCAATAATTTTTTGATGCGTGAAAAATGGCCGGGATGTTGGATCCGGTTTTCCGAACGGTTCCCGATTTCGCGTTCGGCTCTCCGAAAGGTACTACGCAACAGATCGAATCAGAGGAATGGCCACTCCGGCGATCCGGATTAAAGAAACAGGCCGGTTGGCCGATGCTGCTTTCAAAGGAATCCATTTCTCTCAGGAGCTCACATGTCGATGACCATCGGTTTCTCAAATCCCGGCGCAGTCACCATCGGCGGGAAAACCCCGGCCATGATCGCCAGCCTGAACGAGGCGACGGCCGAAAATTCAGATGAGGCGCTGGGGCAGGTTGAAGACGACGGCAAGGTCAGAACCGGCGGCGCAGCGCCGAGCGAGGACAAGGAAGACGCCGGCGACACCCACAGCCTTGTCGTCAAGATGCTGCTCAAGCGGATGCAGGAACTGCAGAAGCAAATGCAGCAGCAGCAACAGCAACTGGCCGCCGCGCAAGCCGCCAGCTATCCCACGCCTGAAGCCAAATCCACTGCCGTGATGGCTATCCAGGGGCAGATCTCCGGCACTGCTGCTGCGATTGCGCAGGTCGCCGGCGATCTGGCCAAAGAACTGGCCAAAGAGCTGGCGAAAGCGACGGGAAGCGGAAATCTGGTCAACACGACGGTGTGACGTCGCGGGCGGTTGCGGTTAATCGCCCTACAAAAAAAGCAGATTCCCAGTCGTTGACAAATCTCGGCAGGGTTCGCATAGTTCGGTCTACGCAAACGTTTGCGCGGCATTCCCGGTAGCGTATTCGGCTTCTGGAATGCCGCGAAGCTTACGTCAGCGCAAGCGTTGCTCACAATAATCATAAGATCGGAGTGAACCCATGAAGCTGCCATTTGCCGGACGCCTTCTCGCTGTCGCCATGCTGGCTGCCGCATCCGCCGCACTGCCCGTCTCTTCGGCCTTCGCCGAGTCTCCCGAAAAACCCAAGGTCGCGCTGGTCATGAAATCCCTGGCCAACGAGTTCTTCCTGACCATGGAAGACGGCGCCAAGGCCTACCAGAAAGAACACGCCGCCGATTTCGACCTGCTCTCCAACGGCATCAAGGACGAAACCGACACCGCCAACCAAATCCGCATCGTCGAGCAGATGATCGTCGCCAAGGTCGACGCCCTGGTCATTGCCCCGGCTGACTCCAAGGCCATGGTGCCGGTGATCAAGAAGGCCGTGGATGCCGGCATCAAGGTCATCAACATCGACAATCAGCTGGATCCAGCCGTCGTCAAAAGCAAGGACATCAACGTTCCGTTCGTGGGGCCCGACAACCGCAAGGGCGCTCGCCTGGTGGGCGAGTACCTGGCCAAGCAACTGAAGGCCGGCGACGAAGTCGGCATCATCGAAGGCGTCCCCACCACGACCAACGCCCAGGCCCGCACCGCAGGCTTCAAGGATGCGATGGGCGCGGCGCAGATCAAGGTGGTGTCGCTGCAGTCGGGTGACTGGGAAATCGACAAGGGCAACAAGGTCGCCGCTTCGATGCTCAGCGAATACCCGGAAATCAAGGCGCTGCTGGCCGGCAACGACAGCATGGCCGTCGGTGCGGTGTCGGCCGTGCGGGCCGCAGGCAAGGCCGGGCAGGTGAAAGTGGTCGGCTACGACAACATCAATGCCATCAAGCCGATGCTCAAGGACGGTCGCGTCCTGGCGACCGCCGACCAGTTCGCGGCCAAGCAGGCCGTGTTCGGCATCGAGACCGCGCTGAAGGCCCTCAAGGGCGAGAAAGTCGACAGCGCCAACGGCGTGATCGAAACGCCGGTCGCACTGGTCACCCAATAGTTTTCCGGCGACACAACGGCGCCTGCCGGCTCCGGCAGGCGCATGGAGATTCCTTATGTCTGTTTCCGCCCCGAACGCTGTCCTCACGGTCAGCGGCATCGGCAAGACCTACGCGCAACCTGTGCTTGCCGGCATCGACCTGACGCTGATGAGAGGCGAAGTCCTGGCGCTGACCGGCGAAAACGGTGCCGGAAAAAGCACGCTGTCGAAGATCATCGGCGGCCTGGTGACGCCGACCGCCGGCCAGATGCAGTTCCAGGGCAAGGCCTACAGCCCCGGCAGCCGAACTCAGGCTGAAGAACTGGGTGTGCGCATGGTCATGCAGGAGCTCAATCTGTTGCCGACCTTGTCGGTGGCGGAAAACCTGTTTCTCGACAACCTGCCCAGCCACGGCGGCTGGATCAGCCGCAAGCAACTGCGCAAGGCCGCCATCGAGGCCATGGCCCAGGTCGGGCTGGAGGCCATCGACCCGGACACGCCGGTCGGCGAGCTGGGCATCGGTCACCAGCAGATGGTCGAGATCGCCCGCAACCTGATCGGCGATTGCCATGTGTTGATCCTCGATGAGCCGACGGCCATGCTGACGGCACGCGAGGTGGAGATGCTGTTCGAGCAGATCACCCGCCTGCAGGCCCGTGGCGTCTCGATCATCTACATTTCCCATCGCCTCGAAGAGCTGGCCCGTGTCGCCCAGCGCATCGCCGTGTTGCGTGACGGCAATCTGGTCTGTGTCGAGCCGATGGCCAACTACAACAGCGAGCAACTGGTCACCCTGATGGTCGGCCGGGAGTTGGGCGAACACATCGACATGGGGCCGCGCCAGATCGGCGCGCCGCTGCTGACGGTCAACGGCCTGAGCCGTTCCGACAAGGTGCAGGACGTGTCCTTCGAGGTGCGGGCCGGCGAGATTTTCGGGATCTCCGGGCTGATCGGGGCAGGGCGCACCGAGTTGCTGCGCCTGATCTTCGGCGCCGATGCCGCAGACAGCGGTACGGTCGCGCTCGGCACGCCGGCGCAAGTGGTGAGCATCCGCTCGCCGGTGGATGCGGTGCGCAACGGCATTGCCTTGATCACCGAAGACCGCAAGGGCGAGGGGCTGCTGCTCACTCAGTCGATCAGCGCCAACATCGCATTGGGCAACATGCCGAAGATTTCCCGGGGCGGCGTCCTCAATGACGGCGAGGAAATCTCGCTGGCGCAACGACAGATCGGCGCCATGCGCATCCGCAGCTCGAGCCCCGCGCAACGGGTGTCCGAGCTGTCGGGCGGCAACCAGCAAAAGGTGGTGATCGGCCGCTGGCTGGAGCGCGACTGTGACGTGCTGCTGTTCGACGAGCCGACCCGCGGCATCGACGTCGGCGCCAAGTTCGACATCTACGCCTTGCTCGGCGAGCTGACGCGCCAAGGCAAGGCGCTGGTGGTGGTCTCCAGCGACCTGCGCGAACTGATGCTGATCTGCGACCGCATCGGTGTGCTGTCGGCCGGCCGTCTGATCGACACCTTCGAGCGTGACAGCTGGACCCAGGATGACTTGCTTGCCGCCGCGTTCGCCGGCTACCAAAAACGTGATGCGTTGCTCAACGAAGCGGCGCCTAGGGATCTCCCATGAAAACTGCATCTCCCGCCGGTATCCGTAGTGGCAATCTTTATGGCCTGGGCACCTATCTGGGGTTGGCCGGGGCCTTGCTGGCGATGGTCGCGCTGTTCTCGGTCATGAGCAGCCACTTTTTGTCCTATAACACCTTCACCACGCTGGCCAACCAGATTCCCGACCTGATGGTGCTGGCAGTGGGCATGACCTTCGTGCTGATCATCGGCGGCATCGATCTGTCGGTCGGTTCGGTGCTGGCCCTGTCGGCATCCACCGTCAGCGTCGCGATCCTCGGCTGGGGCTGGAGCGTATTGCCGGCCGCCGTGTTGGGCATGGCGGTGGCCGCGCTGGCGGGCACGGTGACCGGATCGATCACCGTGGCCTGGAGGATCCCGTCGTTCATCGTCTCGCTCGGTGTGCTGGAGATGGCCCGTGGCCTGGCGTATCAGATGACCGGTTCGCGCACCGCCTACATCGGCGATGCGTTCGCCTGGCTGTCGAACCCCATCGCCTTCGGCATTTCGCCGTCGTTCATCATCGCCTTGCTGGTGATCTTCATCGCTCAGGCAGTGCTGACGCGCACCGTGTTCGGCCGTTACCTGGTCGGCATCGGTACCAATGAGGAGGCCGTGCGCCTGGCGGGCATCAATCCGAAGCCTTACAAGATCCTGGTGTTCAGCCTCATGGGTCTGTTGGCGGGCATTGCTGCGCTGTTCCAGATTTCCCGCCTGGAGGCGGCGGATCCGAACGCCGGTTCCGGGCTGGAACTGCAAGTCATCGCAGCTGTGGTGATCGGCGGCACCAGCCTGATGGGCGGACGCGGTTCGGTGATCAGCACCTTCTTTGGCGTGCTGATCATTTCCGTGCTGGCGGCCGGTCTGGCTCAGATCGGTGCGACCGAGCCGACCAAGCGCATCATCACCGGGGCCGTGATCGTCATCGCCGTGGTGCTGGACACCTACCGCAGCCAACGCGCTGCACGGCGGGGCTGACGCATGGCAACGATCAAGGATGTGGCGGCGCTCGCGGGGATTTCCTACACGACCGTGTCCCATGTCGTGAACAAGACCCGGCCGGTCAGCGAAGAAGTGCGCCTGAAGGTCGAGGCGGCGATCAAGAGCCTCGACTATGTGCCCAGCGCGGTGGCGCGTTCGCTGAAGGCCAAGACCACAGCGACCATCGGCCTGCTGGTGCCCAACAGCCTCAATCCGTACTTTGCCGAGTTGGCGCGGGGGATCGAGGACTACTGCGAGCGCAACGGTTACTGCGTGATCCTCTGCAACTCCGATGACGATCCGGAAAAACAGCGCAATTATCTGCGGGTGCTGCTGGAAAAACGCATCGACGGTCTGATCGTCGCCTCCGCCGGCGGGGACGACGGCCTTGTCCAGGGCCTGACCGGGGTGAAGACCCCCATGGTGATTGTCGACCGTGGCCTGGACGGCGTGGATGCGGATCTGGTGCGCATCGACCATGAGTACGGCGCCTACCTGGCCACTCGCCATTTGCTGGAACTGGGGCATCGCGACATTGCCACCATCGGCGGGCCGGTCAGCACCAGCGTCGCGCAGATGCGTCTGGCCGGTTTCCGCCGGGCAATGGATGAAGCGGGGGTGGCCGTGTCGCCCGGTCGTGTGCTGGAAAGCGACTTCACCAGCACCGGCGGCTACAACGCGGCGGCCCTGCTGCTCGAGGGCAATCCGCCCACGGCGATCTTCGCCGGCAACGACATGATCGGCATCGGTGTGCTGCGGGCTGCAGCGGAACGCAACGTGCGCGTGCCCACCGAACTGTCGGTGATCGGTTTCGACGATATCCAGATGAGCCGGTACGTTTACCCTGCGCTGACCACGGTCGGTCAGTCGATCCTGCAGTTGGGGGAAATGGCGGCGGAAGTGCTGTTGCGCAGGATCGCCAGCCCGAGCCTGGCCACCGACCAACGGATCGTCACGCCGAGCATCGTCTTGCGCGAGTCGACGGCCCCCCTGTTCGGCGTGTTCACCGAATACCGCTGAAACCGAATTGATGAGTAGCGACGTATGTCAGCAAATGTAGTGGTAATAGGCAGCCTGAACATGGATCTGGTGACCCGTGCGCCTCGGCTGCCCCTTGGCGGCGAGACGCTGATCGGCCATTCGTTCACCACCGTGCCCGGCGGCAAGGGCGCCAATCAGGCAGTGGCGGCTGCCCGTTTGGGAGCGGCTGTGGCGATGGTCGGCTGCGTCGGCAACGATGCGTATGGCGCGCAATTGCGTGATGCGCTCCTGGCCGAACAGATCGATTGCCGCGCAGTCAGCACGGTCGAGGATTCCAGCGGTGTGGCGCTGATCGTGGTCGACGACAACAGTCAGAACGCGATCGTGATCGTGGCCGGTGCCAACGGTGCGCTGACCTGCGCTGTAGTGGATCGGTTCGATGACGTGCTGCAGGCGGCGGATGTAGTCATCTGCCAGCTCGAGGTTCCGGACGCCACGGTCGGTCACGCCCTCAAGCGTGCCCGGGCGCTCGGCAAGACCGTCATCCTCAATCCGGCGCCTGCCGGTCGGGCGCTCCCGCCGGACTGGTACGCCGCCATCGATTACCTGATTCCCAACGAAAGCGAGGCGGCGACCCTGAGCGGGCTGCCCGTGGATTCACGGGCGTCGGCAGAACGGGCGGCCAGCCATCTGATCGGCCTGGGCGCGGGCAAAGTGCTCATCACCCTGGGCGCCCAAGGGCTGTTGTTCGCCAGCGGCACAGGCTTCGAGCATTTCCCGGCGCCCAAGGTCAAAGCCGTCGACACCACGGCGGCGGGCGACACATTCGTCGGCGGTTTCGCCGCGGCGCTGGCGCGCGGCGAGTCTGAAGCGCAGGCCATTCGCTACGGTCAGGTCGCCGCGGCGCTGTCGGTCACCCGCGCCGGCGCACAGCCGTCCATTCCCACACGTTCCGAAGTGCAGGCATTCAAATCCTCATGAAAAAGACCCCATTGCTCAATGTCGCCCTGTCGCGCCTGATAGCCTCCCTCGGTCACGGCGACATGCTCGTGATCGGGGACGCCGGGCTGCCGGTGCCGCCCGGCGTCGAGCTGATCGACCTGGCGCTGACCCACGGTGTTCCGGCGTTCATCGACACCCTCAAGGTCGTGCTCAGCGAGATGCAGGTGGAAAGCCACGTGCTGGCCCAGGAGATTCTCGAGAGACGTCCCGCGCCGTTGGCCGTCCTCGATGAGCTGAACGGCTCAGGGGCGCTCGGTCGGCGCGACCTGCTCAGCCATGAGCAATTCAAGGCGCTCAGCCGCCAGGCGCGGGCGATTGTCCGTACCGGCGAATGCCAGCCGTACTGCAACATCGTGCTGGTGGCCGGCGTCACCTTCTGACGGGTCGCGAACCCATTCGATTTCACATGCACAAGGAGTGCGCCATGCGCCGCTATGCTAAAAAACTGCCTCAACTGTTCCGGAGCCTGCTGCTTTTGTCCCTACTGACCGCGACCGGCGCCCAGGCGGCGGAAAAGATCGACCTGATCATCGACACCGACCCGGGCGCCGATGATGTGGTCGCCCTGTTGTTCGCCCTGGCGTCGCCGGATGAGCTGAACATCCGCGCCTTGACCACCGTGGCGGGCAATGTGCGCCTGGATAAGACCTCGCGCAACGCCCGGTTGGCCCGCGAGTGGGCAGGGCGCGAAGACGTGCCGGTGTATGCCGGCGCGCCCAAGCCGCTGATGCGCACGCCGATCTATGCCGAAAACATCCATGGCAAGGAAGGCCTGTCGGGAGTCACCGTCCACGAGCCGAAAAAAGGCCTGGCCGAAGGCAATGCGGTCAACTACCTGATCGACACGCTGAAGAAGGCCAAGCCCCACAGCATCACCATCGCCATGCTCGGCCCGCAGACCAACCTGGCGTTGGCGCTGATCCAGGAGCCGGAGATCGTCCAGGGCATCAAGGAAGTGGTGATCATGGGCGGTGCGCACTTCAACGGCGGCAACATCACCCCGGTGGCGGAGTTCAACCTTTTCGCCGACCCTCAAGCGGCCGAGGTGGTGCTCAAGAGCGGCGTGAAGCTGACCTACCTGCCGCTTGACGTCACCCACAAGGTGCTCACCAGCGACGCGCGGCTCAAGCAGATCGCGGCGCTGAACAACAATGCCAGCAAGATCGTCGGCGACATCCTCAACGAATACATCAAAGGCGACATGGAGCACTACGGGATCCCGGGCGGCCCGGTGCATGACGCCACGGTGATCGCTTACCTGCTCAAGCCTCAGCTGTTCACCGGCCGTTCGGTGAATGTGGTGGTGGACAGCCGTGAAGGGCCGACTTTCGGTCAGACCATCGTTGACTGGTACGACGGCCTGAAACAGCCGAAGAACGCATTCTGGGTGGAGAACGGCGATGCCCAGGGCTTCTTCGATCTGCTGACCGAGCGCCTGAAGCGTTTGAAATGAGTGATGCGCCCGCAGGCATCGAGTTTGCGGGCTTCTATTCCCTTTCGCTGTCCGGGGTGCCTTGGAAGTCGTCGGGGTACCTTTCGAAGACCTGGTCGATGAATGACCGTGCGCCTTGCGTGCCGAGCGTCCGGACCAGCAGGTCGACGCTGATCAGCGCAAGCTCTTCCGGGCTGCCCGGACTGTAGGAACTGTGCCCCTGGGGCCAGATGGCCTTGATGTCGGCGGTGATGCTTACGGTGGTCATGGCGGGCTCTGGAGGTCGGGTCTGTCGAAGCCTTGAGTAAATCATGTTGCCCGGCGTTTGGCACTGCGACTTAGGCATGGGCGCAGGGCTGTGCGACACTTGGTCGTTTTCGGCCGAACCCAGGATTGCACCGTGCAGATTGATTTGAATGCCCCCGATGGCCTGACGCTTGAGGCTGTGCGCCGGTTGCTGGCTGAGGCCAGTGACGATGTGCATACGCAGTTGCGGGTGACCAAAGGCGGGATTGCCTATATCTCTTCTGGCGTGACGGGCGGTCAGGAAATCGATGGCCTGTCTTTCCGTCTGGAGACCTGGGCCAAGGGTTCAGGGTACGTCGGGCGTGTGGCGGCGAGCGATGACGTGTGGGTGCAGCAGATCTACAACGCACTCAAGGGCAACTGGCCGAATCCGCCGTTCGACTACATCGACGTTTACTGAGGCCGATTAATATTCAGTCACGATTGCGTGATGAAGCATGACCGGCTGTTCAGGCAGACTCGGCGCCTTTGGGGTCCGTGGAGGAGGGGTGTGTCAGCCCCGCCGTGAAACCAAACGCAGGATTGGTGGTCGCACGATCTCGAAACAACCATTGGAAAAGGAGGCTTCATGCCTATGAAATTCACCTCGCTGGGCGCGCTGGCGGCCATTGCCATGCTGGCCGGTTGCAGTTCGACTTCGAGCGAGCCGGCGAAGGATCCTGTGGCCAGCGAGGCCGGTCATGGCCGCTGCGAGGCATCGGCTGCGCAATTCGCCATCGGCAAAAAGGCTTCGCCGCAGCTTCTGGATCAGGCCCGCACCCGTGCCGGTGCGCAGAACGCCAGGTTCCTCAAGCCCAATGACATGATTACCCTGGAGTACCGTTCCGATCGCCTGAACCTGAACACCGACAACGATCTGATCGTCACCCGCGCCAGTTGCGGCTGATCGCTGCGGGCTTTTCGGCAGGCATAAAAAACCCCGTCACATGGACGGGGTTTTTTTGTGCGCCGGGAGATTACTCTGGGCGAACTTGTGCAGCTTGCATACCCTTTTGGCCTTTCTCAGCCACGAAGGATACGGCTTGGCCTTCTTTCAGGCTTTTGAAACCGTCAACTTCGATAGCTTTGAAGTGTACGAACAGGTCGTCACCGCCACCTTGAGGAGTGATGAAGCCGAAGCCTTTTTCATCGTTGAACCATTTGACGGTGCCGGATTGGCGATTAGACATGGTGTATCTCCAAGAAACATATATTTTCAGTAGTGCTGTGCTGCTCAGGCCAACTGGGCACACCGGGGTATCATAGTCGAAATGTTCGCTTTGGTAGCCCCCCGCAGGTGCTGTTTGCCAATCAGTCGTGTTTTCTTTGCAGGTTGTTTCGGCTGGAGGCCCCGGTTTGAAAGGCTTTCAAGGGCTTTGGGGCTGCAGTAAAAAACCTGTAAAACCTGCACGAAACAGGTGGGAATTCGTCATTTGCCAGCCTTTTTCCCGTGTCCGGGGGCCTCAGGCGTGCCGTCCGCTCACTTTTTCGCGGGGACGTTGGCCTTGCATTTGGCGATCTGGCCCAAGGCTTTCTGTTGCAGTTCCTGGCTGGCCTTGTTGTCCATCAGGGCCTGGATGTCGCTGGCCGAGTAGGATTTGATGGCATCGGCGCCGCAGGCGCAATGGGACTTGGCGGCCGCAGCGCCGATCTGCGGTGTCGCCGCCTGGGTGCACTGCGCCATGTATTTCTCGCGTTCGCCTTTGGGCCAGTCGGCATGGGCGCTCAGCGGCAGCAGCAGAACAACGGGGGCGAGAGCGGCGAAAAGGGTGTGCAGACGCATGCGAAGATGCTCCTTGTGGGTCAATGTCCTTCATCAGATGGGCGAAGGACGGATCAAGTTCATCACTCTGGCATAAAAACGGATGATCTGCTCTGGAATGCAACCCTGAAGCGTCCGCAGCCGTTCATCTGTGCTAGCATGCCGGGCTCGGGCGACCGCAGGCCTCCAAGGCCCATGCGGCTCCCGTGTTTTCTGTTTGAATCCCAGTCACTCTGGTTCGGTTTTCCGGTTGGCCGCAAGGCTCCTGCCGCTGTAAGGCAGGCGTTCGTCATTGAATGGCCTGGATCGGATCTTGTACTGGCTCATCCCAACCCACGTGACCTTTGGTAGGGGTCACCACTAGGAGAGGAGGCGCCATGCCAACTATTACTCTTCCCGACGGCAGTCAACGTTCTTTCGATCATCCGGTTTCCGTAGCCGAGGTCGCCGCATCCATTGGCGCGGGCCTGGCCAAGGCCACCCTGGCCGGCAAGGTCAACGGTCGGCTGGTCGACGCTTGCGATATCATCGACAGCGACTCGACGCTGCAAATCATCACGCCAAAGGATGAAGAGGGGCTGGAGATCATTCGCCACTCTTGCGCCCACCTGGTCGGTCACGCGGTCAAGCAACTGTACCCGACCGCCAAGATGGTCATCGGTCCGGTCATCGACGAAGGCTTCTACTACGACATCGCCTTCGAACGTCCTTTCACGCCGGAAGACATGGCCGCCATCGAACAGCGCATGCAGCAGCTGATCGACAAGGATTACGACGTCATCAAGAAGGTCACTCCGCGTGCGCAAGTGATCGAAGTGTTCAAGTCCCGCGGCGAAGACTACAAGCTGCGCCTGGTCGAGGACATGCCGAACGAGCAGGCCATGGGCCTGTACTATCACGAAGAATACGTCGACATGTGCCGCGGCCCGCACGTGCCGAACACCCGTTTCCTGAAGTCCTTCAAGCTCACCAAGCTGTCCGGCGCCTACTGGCGCGGCGATGCCAAGAACGAGCAACTGCAGCGCGTCTACGGCACGGCCTGGGCAGACAAGAAGCAGCTGGCCGCCTACATCCAGCGCATCGAAGAAGCCGAAAAACGCGACCACCGCAAGATCGGCAAGCGTCTCGGGCTGTTCCACACCCAGGAAGAAGCGCCGGGCATGGTGTTCTGGCACCCGAACGGCTGGACGCTCTATCAGGTGCTTGAGCAGTACATGCGCAAGGTGCAGCGCGACAACGGTTACCTCGAGATCAAGACGCCGCAGGTCGTTGACCGCAGCCTGTGGGAAAAGTCCGGGCACTGGGCCAACTACGCCGACAACATGTTCACCACTGAGTCGGAAAGCCGCGATTACGCGATCAAGCCGATGAACTGCCCTTGTCACGTGCAGGTGTTCAACCAAGGCCTGAAAAGCTACCGCGAGCTGCCGATGCGCCTGGCCGAGTTCGGCGCCTGCCACCGCAACGAGCCGTCCGGCGCCTTGCACGGCATCATGCGCGTACGTGCGTTCACTCAGGACGACGCGCACATCTTCTGCACCGAAGAGCAGATGCAGGCCGAATCCGCTGCGTTCATCAAGCTGACCATGGATGTCTACGCCGACTTCGGTTTCAAGGACATCGAGATGAAGCTGTCCACCCGTCCGGAAAAGCGCGTCGGTTCCGACGAGTTGTGGGATCGTGCCGAGTCGGCGCTGGCGGCGGCGCTCGACAGCGCGGGTCTGCCTTATGACCTGCAGCCGGGCGAGGGTGCGTTCTACGGTCCGAAGATCGAGTTCTCGCTCAAGGACTGCCTCGGCCGCGTATGGCAGTGCGGCACCTTGCAGCTCGATTTCAACCTGCCGGTGCGCCTCGGTGCCGAATACGTTTCCGAAGACAACAGCCGCAAGCATCCGGTGATGCTGCACCGGGCGATCCTCGGTTCCTTCGAGCGTTTCGTCGGGATTCTGATCGAGCACTATGAAGGGGCGTTCCCTGCGTGGCTGGCGCCGACCCAGGCGGTGATCATGAACATCACCGACAAACAGGCGGATTTCGTCGCCCAGGTCGAAAAAACTCTCAACGAAAGCGGGTTTCGTGCCAAGTCTGACTTGAGAAATGAAAAGATCGGCTTTAAAATCCGCGAGCATACTTTGCTCAAGGTTCCATATCTCTTGGTTATTGGGGATAAGGAAGTCGAGATGCAGACTGTCGCTGTGCGTACTCGTGAAGGTGCTGACCTCGGCTCGATGCCGGTCGCCCAGTTCGCCGAGTTCCTCGCGCAAGCGGTTTCCCGGCGTGGTCGCCAAGATTCGGAGTAATTATTATTAAGCGTGAAATGAGACAGGATAAACGAACTGCACCGAAGGCCCCGATCAACGAGAATATCTCGGCACGCGAGGTTCGGTTAATTGGCGCTGACGGCGAGCAGATTGGCATCGTCTCGATTGATGAAGCGCTTCGTATAGCTGAAGAAGCCAAGCTTGATCTGGTGGAAATCTCCGCCGACGCAGTCCCGCCGGTTTGCCGGGTGATGGACTACGGCAAATCGATCTTCGAGAAGAAGAAGCAGATTGCTGCGGCGAAGAAAAACCAGAAGCAGATTCAGGTCAAAGAAATCAAGTTTCGTCCAGGGACGGAGGAAGGGGATTACCAGGTAAAACTACGCAACCTGGTACGTTTCCTGAGTGACGGGGACAGGGCCAAGGTTTCCTTGCGATTCCGCGGCCGTGAGATGGCCCACCAGGAGCTGGGGATGGATCTCCTCAAGCGGGTCGAACAAGACCTGCTCGAGTACGGATCGGTCGAACAGCATCCTAAGATGGAAGGACGCCAGCTGATCATGGTCATCGCCCCGAAAAAGAAGAAGTAATCAACAGGGCACGGCAGGCCTTCTGATTATGTTTATCCACTGAATGCGGAGTATCCGAACATGCCAAAGATGAAAACCAAAAGTGGTGCTGCCAAGCGGTTTCTGAAAACTGCTAACGGCATCAAGCACAAGCACGCTTTCAAGAGCCACATCCTGACCAAAATGTCGACCAAGCGTAAGCGTCAACTGCGCGGAAGCAGCCTGCTGCATCCGTCTGACGTGGCAAAAGTCGAGCGCATGCTGCGCCTTCGTTAATTTTTGGATCAAGAATAGAGGAAGTAACTCATGGCTCGTGTAAAGCGTGGCGTCATTGCCCGTAAGCGTCACAAAAAAATTCTGAAACTTGCTAAAGGCTACTACGGTGCACGTTCGCGCGTATTCCGTGTTGCCAAGCAAGCGGTAATCAAGGCAGGCCAATACGCCTACCGTGACCGTCGTCAGAAAAAACGTCAGTTCCGCGCTCTGTGGATCGCTCGTATCAACGCTGGTGCTCGTACCAACGGTCTGTCCTACAGCCGTTTCATCGCCGGCCTGAAAAAAGCGTCCATCGAGATCGACCGTAAGGTTCTGGCTGATCTGGCAGTGAACGAAAAAGCGGCGTTTGCTGCGATTGTCGAGAAAGCTAAAGCCACCTTGGCTTAAGTACCCCCGACAGTCACCCGGCCCTGCATCTGTGGGGTCAGGTGTTAAACGTCATAAATAGGGGAAGAGCCTTCAAGCTCTTCCCCTATTTCGTATCTGGAGTCTGTACATGGAAAACCTGGATGCGCTGGTCTCTCAAGCACTAGAGGCTGTGCAAAGCGCTGAAGATATCAATGCCCTGGAGCAAATCCGGGTTCACTACCTTGGCAAGAAGGGCGAGCTGACTCAGGTGATGAAGACCCTGGGCAACCTGCCGGCAGAGGAGCGTCCGCAGGTCGGCGCCCTGATCAACGTTGCCAAGGAGCGTGTCACAGAGGTTCTCAATGCGCGCAAGGCTCTGTTTGAAGAGGCCGAGCTGGCCGCCAAACTGTCCGCCGAGTCCATTGACGTGACCCTGCCGGGCCGCGGTCAGACCTCGGGTGGCCTGCATCCGGTGACCCGGACTCTGGAACGCGTCGAACAGTTCTTCACCCGCATCGGCTACGGCATCGCCGAAGGGCCGGAGGTCGAAGACGACTACCACAACTTCGAGGCGCTCAACATCCCAGGCCATCACCCGGCCCGGTCGATGCATGACACCTTCTATTTCAACGCGAACATGCTGCTGCGCACCCATACCTCGCCGGTACAGGTCCGCACCATGGAGTCGAAAAAGCCGCCGATCCGCATCGTATGCCCGGGTCGCGTGTACCGCAGCGACTCCGATATCACCCACTCGCCGATGTTCCACCAGGTCGAAGGCCTGCTGGTCGACCGCGACATCAACTTCGCCGACCTCAAGGGCACCATCGAAGAGTTTCTGCGGGTGTTCTTCGAGAAGGAACTGGCCGTGCGCTTCCGTCCTTCCTACTTCCCGTTCACCGAGCCGTCCGCCGAAGTCGACATGGAATGTGTGATGTGCAGCGGTAAAGGCTGCCGCGTCTGCAAGCAGACCGGCTGGCTGGAAGTGATGGGCTGCGGCATGGTTCATCCGAATGTGCTGCGCATGTCCGGCATCGATCCGGAAGAGTTCTCGGGCTTCGCCTTCGGCATGGGTGTCGAGCGCCTGGCCATGCTGCGTTACGGCGTGAACGACTTGCGTCTGTTCTTCGACAACGACTTGCGGTTCCTCGCGCAATTTCGCTAGTCGTAACGAATTCTTAGGAGAGCAGGATGAAATTCAGTGAACAATGGCTGCGTGGCTGGGTCAGCCCGCAGGTAGATCGTGACGGGCTGGTTGCCCGTCTGTCGATGGCCGGTCTGGAGGTCGATAGCGTCACCCCGGCTGCCGGCGCATTCAGCGGCGTGGTGGTGGGCGAAGTGCTGAGCACCGAGCAGCACCCGGACGCCGACAAGCTGCGCGTTTGCCAAGTGAGCAACGGCAGCGAAACGTTTCAGGTCGTGTGCGGTGCGCCGAATGTGCGCCCTGGCCTGAAGATTCCGTTCGCCATGATCGGCGCCGAACTGCCGGGCGACTTCAAGATCAAGAAGGCCAAGCTGCGCGGCGTCGAGTCCAACGGCATGCTGTGCTCGCAATCCGAGCTTCAGGTCGGTGAAGGCAACGACGGTTTGATGGAGCTGCCGGCCGATGCGCCGGTAGGTGCGGATTTCCGCGTTTACCTGGATCTGGAAGATGCCAGCATCGAGGTCGACCTGACCCCGAACCGTGGCGACTGCCTGTCGCTGGCCGGCCTGGCCCGTGAAGTCGGTGCGCTGTACGACGCTCCGGTGGTGCGCCCGGTCGTGGCCCCGGTGCCGGCGGCTCACGATGAGGTGCGTCCGGTCGACGTACTGGCGCCGGCCGCTTGCCCGCGCTACCTGGGCCGCGTGATCCGCAATGTGGATCTGTCCCGGCCAACCCCGCTGTGGATGGTCGAGCGCCTGCGTCGTGCGGACGTGCGCAGCATCGATGCCGCCGTGGACATCACCAACTACGTGATGCTCGAGCTCGGTCAGCCGCTGCATGCCTTCGACCTGGCCGAGATCAATGGCGGAATCCGCGTGCGCATGGCGGAAGAGGGCGAGAAACTGGTGCTGCTCGACGGCCAGGAAGTCAGTCTGCGCAGCGATACGCTGGTGATTGCCGACCACACTCGCGCACTGGCGATTGCCGGTGTCATGGGGGGCGAGCACAGCGGCGTCTCCGCGACCACCCGCGACGTGTTCCTTGAAAGCGCGTTCTTCGACCAGATCGCGGTCGCCGGCAAGGCACGTTCCTACGGTCTGCACACCGATGCCTCTCACCGCTACGAGCGTGGCGTGGACTGGCAACTGGCCCGTGAAGCCATGGAGCGCGCCACTGGCCTGCTGCTGGACATCACCGGCGGCGAGGCCGGCCCGATCATCGAGACGGTCAGCGAGCAGCATCTGCCGTCGATCGCGCCGATCACCCTGCGTGCGCAGCGCATCGCGCAGATGCTGGGCATGGAAATGGACTCGGCCGAAGTCGAGCGTCTGCTCGGCGCCTTGGGCCTGAAGATCTCGGCTGAAGGAGCAGGGCAGTGGCGTGTCGAGGTGCCAAGCCACCGTTTCGACATCAGCCTGGAAGTCGACCTGATCGAAGAGCTGGCGCGTCTGTATGGCTACAACCGCCTGCCGGTCCGTTACCCGCAAGCCCGTCTGGCTCCGCAGGCCAAGGCGGAAGCGCGCAGCGACCTGCCGGAACTGCGTCGTCTGCTGGTGGCTCGCGGCTATCAGGAAGCGATCACCTACAGCTTCATCGATCCGAAACAGTTCGAACTGTTCAATCCAGGTGTCGAGCCGTTGCTGCTGGCCAACCCGATCTCCAACGACATGGCCGCCATGCGTTCGTCGTTGTGGCCGGGGCTGGTCAAGGTGCTGCAGCACAACCTGAACCGCCAGCAGGATCGCGTCCGTCTGTTCGAGAGCGGCCTGCGCTTCGTCGGTCAGTTGGAAGGGCTCAAGCAAGAGCCGATGCTCGCCGGTGTGGTCTGCGGCAGCCGTCTGCCGGAAGGCTGGGCGCAAGGTCGCGACGCCGTGGACTTCTTCGACGTCAAGGCCGATGTGGAAGCGGTGCTGGGCTTTGCCGGTGCATTGGGTGCTTTCACGTTCGTACCGGGCAAGCACCCTGCGTTGCATCCGGGTCAGACCGCACGCATCGAGCGAGACGGCCGCGAAGTCGGCTTCATCGGTGCCATTCACCCTGAACTGTCGAAGGCCCTGGGTCTTGACCGTCCGGTCTTTGTTTTCGAGCTGGTTCTGGCTGAAGTGGCGCAGGGCAAAATGCCTGAATTCCGTGAGTTGTCGCGCTTTCCTGAAGTGCGTCGTGACTTGGCGCTGTTGGCCGACAAAGACGTCGCCGCCAGTGCTGTGCTTGACGTAATCCGTGAAAATGCAGGCGAATGGCTGACAGATCTCAGGCTGTTTGACGTCTATCAGGGTAAAGGCATTGATCCGCATAGAAAAAGCCTTGCCGTCGGCTTGACCTGGCAGCATCCATCGCGCACTCTTAATGACGATGAGGTGAATTCGACGACGCAAAACATCCTCACCTCGCTCGAACAAAGGTTGAACGCCACGTTAAGGAAGTGACGTATGGGGGCTTTGACGAAAGCTGAGATGGCGGAACGTCTGTATGAAGAGCTGGGCCTGAACAAGCGGGAAGCCAAGGAGTTGGTCGAACTGTTTTTCGAGGAAATCAGGCACGCTCTTGAAGACAACGAGCAGGTCAAATTGTCGGGTTTCGGCAATTTCGACCTTCGGGACAAACGCCAGCGGCCTGGCCGCAACCCGAAAACGGGGGAAGAAATCCCGATCACGGCTCGCCGTGTGGTCACCTTTCGTCCAGGGCAGAAGTTGAAGGCCCGAGTTGAGGCTTATGCTGGAACCAAGTCATAACGACGAACTTCCCGTCATCCCGGGCAAACGCTACTTCACCATCGGTGAAGTCAGCGAGCTGTGTGCGGTCAAACCGCACGTGCTGCGCTACTGGGAGCAGGAGTTTCCTCAGCTCAACCCTGTCAAGCGGCGCGGAAACCGCCGGTATTATCAGCGCCAGGACGTGCTGATGATCCGGCAGATCCGCGCACTCCTTTACGATCAAGGCTTCACCATCGGTGGTGCACGTCTAAGGCTATCCAGCGATGAGGCCAAAGACGACACCACGCAGTACAAACAGATGATCCGCCAGATGATCGCCGAGCTTGAAGATGTGCTGGTGGTACTCAAGCAATAAATTACTGCTTTTAAATACTTCCAGTTTTCAAAAGCTTGCGATATATTCTTGAGCGTTCCTCGAGATTAGGAACAAGATTCACGCCTAGTCGGGGCGTAGCGCAGTCCGGTAGCGCACTAGCATGGGGTGCTAGGGGTCGAGTGTTCGAATCACTCCGTCCCGACCATTATTCCTGAGTAAAATCAGACACTTAAGCCGATCAGTCAGATCGGCTTTTTTGTGCCTGCGCAAAACGCGCGCAAAATGTCACTGTCACCCGACAAACCTTCATTTCAGTGCAACGTCACCACCTTGCGACTTTCTCCGATCCTGATTCGATCCAAGGCACGGTTCAGCGCATCCAAGGCATCCAGAAGGGCCTTTGCCTCAGCTTCCCGACCCTCCCCCCAGAGACGCTCAGCCATTTTGTTCAAGGCCTGGATAGAGCGTTCAATCTCGGCAGCGGTGGCTGCTTTGCTTTCCGGGTGTTTCTTAAGCATTGATACAACTCTGTATGCATGAAGGTGTCTGGAGCAGTCTATCTTAGCCCATGCCGAAGGGAGACTCCTGCTTCTGGGGGGGGGAACGAAGCCTGAGCCCGACCGGGTGACGAAACGAAGAATAGAGACGATGAAAGAACCTACCTACCAACTGCTGGAAGTCGCTGACGGCAAGCCGATCAAACTGTGGACCGAGGGCGTCCCGGTGGAAGAGGAAGCGCGGCGGCAATTGTTGAACACCGCCAAGATGCCGTTCATTTTCAAGCACCTGGCCGTGATGCCGGATGTGCATCTGGGCAAGGGCTCGACCATCGGCAGCGTGATTCCCACGGTCGGGGCGATCATTCCGGCGGCGGTCGGGGTGGATATCGGTTGCGGCATGATCGCTGCGCGCACCTCACTGAGGGCTGCCGATCTGCCCGACAACCTGCATGGCCTGCGCAGTGCCATCGAGCAGGCCGTCCCTCACGGCAGAACCCTGACCCGCTCAAGGCGCGATACAGGGGCGTGGGATCAGATACCGCCACAGGCAGACCAGGCCTGGGCGGCGCTGTTTCCGCGGTTCAAGGCGATCACCGACAAATACCCGAAGCTCGCCGACACGAACAACCGCAATCACCTCGGCACGCTTGGCAGCGGCAACCACTTCATCGAGGTGTGCCTGGATGAGGCCGACCGGGTCTGGTTCATGCTGCACAGCGGTTCCCGCGGCGTGGGCAACGCCATCGGCAACCTGTTCATCCAGATGGCCCAGAAGGACATGCGCCAGCACATCGCCAACTTGCCGGATCGCGATCTGGCGTACTTCGAAGAGGGCAGCCGGCACTTTGACGACTATGTGGAGGCAGTCGGGTGGGCGCAGGACTTCGCCCGGCAGAATCGGGTCATGATGATGGACGCGGTGGTCCGTGCGACCCGGACCGTCATCCGCAAACCGTTCGAAGTGGCCCTGGAAGCAGTGAACTGCCATCACAACTATGTGCAGAAGGAACGGCATTTCGGTGAGGACGTATTGATCACCCGCAAGGGGGCCGTGTCGGCGAAGAAGGGCGAGTTGGGCATCATCCCAGGGTCGATGGGGGCCAAGAGCTTCATCGTGCGCGGTCTGGGCAACGAAGAGTCGTTCTGCTCCTGCAGCCATGGCGCAGGCCGAACCATGAGCCGCACCAAGGCCAAGAATACCTTCACCGTCGCGGATCAGGTTCGCGCCACCGCTCATGTCGAGTGCCGTAAGGATGCGGACGTGATCGACGAGATCCCGATGGCCTACAAGGACATCGAGAAGGTCATGTATGCGCAGCGTGAGCTGGTGGAAGTGCTGCATACCTTGCGTCAGGTGGTGTGCGTCAAGGGATAGGCAGCGTCGGACGGCGCTGACCGTACCGCCTGCCTTCAAAGTGCCAGCAGACGGCAAACTGCTGGCCCCCGGATGATCTCCGTATCGGCAAACTCGCCTTTTTTCAAAAGGTTAGGTGGGCTATATGCGGACGATTGTCATCACCGTTGCAACGCTTTCCCTGGCTGCCCTTGCGCTGGGGGCTCAAGCGAAAGAACTGAGCAAGAGCCATCGTTTTGCATGCGCGTGGGGCTCGGACATCGCCGCAGGCGCACAGCAATCGAAACTGTCGGGGATTTCCCTGTATGGCGCGCGCAAGCGCTTGCAGGTTCGCAAGTTCCAGCAGCCATGGATGCGCATGACGGCCATGGGCATTACCGAGCAGACCTACAACAGCACTTCCCGGCTCAAGCCGGCGGCGGTCAAGCAGACCTATTACGAGCAATGCGTGCGGCATGAGCTGGCGCAGCGCTGAGCACACGGCCCGCCCTCAGGGGCGGGCTTTTTCATGCCTGGCGCCCGTGCTAAGTCACTTGTCGCTTTCGCAGTTGACCATCCAGGACACGCCGAAACGGTCCGTCAACATGCCGAAACTAGCGGCCCAGAAGGTCGCCTCCAGCGGCATGTCGATGCGTCCGTCCTTGGCCAGAGCGTTGAAGACCCGTTCCGCCTCGGCGACGCTGTCGACGTTCAGGGACACCGAGCAGCCGCTCATGCCCGGGGTCGGGCGGTCGGGAGTGGTGTCCGAGGCCATGAGCATCTGGTCGCCGACCTTGAGGCACGTATGGATGATCAGGTGGTGATGGTCTTTCGGTACGTGTTCGGCGGCAGGCGTTTCGCCGAATGACATCATCGCTTCAAGCTTGCCTTGCAGGCATTGCTCGTAAAACGTGAAGGCGGCTCGGCAGTCGCCGTTGAAGATCAGGTAAGGGTTGATTTTCATGGTAGTGCTCCCGGAAGTCGAAACGCGGGCGGCGGCGATTGTTCACCCGGCAGCGCGTTCGACGCATGAACCATAGCAAAGCGTTGGACATCGGGAGCGGCGGTGTTTTTCCAGATGTTTTGCGCATGGTTGGCGCCAGGCTTATCCGTCCACGATCACCCGCTCATCTTCGTCGCCCAGGCACACGGTCAGTTGCTGCCCGTCCTTGTCGAATGCGCAATACGGCAGCGAGCGTTGCTTGGCGACCATCAGTGGCGCGCTGATGAAGAGGAGCGACAGCAGAATCGCTACCCCGCTGCGGACAATCAACTTGAAGCGGGAAAGCGATGGGGCGCGCCGTGAGCGCTGGAACGCGCCCAGCAGCAAGAATCCCACGCCGATGAGCATGGCGATTTTGATTTCCTGCGGGCTGGTGCTGTAGATGAGGTTGTCGGAATCTTCAGGGTAGTTCGCCAGCCACCAGGCGCCGATGGACAGGGGCAGGAGTCCGGCGCCGATGCAGGCGGCGGTCGAGCCGGGCAGTCGCAGCAGCACTGTCAGCAGCAACCCGGAGGTTGCGATCAGCCAGCCGGTGGCGAACAGTTGCCCACCCAAGCCACCCATGAAGGTGCCGGTGACGTCGATGGGCGTGATCAGGCTCCAGTCATAAAAGGCGATGTGCGCCATCAAGGCCAGCAAGGCGAGCCAGCAGACGGGATAGTAAAACCACAGGGCAATGGGGCGGGGCAACACACGCGATCCTTTTCGTGACGTTCGGGGGGCGGCAGTATGCCCGGTCGGACGTCAGGAGTCCCGGGCGATTTGCCCTGGCGCCGAACCGGCCACCCTAGGCGCACGCATCAGGGCATCGATGGCCTTGCGATAGCTCTGCCCGCCCAGGGCCATGCTGTTGTTATGCGTCCCACCGGGCACCAGCAACAGCCGTTTGGGCTGCCGGGCGGCAGCGAACAACTGCTCACTGAACCGGGGCGGCACGAACGCATCTGCCTGGCCATGCACCACCAGCAGCGGCATGTGGATATCGGCGATCTTGTCGATGGAGTCGAATTTCTGCGACAGCAGCCAGCGCACCGGCAATGAGGTGTCGGCCACGGCGGCGGCTACGTCCGCCAAGGAGGTGAAGGTGGACTCGATGACCAGCCCGCGCACCGGCAGGGGGGTATGGTCCCTGGCGGCGTTGCGGCCCAGTTCGGCGGCCAGGTCGATGGCCACCGCGCCTCCCAGCGAGTGGCCGTAGATCAAGCGCTTGCCCGGATCGGGCTGCAGTTGTTGAAAGCGTTCCCAGGCCACTCGGGCGTCTTCATAGACGCTGCTTTCCGACGGCAGGTCGCCCTGGCTTTTGCCGAAACCCCGATAGTCGATGGCAAGCACCGAATAGCCGGCCGCGCGCAATTGTTCGATGCGGAACAGTTGGCCCGTCAGGTTCCAGCGAACGCCGTGCAGATAAAGGATGGCCGGAGCGTTGGCCCGTTCCGCCGGCCACCACCAGGCGTGAATGCTTTGCCCGGCCCTGAAGCGCTTCGGCTGCAGGTCGAGTTCTTGCACGCTGTCGGGCAAGCCGTGATACCAGCCTGCGGTGCCGGGTTCGATGCGAAACAGCAGCTTGCGCTCGGCATGCTCCAGCACGGCGCAGCTTGTCGGCAAGCCGATGATCAGGGCAGCCATGCAGGCGAACGTCAGCCGACGGCGTCGCAGACGGGTCATGAAAGCGGGGAGCATTAAGCGTTTCACCGGAGCGCGGACAAAGAACGCTTTGTACCAGAAGCCTTCGTCCGCGCGCGAGATTTTCGACCGCCGCGCACCAGCAATGATTGCAAGATGCGACGGTGGCTCAGTCCACCGTCAACACGATTTTGCCGATGTGGTTCCCCGCTTCCATGTGGGCGTGGGCCAAGGCTGCCTCGGTGAGCGGGTAGACCTTGTCGATGATCGGCAGGCAGCGCCCGGCCGCCAGTGTCGGCCACACGTGTTCACGCAGTTGCGCGGCGATGGCCGCTTTCTCGTCGCCGGTGCGGGCGCGCAGCAGCGAGCCGGTGACCACCGCCCGTTTCGCCAGGATCGCCAGCAGATCGACGTCGTTGGCCCGGGCGCCCCCGAGGAAGCCGAGCATCACCAGACGTCCGTCCATCGCCAGTGCCTGGAGGTTGGCGTTGAGGTAAGAGCCGCCCATGATGTCGAGAATCACGTTGACGCCCTGGCCAGCGGTTCTTTCGGCGATGAGCGCGGAAAATTCCTGCTCGCGGTAATTGATCGGTTCACCGCCGAGTTCGCGGATGGCCGCGCACTTGTCGGCGCTGCCGGCGGTGGCGAAGGCCTCGATGCCGAATTCGCGGCAGAGCATCAGCGCGGTAGTGCCGATGCCGCTGGTGCCGCCGTGGATCAGGACTCGCTGGCCTGGCCGGGCGCCGCCCAAGCCGAACAGGTTGGCCCATACCGTGAAGAAGGTTTCGGGAAGCGCTGCCGCCTGCACCCAGTCCAGCCCCGCAGGCATCGCCAATGTCTGGCCGGCAGGCACGCTGCAGTATTGGGCGTAGCCTGCGCCATTAGTCAAAGCGCAGACCCTGTCGCCGATGGCGAACGTATCCACCCCGGCGCCGAGGGCGACGATCTCTCCGGCCACTTCCAGCCCGGGGATCGGGTTCATCCCGGGCCTCATCGGATACAGGCCGGCCCGTTGCAGGGCATCGGGGCGGTTGATGCCGGCCGCGCGTACCCGGATCAGCACTTCGCCTTCCGGCACGGTCGGCAACGGCACGCGCCGGGGTTGCAGGACGTCCGGACCTCCGGGGCGGGTGATCTCGATTCGGGTCATTTCAGTGGGCAGGGTCATGTTCGGTGCCTCGCAAGGTGTGGTTCGGTGATGAAAACAGGTCGGTCAACTCAGGCAGCGGTGTCGCGCAAAGGTGTAAGGCAACCCTATCGCGGCGAGTTCCAGCAGCAGCGCCACCGCCAATGAGCCGGCGGCCGTCAAACACAGCAGCGCATGGTTGCCTCCGCTGGCCTCGAACAGTGCCGATGACGCGAACCCGGCCAGCGCCTGAAACGTGGCGAACGAAACGGTCGCGCGGTTCCTTTGCTCAAAAGGTTTATGGCGCTGAGCATATCGACTAAGGTCGCTGCACATGCGCAGCGATTTTGCTGAGTGATGATGCATTGGTGCATCAGTGGGGGAGGCAATATGAACTGGGATGATGCCAAGGTGTTTCTGGCGGTTTGCCGCGAGTCGACCTTGCGTGGTGCGGCGCGGGTCCTGGGGGTTGATCAAGCCACGGTGGGACGGCGCGTCACGGCACTCGAGCAGTCGTTGGGCGCCAAGCTGTTCCTGCGTACCTCCGATGGCTATGCGTTGACGACGGTGGGTGAGGCTGCGCTCTTGTCCGTGGAGAAAATGGAGCATTCGGCGCTGGAGTTGGAGCGCCGGATCCAGGGCATGGACGAGCGGCTGAGCGGAAACGTGCGGGTCAGCACCACCGACTCTCTGGCCATCGACTTTCTGATTCCGGCCATCGCGCGTTTGCATGAGTTGCATCCTGACGTGCGTGTGCAATTGGACGCCTCCACGCAATTCTCGAGCCTGGCCAAACGCGAAGCGGACATCGCGGTGCGCAACGCTCGGCCTGACGATCCCGACCTCATCGCGCGCCGCATCGCGCACTGGCCGGTGGGGCTGTTCGCTTCGCAGGCCTATGTCGACGCGCGAGGCGTGCCGTCGCCGGGCACTGCATTCGAGGGCCATGACCTGGTGGTGTATCAACCCTATGTGAAGGCCGGAAAAGAGGTGACGCTGGCGTCCGAACCGGTGGGGCGCGGGCGTATCGTGGCAGGTCTGAGTTCTAGCCTGTTGGTGCGGCGTTCGATTGCCGCCGGCATCGGTGTAGGAGAAATTCCCGTCTACATGGGGGAGCGGGACGGGCTGGTTCGGCTCTGGCCGGAGCGCACGCGGCCACAAGCCTATGAAGTGTGGCTGGTGACCCATGCGGATCTGCGTCACACGGCGCGGGTCAGGGCGGTGATCGAGCAGATCGTGGACGCGTTCGCACCGGAGAACGGATAGGCCAGACGCGCTGAATGCGTGGACTTGGCAAGGCTACGTCGGGTGGCGACATTGCCTACATTAAGGGCGGAATTCGCCGGCTTGTGGGTTTTCGGGCCGGGCTCTATCGTTTTCCAGACCTCGGACGAGACAAACCCCTCGTTCTGAAGGGATCAATCAGGGACGAATTGATAGCCGCAGAGGTGTGGAATTGATTGCAAGGGAAATCAGCCCGTTTCAGGAATGCGACATGTCCAGAGCCACCGACAAGACCGAATCCATGAACCACGTCAGCCGAGAGGAATTCAACGCCAGGATCGAGACCATCGAAGTCAGGATGGATGCCCGGATCGAATCCATGTCCGCGAAACTGGATGAGTTCGTCGCGGTGCAGGCGGAACGGGACAAGGCGTTCCTGGAGCGCGAAAGGGCCCGGGAGGAAACCCGTCTGGAACGTGAGCGGCTTCAGGAAAAAGCCCGGTTGGAGCGGGAGCGATCCTGGGAGCGCGCACGGCTGAGGTGGGAGCGATCTCAGGAAAGGGCTCGGCAGGAGCAGGGCGCAGCACAGGATAAAGCACGGCAAGAATGGGAAGCCGCTCAGGAAAGGGCCACGCAGAAGAGGGAAGAAGCGCAGGAACGAGCACGGCAAGAATGGGAAGCCGCTCAGGAACGAGCCAGGCAGAAGAGGGACGAAGCGCAGGAACGAGCCAGGCAGGAGCGAGACGAAGCGCAGGAACGAGCACGGCAGGAGCGGGAAGCCGCACAGGAGCGAGCCAGGCAGGAGTGGGAAGCCGCTCAGGAAAGGGCCCGGCAAGATCGGGAGAAGGCGCGGGAGGTCGCACAGCGGGAACGAGACAAGGCACAGGAGGTCGCACAGCGGGAACGAGACAAGGCACAGTTGGAGCGGGACAAAACGCAGCTGGAGCGTGAAAAGGTCCAGCAGGAGAGAGACAAGCGCCTGGAGCTGATCGCGGAGCAAACGCTCAAGGCTGCCGAAGGGGCCCAGCAAGCGGCAAGGCAAGTGATCAATTTCAGAACCAGCTATTGGGCAGGTGTTGCCGTGCAGTTTCTGGCAGGAGTGGCCATTCTGGTGGGGGCCATCTACACCAACCAGGCCAACGTGATGGTCGCGATACAGACGACCTTGGCGGCGGTTCAGTCGGTCAAGGAGGCCAGCGCACCCGTGCCTGTTGCCACGCCGGTCACCTTGGAACAATGAAAACGGCCTTCAAATGAAGGCCGTTTTTGGGTGGTGCGTTTGTCTCAAGGCATTTCTGGCAATTCTTGGGGCCTCAAGTCAAACACCAGCACTTCGGCATCAGCACCGTTGCTCAAGGTCAGCGCCTGTTCCTCACGAACTCGCACGCCGTCGCCTTCCTGCAACTGCACGCCGTTCAGCTCAATGCTGCCGCGAGCGACATGCACGTAGGCATAGCGATGGGCCGGCAGCTCCAGCGTGGCGCTTTCGTGGCCGTCGAACAGTCCCGCAAACACCCGTGCATCCTGGCGCACCTTCAGCGAGCCGTCGGTGCCGTCCGGCGAGATGATCAGTTGCAGCCGGCCGCGTTTTTTCTGCGGGCTGAAATGCTCCTGCTGATACCGAGGCTTGGCGCCGCTCACATCGGGCACGATCCAGATCTGCAGAAAGTGCACGGGCTTGCTCGTCGAATGGTTGAACTCGCTGTGGGCCACGCCGCTGCCGGCGCTCATCAGTTGCACGTCGCCGGGGCGGATCACCGAGCCGGTGCCGAGGGTGTCCTTGTGTTCCAGTGCGCCTTCGAGCACGTAGGAGAAGATCTCCATGTCACGGTGCGGGTGCTGGCCAAAACCTTTGCCGGCGGCGACGCGGTCGTCGTTGATCACCAGCAGGTCCGAGAAACCCTGTTCGCGCGGGTCACGGTAGCTGGCGAAGGAAAAGGTGTGGAACGACTTCAACCAGCCATGGTTGGCGAGCCCGCGGTCGGAAGCTTTGCGAAGGGTCAGCATGATGGAATCTCCTGTCGGGACGTTGATTCGTCCGCTTGAGGAGAAGATTAATATTTACCGGTTTGAGCAATAAGTAGGTGAAAATTGAAATACTGTCCTGCTCAAGTTGACAGTTTTGTGCTGCGGATCACGGCGTCTTTCGGGCCGCTCGTGGTGTACTGCGGCAAAATGCGGCAATTTATGCCGAATCATAGATTTCAGTGATGTGTCTCCCATGAAAAGCGTGGCAATGGTGCTGTTTCCCGAGTTTCTCCTGCTGGACATGGCAGGCCCCCTCGAAGTGTTTTCGGTGGCCAACCGCTACCTGAAGCCCCAGAACCAGTATCGGTTGACCACCCTGGGCACCGAACGCGGGCCGTTGCGTGCATCCAATGGCGTCTTGATGCACACCGACCGGTGCATCGAGGACGACAACGAGCGTTACGACCTGCTGCTGGTGCCCGGCGGGCCCGGTGCCTACAACGAAAGGCTGCCGTCGCTGCAGGCCTGGCTGCCGGGGGCGGTCGGTCGGGCGGGGTGTTACGGCTCCATCTGCACCGGGGCATTCGTGCTGGGGCATGCCGGGCTGATCGACGGCTATCGCGTCACCACCCACTGGAACTACACCGAGCGGCTGATCAAGGGGTTTCCCAAGGCCATCGTCGCGACAGACCGGATCTACGTCGAGGATCGCAACCTCATCACCTCCGGCGGCGTCACCGCCGGCATCGATCTGGCCCTGGCGGTGGTCGCCCGGGACCACGGCAAGAAGCTCGCCCAGGACGTGGCCAAGGTGCTGCTGGTGGTGATGAAGCGTCAGGGCGGACAGGCTCAGTTCAGTCCGCTGATGGCGGCGGTGGCCCCTCAGGAGACGCCGGTCACGCGGGTGCAGAACCATGTGCTGGAACACCTGGAGGAGGCCTTCAGCGTTGAGCGGATGGCCGGGATCGCGAACATGAGCCCGCGGCACTTTGCGCGGGTGTTCGCCCGGGAGGTCAGCATGACGCCCATGGAGTTCCTGCAGAACGCACGCATCGACCGTGCGCGCAATCTGCTGGAAACCAGCGACCTTCCGCTCAAGACCGTGGCGTTCAAAAGCGGTTTCGGCAGCGTGCGCCACATGCGCTTTCTGTTTGGCGAAAAGCTGGGCCTGACGCCGCTGCAGTACCGCGAACAGTTCAGCTAGAGCGTTTCTGTCCGTCCCGGGCACCCGGATGTCCGTGCTGCGCCCCGTGTGGCGGTTGTGCCGTCATGGGGGCCTGCCAAGATAGCGGGCATGAACAGCCTCGTTGATTTGAGCACGGCATCGGTCCTGCGGTTCGGCCCGTTTGCCTTTCACCTGCGCCAGCGGCTGATCCTCGAAGGGGATCGGCAATTGCGCATGGGCGGCCGTGCGCTGGACATCCTGCAGGTGCTGGTCGAGCGCGCCGGCCGCGTCGTCAGCAAGGAGCAGCTGATCGCGCTGGTGTGGCCGACGTCAGTGGTCGAAGACATCAACCTGCGGGTGCACATCGCCGCCTTGCGCCGGGCGCTGGGCGACGGTGAGAAGGGCCAGCGCTACATCGTCAACGTGCCGCAGTGCGGTTACAGCTTCGTCGCCCCGGTGCAGGGCGACAGCGTTGCGCAGGTGGTGTTCGAAAGCCTGCAGGCCCCCCAGCACAATCTTCCGGCGCGGCTGACCCCGGTGACCGGTCGGGATTCACTGGTGGGTGGCCTGGTCCGCCAATTGCCGCTGTGCCGGCTGATGACCGTGACGGGCCCCGCCGGCGTCGGCAAATCCACCGTGGCCTTGCGCGCGGCCGAGCTGCTGCTGCAGCACTTTCGCGACGGGGTGTGGCGGGTGGATCTTTCGCTGATCGACGCCAGCGCCCCCTTGCTCGACGCGTTGCTGCAAGCCCTGGACACCGACTATCGCACCCTGACCGCCCGCCACGCCCTGCTGGTGCTGGACAACGCCGACCATTGGCGTGAAGCCTGCCGCGAGGTGCTGGAGACGCTGTTGGCGGCGGCCCCGCGGCTGGTGATCCTGGTCACCAGCCGCGAAGCGTTGCAGGTCAACCTCGAAACCGTGCAGAACGTGCCGCCGCTGGCCGTGCCCGGTGTGTCGGCGTGCTGCCATGTCGCTGAGGCCATGGCGTTTTCGGCGGTGCAGTTGCTGGTCAGCCGGGCCCGGGCACGGCAGCACGGCTTTGCGCTGCGTGAGCAGGATCTGCCGGCGGTGCGCGAGATCTGCCAGCGGCTCGACGGCTTGCCGCTGGCGATCGAACTGGCGGCTGCGCAGATCGATGCGCTGGCGCTGGTCGGGCTGCACGCCCAGCTGGACAACGGCCTGCAATGGCTGAGTTTCGGCAGGCGCACGGCGGTGCCGCGCCATCAGTCCATGAGCGCCGCGCTGGACTGGGGCTGCCGGCACCTGAGCGACCAGGAGCGGCGCGTGCTGCAACGCCTGGCGGTGTTCAAGACTGCCTTTACCCTGGACGCGGCGATGGCCGTGATCAGCTGTGCGCAAATGCCGCCGTCGATGCTGGCGGCGGCGGTTGAACGGCTGGCGGCCAAATCGTTGCTGACGGTGGAGCGGGGCAGCGGGGTGGTGCGCTACCGCCTGCTCAACACCACCCGGCGCTACCTCGGCGAACAGCCGGCGGACAGCGGCGACTTGGCTGAACTGGAGCGGCGCCATGCCCGCTACAGGGGGCGCACGCACGATGCCTCAGACGTCCGTCTGGCTGCGCAACTCGTCCAGCAGTAGGCGCACCTTGCGCAGATCCGGCGTCGCGTAGCCCTCGGTGAAGCGCCGATAGACCGGATCGAGAAGCGCCAGCGCCTCGTGGTGGCGCGCCTGACGCTGCCACAGCCGGGCCAGCGACGTGGCGCTACGCAGTTCCCAGGCCAGCGCGCCCTGGTTTCGGGCGATGTCCAGCGCTTGCAGCAGAACGGCTTCGGCGGTTTCGGTTCTGGCCGTGTCTGTCTCGACGCCATCGCCAGCCTGCTGGCGATGGCGTCCGTCCAGCCGCAGCGGTTCTTCAGGCAACAGCTGCTCGGCCCGGGCCCGCAGGATCTCCGCCGTGCTCCATCCCGCCGCGCCGCTCTGAGCGCGCTCCAGCAAGGCATCGTCAATGAAGCCGCTGTCGAGCGTCACCATGATCTCGCGAACCAGCCCGCTGTCGGCCGGCGGCACGGCGACGGCGGTGTCGGCGTCGATCACTTGCGCATACTGCCGGGCCCAGGTGTGGAACAGCAGCACCGAATGCTTCTGCGCCTGTTCGTGCAGCTGGCGCAGCAGGGCGCGGGCGTTCTGCCGGTCGCCGTTGTAATGGGCGATCAGGCAGGTGGCGAGGGCCAGGGTGTAGCAGATCGACGTGCCATGGTCGATCTGCACGGCGATGTCCAGCGCCTGCCGGGCCGTGCGCCACGCCTGTTCGGGAAAGCCCTGCAGCCACAGCACCCGGGCGAGTACCGTCAGCGAGGCGACGCTCTGGTCGTACTGCACGCCGAAACCATGGGTGAAACGGTTGCGGTGGCCGCTCTGGGCCATGCGCTGGATCACCTGCTCGGCATGGATCCGGGCCTGCGGCTGATCCCCCGCGTAATGCAGCGCCAGCACCCGCAAGCGGTGCGTGCTCAACGACAACAGCGGATCGCCGTGCAGGCCCAGGTTCTCGAACTGCTCGCTCTGCTCCAGCGCCATCCGGTAATGGCCGCAGCTGAGGTTGACCGCCATGTGCCCGGACACGGCGCGCAGTTGCCCGGCGATGTCGTCGTGCTGCCGGGCCAGCGCATGGGCGCCGACGAAGGCGTCGATGGTCTCCGGCGTGCCGCCGAAGGTGTGGTAGCAGGCACTGCCGAGCGCCAGCTTCAGGGCGATTTCCAGGCGGGGGCAGGGCGAGGCGGCAGACGCCAGCAACTCAAGGGCCCGACGCACATGGCCGCCGTATTCCTTGAGCAGCGAGAGTTCTTGCCACAGCGGCGCCGAGGTCGCGGTCAGGCGTACGCCCAGATCCTGCGGGCCTTCCCCGTTCAGCGCCCAGCCCAGCGCCGCGCGCAGATCCTCAAGGCCACGGGCGTAACGTTCGATCCACAGCACGGTGGGGGTCATTTCCCAATCGGCCTGGGCCTGGTGCATCAGCGCCAGGCAACGTTCGGCGTGGCGTTCGCGGGTCTGGTCGAGTTCCAAGGCGTGGTCGAGCTTCTCCAGCGCATAGCGGCGGGTGGTGTCGAGCAGGCGGTAGAACACTTCTTCATCGCCGACCTCGACGCTGAGCAGCGACTTGGCCACCAGTTGCGTGACCGAACCGAACACGTGGTGCGGTTCGATGTGCCGACCGACGATCACGGCTGCTGCCGACTCCAGGGTAAAGCCGCCGCGGAACACGCTGAGGCGGCGCAGGCAGGCCTGTTCGCAGGCACTGAGCAGGTTGAAGCTCCAGTCCAGCGTGGCCCGCAGCGTCTGGTGCCGGTTCTGGCCGATCCGCTCGCCGGCGGGCAAGCGGCCTTGCAGTTGCATCAGCAAGCCTTCCAGTCCGAGCGTCGCGACCTGCGCGGCCGCCAGTTCCAGCGCCAGCGGAATGCCGTCCAGCCGACGGCAGATCCCGATGGCCAGCGGCAGGTCGGCATCGCCCAGTTCAAAGCTGTCGTGGCCGGCCATCGCCCGTTCGGCGAACAGTTGCAGCGCCGAAAAGCTCATGGCCTGGGCAAGGTCGGGCACGGCGATCGGCGGCGGGCAGTCGAGGGATTCCAGACGCTGCACGAACTCGCCTTCGATCCTCAGGCTTTCGCGGCTGGTGGCCAGGATGTGCACCTGGGGCGCACCCCGCAGGATGCCTTCGCTGAGCAGGGCCACGGCGTCGATCAGGTGCTCGCAGTTGTCGATCACCAGCAGCATGTGCCGGTCGCGCAGGCTGGCGATCAGGCAACTCAACGGATCATTGTCGTGCAGCGACAGGTCCAGCAGATTGGCCAGGTGCGAGCCGATCAGTTGCGGATCGTTGATCGGCGCCAGGTCCAGCAGGCGGATGCCGTCCCGGTAGCGCCCGATCAATTGTTCGGCCACGCGCAGGGCGACGGTGGTCTTGCCGATGCCGCCGGGCCCCACCAGGGTGATGCAGCGCTGGCGCGGCAGCTGGGCCATCAGGTTGTCGACCAGCGCCTGACGCCCGATCATCCGCGTGCGGCGCAACGGCAGGTTGTGCCGGCCGGTCGCGCTCGGTGATGGCGTGTGCTCGATGGCCTGCAGGATGATCGGCGCGACGAAGCTGTAGCCGCGCTGGGCCACCGTGACGATGTAGCGCTGCCCGGCCTGGCCGTCGCCCAGCGCCTTGCGCAGGGCGGCCATGTGCACCCGCAGGTTGATGTCTTCCACCACGCTGTCGGGCCAGACCCCGGCGATCAGCCGCTGCTTGCTCACCACCTCGCCGGCGTGGGCCAGCAGGATCAGCAGGATGTCCAGCGCACGCCGGCCCAGGCGCAACGGCTGGTCGCCTTCGAGCACCAGCCGCTGGCCGGGGTGGATCCGATAGGGGCCGAAACCGATGGCCTGATCCGGGGAAAGACTCAACCGCTCACTCCTGTACCGCTTTCTTGTGATCCCGGCCGCACGCGTTCACGGGGCGAGGGCCGGGGCGGACGGTGGCCGGCAGGGTCTGCCGGGGCGTCTAGTCCGCTGTTTCCGGGCATATTCCCCATGATTGCCCGCGAGCGCAATGTGCTGGCGAAGGGCTCCGGCGGCGATCCGGGGTCGCACCCACTGTATTTAAAGGCCGAAACCTGCACCGGCCCGTCCGACGACCGGAAAAAATTAACAACGATTAACTCGTCCCTGGCCGGCCTCGCCCCAACACTGCGGGCGAAGGAATGCATACGTCCGGAGGACGCTGCGATGAGCGAAGTGGTGGTGGTCTATCACAGTGGTTACGGGCATACCCGGGTCATGGCCGAAGCGGTGGCCTTGGGCGTTGCGCGCCACTCGGGCAGCACCTGCCGGCTGATCGCCGTGGAGGACGTGGACGCGCATTGGGAATGGCTGCACCGCGCCGACGCGATCGTTTTCGGTGCGCCGACCTACATGGGCAGCGCGTCGGCGGCGTTCAAGCAGTTCATGGAAGCCACGGCCGCGTTCTATCTGGCCAGGCCCTGGCGCGACAAGCTGGCGGCGGGCTTCACCAACTCCGGCAGCCTGTGCGGCGACAAGCTCGGCACCCTCCAGCAAATGGCCGTGTTCGCCGCGCAGCACTCGATGATCTGGGTCGGCCTGGACCTGTTGCCGGCGCGTTCGTGCCAAGGATCGTTCGACGGGCAACTGAACCGGCTCGGCAGTTCGTTGGGCGCCATGTCCCAGTCGTGCGTCGAACGGCCGCCCGGGCAGGTGCCGCCGGTCGAGGACCGCCGCACCGCCGCCCACCTGGGCGAACGCGTGGCGCGCCTGGCTCAGCGCATGGCGCTGCGTTGAGCAGGGATCAGAGCCCTTTGACCACCCGGCAGCGCCAGGCGAACGGATTGATCCCTTCGCTGCGGGTGAAGATGTGGCAGAAATGCGCCTGGTCGCAGAAGCCGCATTCGAGGCTGATCTGGGTCAGGCTCAGGTCCGTGTGCTGGATCAGCAGCTTGGCCCGGGCGATGCGCTGGGCGCGGATCCAGTCCTGGGGCGAAAGCCCGGTGCTGCACTTGAAGGCGCGGGAAAAGTGGCTGCGCGACAGCGCACAGGCGCGGGCCAGTTCGGTGACTTCGAGGCTTTGGTCCAGGCGTTCGAGAATCAGCTGTTTGACCAACCGTTCCCGCTGCGGGCTGAGGCCGCCGGTCTGAGGTTTGGGCGCATCGCCGGCAGGCATGCGGGCGAGCGTTTGCTGTAGGTGAGCCATGGCCAGAATCCGTGTCGGGGGGAACGCACGGTCAGCGCCTTCCCTCAGGTCGAAAAAACAACGCTGCGCAGAGGGATTCATTGTTCGGCGGCGGGGCGGAGGCTTGCGAGTTAAACGTTGTTAATTCCGCCGCAAACGCGCATGGCCCGTCACCGTCGTTCGGGTAAAGTGCGCAGCACTTGCGCCTGACTCCATAAGGAAAACACGTCCATGAACCGTAACGATCTGCGCCGCGTCGACATGAACCTGCTGGTGATCTTCGAAGCGCTGATGTTCGAAAGGAACCTGACCCGCGTCGCCGAAAAACTGTTCATGGGCCAACCGGCGGTGAGCGCCGCGCTGGGTCGCCTGCGGGATCTGTTCGATGACCCGTTGCTGCTGCGCAACGGTCGCGGCATGGAGCCCACCGCCCGGGCCCTGGCGATCCTGGACGAGCTGCAGCCGGCCATGGACGTGATCAGCGGCGCGGTCAGCCGGGCCAAGGCCTTCGACCCCGCCACCAGTTGCGACGTGTTCCGCATCGGGATGTCGGACGATGCCGAGTTCGGCCTGTTTCCGCCGCTGCTGCGCCAGTTGCAGGAGGAGGCGCCGGGGATCGTGGTGGTGGTCCGCCGCGCCAACTACCTGTTGATGCCGACATTGTTGGCCTCCGGGGAAATCTCCGTGGGCGTTAGCTACACCACGGATCTGCCGGCCAACGCCAAACGCAAGAAACTGCGCGACATTCCCTGCAAGGTGCTGCGCGGCGACGACCGTCCGGGGCCGTTGACCTTGGACGAGTACTGCGCGCGGCCCCACGCGATGGTGTCGTTCTCCGGCGATCTGAGCGGCAACATCGACCTGGACCTGGCCAAGGTCGGCCGCACCCGCCGGGTGGTGCTGGGCGTGCCGCAGTTCAGTGGCCTGCGCGCCTTGCTGGCCGGCACCGAAATGATCGCCACCGTGCCCGACTACGCGGCGTGCGCACTGGTGGAAGGCTGCGCGCTGCGGGCCGAGGATCCGCCGTTCCCCATCGACGCGGCGCAACTGTCGATGGCGTGGAGCGGGGTGCACGACAACGACCCGGCGGAACGCTGGCTCCGGTCGCGGATCAGCCAGTTCATGTCGGCGGAGCTGGACATTCCGGTGGCGTAGGCGCCGTTGCCCGGTCAGTGGGGGGCAGCAGGGCAGGGCCAAGACAGTTGCTCCCGCCCGTCGAAAAGGGCGCGCGATCTTTCAATCCGGGTATGTGCCATCGCAGACGGCTTGCAAACGAGCTGCGCTGCCGCTCATCGGAATCCCGCCCACCCCTGTCAGATCTGACAGTAGCCACCGCTCCCCCCCCAGCTTCCACTCACCCCCTCGCCCACCCGCCCCGGAGCCCTTGCCATGCCCATCCCGCCCCTCCGAGCCCCCGCCCCCCTGGCCCTCCGCGACCCCGAGCTCCCCGGCCGCCCCGC
>NZ_NEIP01000010.1:0-225400 GCF_002112745.1 Pseudomonas sp. B7(2017) | reverse complement strand
TGGAACCACCTGATCCCATCCCGAACTCAGAAGTGAAACGATGCATCGCCGATGGTAGTGTGGGGTTTCCCCATGTGAGAGTAGGTCATCGTCAAGATTAAATTCCGGAACCCCAACTGCGAAAGCGGTTGGGGTTTTGTTTTGCCCGCAGGAAAGTTCGTACAGCACACCCAGCCTCCGTCCGGCTGTCACAATCAGTCGACAGTGCTAATGTTCTGCCCTGGTTTTGTTCTTCTCCAAGGAATCCTCCATGCCGGACGCCCAGTCCCTCAACCCTGCATTCATGGTTGTTCAGAGCAACAGCCTGGACGAGCTGCGCAGTCTGGTGGTGAGCGTCATGCGGCGTTATCCGCTGGCACCCCTGGAGAATGAGATCGCTTTGGTGCAAAGCAACGGCATCGCCCAGTGGCTGAAGCTGGCACTGGCCGAGGAGCCCGGCGAGGATGACTCGGGCGGTTGCGGCATCGCCGCCGCCATCGACGTGCAATTGCCGGGCAGCTTCATGTGGCAGCTCTACCGTACGGTGCTGGGGCGGGACGAGATTCCGGCAAAGTCCTTGCTCGACAAGGCCCCGTTGACATGGCGGTTGATGCGTCTGCTGCCGCAGGTCATCGAGCGACCGCACTTCGAGCCGCTTCAGCGATTCCTCACCCGTGACACCGACTTGCGTAAGCGCTATCAGCTTTCCGAGCGCCTCGCCGATCTCTTCGACCAATACCAGGTGTACCGTGCCGACTGGCTCGAGGACTGGGCCGAGGGCCGTCATCAACTGCGCAGCGTCAGAGGCGAGATCAAACCGCTGCCGCCGGCCAGTTGCTGGCAAGCCGAGCTTTGGCGTGCGCTGCTCGACGACGTAGGTGCAGAGGGCATGGCCCAGAGTCGGGCGGGGGTTCATCAACGGTTCATCGAGCGCATCAACAACCTTGAGAGCGCGCCTGCCGCCATACCTCCCCGGGTCATCGTCTTCGGGATCTCTTCGCTGCCCGCCCAGGTTCTGGAGGCGCTGGCAGGGCTGGCCCGTTTCAGTCAGGTGCTGCTGTGTGTCCACAACCCGTGCCGGCACCACTGGGCCGACATCGTCGCTGACAAGGACCTGCTGCGGCACCAGTACAAGCGTCAGACACGCAAGACCGGCATGCCCGTGGTCCTTGATCCGGATTCCCTGCATCAGCATGCCCATCCGCTGCTGGCCGCCTGGGGCAAGCAAGGGCGCGACTACATCAACCTGCTCGACAGCTATGATGAGCCCGACAGCTACCGTGCGGCCTTTCGGGATGGGCGCATCGACCTGTTCAGCGAAACGCAGCCCCATACGCTGCTCAATCAATTGCAGGACGACATCCTCGAGTTGCGCCCCCTCAATGAGACGCGTGAGCGTTGGCCCGCCGTTGTTCCGGAGCAGGACGAGTCCATCCGTTTTCACGTCGCCCATAGTGCCCAGCGTGAGGTGGAGATTCTCCACGACCAGTTGCTGGCCCGCTTCAGTGCCGACCCCGGTTTGCGTCCCCGCGACGTGATCGTGATGGTGCCTGACGTCGACAGCTATGCGCCCCACATCCGGGCGGTGTTCGGCCAGCTCGACCGCCGCGACCCGCGTTTCATTCCTTTCACATTGACGGACCAGGGCCAGCGCGGACGCGAGCCGCTGCTGATCGCGGTCGAGCATCTGCTCAAGCTGCCGGACAGCCGCTTCCCGGTCAGCGAGATCCTGGATCTGCTGGATGTGCCGGCCTTGCGCTTGCGTTTCGGGGTGCACGAGCGTGATCTGCCCACCTTGCACCGCTGGATCGAAGGTGCCGGAGTACGTTGGGGCCTGAACGCCCGGCAGCGTGCCGGACTGGGCCTTCCGGGCGAACTCGAGCAAAACAGTTGGAGCTTCGGTTTGCGCCGGATGCTGCTCGGTTACGCGGTCGGACATTCCGATGCCTACGAACAGATCGAGCCTTACGATGAGATCGGCGGCCTGGACGCTGCGCTGATCGGCCCCCTCGTCGCCCTGCTGGATGCATTGGAGCTTGCCCACCGGGAGTTCATGCAGCCAGCGCGACCTGAGGCGTGGGGGCGCCGGTTGCAGGCCTTGATGCAAGTGTTCTTCAAGGCCGGCGATGAACACGATGAGTACCTGATCACCCAGCTCGAGGATCTGCGGGAGACCTGGCTGGAAACCTGCGACGCTGTGAGGCTGGAGGACGAGCTGCCACTGACCGTCGTTCGGGAAGCCTGGCTGGCGGGGCTGGATCAGGGGCGTTTGTCCCAGCGCTTTCTCGCCGGTGCCGTGAACTTCTGCACACTGATGCCGATGCGCGCCATTCCTTTCAAGCTCGTTTGCCTGCTGGGCATGAACGACGGAGACTATCCGCGGGCGCAGCCTCCCCTGGATTTCGACCTGATGGGCAGCGACTACCGGCCGGGCGACCGTTCGCGACGCGAAGACGACCGCTACCTGTTGCTCGAGGCCCTGCTGTCCGCGCGTCATCAGCTCTACATCAGTTGGGTCGGACGCAGCATTCGCGACAACAGCGAACGTCCTCCTTCCGTGCTGATCGGTCAGTTGCGCGACCATATCGCCAGCGGCTGGCACCTGGGCGACACTGCCGAGAGCCTGGTGCACGTCCTCACCGAGGAACATCCTCTGCAGCCATTCAGTTCGCGCTACTTTCAGGAAGGGCGAGCGCTGTTCAGCTATGCCAGCGAATGGCGGACTCTGCATGAGCGCCAGGAACCCGGCGCCGTCACGCCGATGCTTGAGCCCCATGTGCCGGAGGAGCCCCTGAGCCCGGCGTTGCTGCAGGACTTTCTGCGCAATCCGGTTCGCCATTTCTTTACCCAAAGGCTCAAGGTCCATTTTGAATCTGCCCAGGCGCCACTGGCGGACGAAGAACCTTTCGTGCTGGACGCCTTGCAACGCTACACCCTGAGCGACAACCTGCTGGAAGCCGCACTGGGGCACCCGGACGACGCGGCAACGGCGCTGGAGACGCAGGTCCGTCGTCTGCAGAACAGCGGGTTGTTGCCGATGGCCGGGTTCGGCGAGTGCCTGCAGCGGGAGTTGATCGAGCCGCTGCCGAACCTGCTGCAACGCTATGGGCAGTTGCTGGCCTTGTGGCCGACGCCGCTGACGGGCGCCATTCCGGTCAGTCTCGAATGGCAGGCGCTGCGCCTTGAGGGATGGCTTGGCGGACTGCATCAGCGGGCGGACGGCGGGCTTCTGTCCGTCACCACCATCCCCAACGGCATCGGATCGGTCAGGAACCGCAAATGGCATCGTCTGACCAAACCGTGGGTCAATCATGTGTTGGCCTGTGCCAACGGCGTGTCCTTGACGACCGCACTGGTGGCCAGCGATGACTCGCTGCTGCTCGATCCCATCGCGTCGGACAGCGCCTGGCGAATCCTGGAAGACATGCTGCTTGCCTGGCAGACGGGGATGCGTCAGCCGCTGCCCGTCGCCGTGAAGACCGCTTTCGCGTGGCTGACCCAGAGCGATCCGCTCAAGGCCGAAGCCGCTGCCCGAAAGGCCTATGAAGGGGACGGCCTGACCAGCGAGGGCGAGCGAGGCGAAAGCCCGGCCCTCGTCCGTCAGTTCGCTGACTTCGATGCGTTGGCGGCCGACGAAACCTTTCCGGATTGGTGCGGTGCCTTGTATCGCCCATTGCTTGAGGCCGGTTGGCGTTCGTTGAGCGAAGAGGGGAACCGTCCATGACCGCAAAGACGCCTCTGGCCCTGACCTTTCCGTTGCATGGCAGCCAGCTGATCGAAGCCAGTGCCGGCACCGGCAAGACCTTCACCATCTCTGCGCTTTACCTGCGGCTGATCCTCGGCCATGGGGGCGAGCAGTCAGGCTTCGGCCGTGAGCTGCTGCCGCCGCAGATTCTCGTGGTGACCTTCACCGATGCCGCCACCAAAGAATTGCGTGAGCGGATCCGCACCCGCCTGGCCGATGCCGCGCGCTTCTTCCGCGACGAGACGCCGGCGCCGGACGCCTTGATCCAAGCCCTGCGCGGACAGTTCGATCCGCAGCGCTGGCCTGGCTGCGCCAGTCGCCTGGACGTCGCCGCGCAGTGGATGGACGAGGCCGCCGTGTCGACCATCCACGGTTGGTGCCAGCGCATGCTGCGCGAGCATGCCTTCGACAGCGGGAGCTTGTTCACCCAGACGCTGGAGACCGACCACACAGAGCTGCTCGCCGAGGTGCTGCGCGATTACTGGCGTCTGTTCTGCTATCCGATGCAAGGCGATGCCCTGAACTGGGTGCGCAGCAACTGGGGCGGGCCTGCGGCCTTGCTGCCGCGGATACGGGGCCTGCTGTCCAGCGTCCATGAAGGCGACGAGAGCAAGACGCCGGCCGAACTGATCGAAGAATGCCTGCAGCAACGGCGAGCGGCGATGCTTGAGCTGAAAACGCCTTGGCGGCGTTGGGCCCCCGAGCTGCTTGCGATCTGCCACGAGGGCGTTGCGGGCAAAGCGGTCGACGGCCGCAAGATGCAGGCCCGCTACTTCGAACCGTGGTTCGAGAAGCTCACGGCGTGGGCCGAAGACGAGGCGCTCGAACAACTCGACATCGGCACGGGGTTCACCCGTCTCACCCCCGATGGCATGGCCGAGGCCTGGAAAGGCGTACCTCCAAGCCATCCTGGGCTGGAGGCCATGTTGACGCTCAAGGCGAGCCTCGACGCGTTGCCCACGCCTGATGCCGCCGTGCTGGTGCATGCCGCCGGATGGGTCGGTGCCCGCTTCGAGGCCGAGAAGCGCCGCCGGGCCGAGATGGGCTTCGACGACATGTTGCTGCGCCTGGACGCGGCATTGCGTGCCGACGGCGGAGAGCGCCTTGCCACGCTGATCCGTGAGCAGTTCCCGGTCGCCCTGATCGACGAGTTCCAGGACACCGACCCGGTGCAGTACCGGATCTTCGACAGCATCTACCGCATCGGGGACAACGATCCCGAGACCGGGCTGTTCATGATCGGCGACCCCAAGCAGGCGATCTATGCCTTCCGCGGCGCCGACATCCACACCTATCTGCGGGCCCGGCAGGCCACCGCCGGCCGGTGGCATACGCTGGACACCAACTTCCGCTCCAGCCACGGCATGGTCGATGCGGTGAACCATGTGTTCGACCATGCCGAATCCCGGGAGGGAGGGCGAGGCGCGTTTCTGTTCCGGGAGAAGGACGGTGACAACCCGGTGCCGTTCCAGGCCGTGAAGGCCCAGGGGCGAACGGAGCGGCTGCAAGTGTCGGGGCAGGATGTCGCTGCGCTCAACCTCTGGCAGTTGTCCGTCGATCAGCCCTTGTCCGGTGTGGTCTATCGCCAGCAGTTCGCGGCGGCCTGCGCCAGTGAGATCGTGTTCCGACTCAATGGCGGGCAGACCGGGCAAGTGGGCTTCGCGCAAGAGGGCAAGGCATTCAGGGGGCTGAGGCCGGCGGACATCGCGATCCTGGTGCGCGACGGCAAGGAGGCCAAGGCGGTGCGCGACGAACTGGCGAAACGCGGCGTGCGCAGCGTTTACCTGTCGGACAAGGACTCGGTCTTCGCCGCCCAGGAGGCCCGTGACCTGCTCGGTTGGCTTAAGGCCTGCGCCGAACCGGACGTCGAACGCTCGCTCAAGGCGGCCTTGGCCTGCGTCACGCTGAACCTGCCGCTGCTGGAGCTGGAGCGCCTCAACCGTGACGAACGGGCCTGGGAAAACCGGGTGATGCAGTTTCGCGGATACCGTGAACTCTGGCGCAAGCAAGGCGTGCTGCCCATGCTGCGGCGACTGCTGCACGACTTCCGTCTGCCGCAGACATTGATGGCGCGCAGCGACGGGGAGCGGGTGCTGACCAACCTGCTGCATCTGTCCGAGCTGCTGCAGCAGGCCGCCGCCGAACTGGACGGCGAACAGGCGCTGATCCGGCACCTGGCCGAGCATCTGGTGTTGTCCGGGCAGGCGGGCGAGGAACAGATCCTGCGCCTGGAAAGCGATGAGCAACTGGTCAAGGTGGTGACCATCCACAAATCCAAGGGGCTCGAGTATCCGCTGGTCTTTCTGCCGTTCATCTGCTCGGCGAAACCGGTGGACGGCAGCCGTCTCCCGCTGCATTACCACGATGCACAGGGCGAGGCGCAGGTGAGCCTCAGGCCCACGGCGGAGCTGGTCGCCCTGGCGGACGACGAACGTCTGGCGGAGGATCTGCGCCTGCTCTACGTTGCGCTGACCCGTGCGCAGCATGCTTGCTGGCTGGGGGTGACGGATCTCAAACGCGGCAACAGCAACGGTTCGGTGCTGCACCTGTCCGCATTGGGTTACCTGTTGGGCGGCGGTACGCCGTTGGCCGAGTCCGCAGGATTGACCCGGTGGCTGGAGGATCTGCGGCAAGGCAACTCCTCGCTCAGTCTCGAGGCGATGCCCCTGGCGACCGACGAGCATTACCAGCCTCCGGGCGACGACGCGACGCTGCGTCCGGTGTTGATGCCGGCACGCAGAGCCAGCGAGAACTGGTGGATCGCGTCCTACAGCGCCTTGCGCATCAGTGATGTGTTGAGCGATGGCCCGGAGGAAGCGCCCGAGAGTCCGCAGGCGCAGAAGCTGTTCGACGATGAGCGCCTCGACCCCGATGCGCCACAGGAGACCGTCGAAGGAGGCGCCGATATCCACCGTTTCCCCCGTGGCCCCAATCCGGGAACGTTCCTGCACGGCCTTCTGGAGTGGGCGGGCGAGGAAGGTTTTGCCGTGTCCGGCGACGCGCTGAAGGATGCGGTCGCAAGGCGTTGCAGCCGACGTGGCTGGGAGTCCTGGATCGTGACCTTGAGCGAATGGTTGCGGCACCTGCTCAAGTCGCCCCTGCCCGTTGGCGAACAGCCGCCGGTGGTGCTCGAAGGGTTGCGCCAGTACCGGGTGGAGATGGAGTTCTGGTTCGCCAGCCACAAGGTCGACGTGGCGAAGCTGGATGGCCTGGTGCGCCAGTTCACCCACCGTGGCGTGGCACGGGCCGCCGCCGAAGAGGTGCAGCTCAACGGTATGTTCAAGGGGTTCATCGACCTGACGTTCGAACACGATGGCCGTTACTACGTGGCGGACTACAAGTCCAACTGGCTCGGTGCCGACGACACCGCCTACACCGATCAGGCGATGGAGCAATCGATGCTCGACAACCGTTACGACCTGCAATATGTCCTGTACCTGTTGGCGCTTCACCGCCAGCTCAAGGCCCGTCTGGCGGATTACGACTACGACCGGCATGTCGGCGGTGCGCTGTACCTGTTTCTGCGCGGCAGCCGGGCGAACAGCCGGGGCGCATACTTCACTCGGCCGCCGCGGGAGCTGATCGAACGCCTCGACCGGATGTTCCAGGGCAAACCGGAACCCAGAAGCGAACCGGCCTGGGAACAGGGAGTCTTGCTATGAGCCGCACGTTCGCCGATCTGCTGCCCACACCGCTCGCCGCCGACAGCCTGGCCGGCCTGGCACCGTTGACCTGTGCCGATGACTTGCTGATCCTGCTGACCCGTTGGGTCGAGCGCGGCTGGCTTCGTGCACTGGACAAGGCATTTGTGGCGTTCCTTCACGAGCTGGCGCCCGAGGGGGATCCGCTGGTGCTGCTTGCCGCGGCGCTCACCAGCCACCAGCTTGGCCACGGGCATGTGTGCCTGGACGTGTTCGAAACCCTCAAGGCACCGGATTTCGCCCTGTCGCTGCCGCCCGAAGGCGATGTGCAGACGGGCGCGCGGCTGTTGCCGTCGCAGTTGCTCGCCACGGTCGAGGGGCCCCACTGGTGCAAGGTGCTGGCCGGCAGCCCGCTGGTGGCGTTGGCGGCCGATACGGCCGTAGCGGCATTGCAGCGTCCGCTGGTGCTGTCCGGCAAGCGTCTGTACCTGCGGCGTTACTGGTCCTACGAGCGGCGCATCGATGTCGCGTTGCGCCTGCGTCTCGCGCAGCCCGAAACGACCCCGGACGACCTGCCGCAGCAGCTCGATGGATTGTTCGGCGCGGCGAAGGGATCCGCCGTGGTCGACTGGCAGAAACTGGCGTGTGCCTTGGCGGTCCGGGGCGCCTTCAGCATCGTCACCGGAGGGCCCGGCACCGGCAAGACCACGACGGTCGTGCGTCTGTTGGCCTTGCTCCAGGCGCCGGCGGTGACGGCCGGTCAGCCGTTGCGGATCCGTCTGGCCGCGCCCACCGGCAAAGCGGCCGCGCGCTTGACCGAGTCCATCAGCCAGCAGGTGCAATCGCTGAAAGTTCCGGAAGCGGTTCGGGACAAGATCCCCACGGAGGTGACCACGGTTCACCGTTTGCTCGGCAGCCGGCCCGGCACCCGGCACTTCCGTCACCATGCAGGCAACCGCTTGCCGCTGGATGTGCTGGTGGTCGACGAGGCGTCGATGATCGATCTGGAGATGATGGCCAACCTGCTCGATGCCTTGCCGCCCCAGGCTCGGCTGGTGTTGCTGGGGGACAAGGATCAGCTGGCCTCCGTCGAGGCAGGGGCTGTGCTGGGGGATCTGTGCCGCGATGCCGAGAACGGATGGTACAGCCCCGAGACCCGGTGCTGGCTGGAGTCGGTCAGCGGCGAGTCCCTGCAGGACAGCGGCCTTCAGGAGGACACCCAAGGGGTGTATCCGCTGGCCCAGCAGGTGGTGATGCTGCGTCACTCGCGGCGTTTCGGCGAAGGCAGCGGCATCGGCCAGCTCGCACGGTGCGTCAATCAGCAAATTCCGGAAGAGGCTCGACGGGTGCTCGCTGCCGGCAACAATAGCGATGTGTTCGCCTTGCAGCTCAAGAACGAGCAACACCATCAACTGGAACGCCTGGTGCTCGACGGGCGAGGTGAGGGCCCCCAGGGCTATCGCCATTATCTGAACGTATTGCGCGATCGGCGTCCGGCTGCGGGGACGCCCCTGGAGCAGCCGGCATGGGCCGACTGGGCGCGCGAAGTCCTGCAGGCGTTCGACACCTTCCAGCTGCTGTGCGCCGTGCGCAAGGGGCCTTGGGGCGTCGAGGGCTTGAACCTGCGCATCGCCGAGGCCTTGCTCAAGGCGCGCCTGATCCCAAGCGACCAGCAGTGGTACGAGGGGCGCCCGGTGCTGATGACCCGCAACGATTACGGGCTGGGGCTGATGAACGGCGACATCGGCATCGCGTTGTCGTTGCCCGGGCAGGACGGCGACGACGCGGGCAAGCCGCTGCTGCGGGTGGCGTTCCCGCGCAATGACGGGCGCGGCGGCGTGCGGTTCGTGTTGCCAAGCCGGCTCAACGACGTCGAGACCGTTTACGCGATGACCGTGCACAAGTCCCAGGGCTCGGAGTTCGCCCACACGGCCCTTATCCTGCCGGATGCCTTGAATCCGGTGCTGACCAAGGAGCTGATCTACACCGGCATCACCCGGGCCAAGCATTGGTTCACCCTGATAGAACCTCAAGAGGGCGTGTTCGAGGAGGCCGTGCAACGCAAGGTCAAGCGACTGAGCGGGCTGATGCTGGAACTGGAGGAGGGGATCGGGCACAGCGCGTGAAGACAGCGGCGTTTGGCTGCGCGAACTGACCGACCGGTCAGGGGGCTGGCGTCTCGCTGGTGTACCTGCGCTGTGCTATCGTTGCGGCATCATTTTGTGACGATCCAAGAGAATCCCTGCATGAAGCTGGCTGTCTGGGCCACAGAGCGCGTGGTTGGCTGCAAGCAAGCGTTGCTTGTGGGCCTGCTCTGTTTGCTGACGGGCATGGCGGTCGCCCAACCGCAGTCTCCGGCGGGCATGGCCGAGCAACGGGCCAAGTCGGTCACTCAGGTGGTCCTGGGCATCCTCAGCTATGCGCGCTGGCCGGTCGAGCCGGCGCAATTGCGTCTGTGCATCGTCGGCCCCACCGAATACACCGATGACCTGGTCAAAGGCACCACGCAGGCCACGGGACGTCCGGTGGTCGTGCGCCGGCTGCTGGCCGACAGCCCGGCCATCGCCGGCGAGTGCGATGCGGTGTACATCGGCAAACTCACGGCAGAAGAACGCAGTCGCCTGTTCGCCTCCTTGACCGGCCATCCGGTGCTGAGCATCAGCGAGGGCGGCGACCAGTGCACGGTCGGCAGTCTGTTCTGCTTGCGGGTCGGCGACGAGCAGGTGTCCTTCGAGGTCAACCTCGATTCCGTGGCCCGCAGCGGCGTGCGCATCCATCCGAGCGTGCTGCAGCTGTCTCGACGCAAGTCGGCGGTGCCATGAAGCGCAAACGATCCATGGGGCGTCCGGCCCTCGGCGCGGTGATCGGCCGCGGCCACCTGATCGTCGCGCTGGTCGCGGTGGCGATGGCCAGCATTTCCCTGACCCTGTTGGGCGTGCTGGCGCTGCGGGTCTACGCCGACCATAACCTGCACTTGATCGCCCGTTCGATCAGCTACACCGTGGAAGCCGCTGTGGTGTTCGACGACAAGGCGGCCGCCACCGAGGCGCTGGCGCTGATCGCCTCGACCGAAGAGGTGGCGGACGCTCAGGTGATCGACGAGGAAGGCCAGTTGCTCGCCCGCTGGCAGCGCCCGGAAAACGGCTTGATCTCCGAACTGGAAATGCAGCTCGCCCGCACCATTCTGGAAAAGCCCATCAACTTGCCGATCCTGCATCAGAACCGCGAGATCGGCCGCATTCTGCTCACCGGCCACGGCGGCAACCTGATGCGCTTTTTGCTGAGCGGCCTGGCGGGCATCATCCTGTGCACGGCGATCAGCGCCTGGGTCGCGCTCTACCTGGCCCGCCGCCAGTTGCGCGGGATCATCGGCCCGCTGCACAGCCTCGCCGCCGTCGCCCACGCCGCCCGCAGCGAGCGGGCACTGGACCGGCGCGTGCCGCCGGCGCGGATCGCCGAGCTCGACAATCTGGGCAACGACTTCAATGCCCTGCTCGATGAGCTGGAGTCGTGGCAGACGCACCTGCAGAGCGAGAACGAGACCCTCGCCCACCAGGCCAGCCACGACAGCCTCACCGGATTGCCCAACCGCGCCTTTTTCGAAGGCCGCTTGATCCGCGCCCTGCGCAGCGCCAACAAGCTTCATGAGCGGGTGGCGGTGCTGTTTCTCGACAGCGACCGGTTCAAGAGCATCAACGACAACTTCGGCCACGCGGCCGGCGATGCGGTGCTGGTGGCGGTGGCCAACCGGGTGCGGGCGCAGTTGCGCGAAGAGGATCTGGTGGCGCGCCTGGGCGGCGACGAGTTCGCTGTCCTGCTCACGCCCCTGCACAAGACCGAAGACGCCGAGCGCATCGCCGACAAGATCCTCGCCAGCATGGACATGCCCATCGCATTGCCGGGCGACACCAGCGTCGTGACGTCGCTCAGCATCGGCATCGCGGTCTACCCCGATCATGGCGCCACCCCCGGCGCGCTGCTCGATGCCGCCGACGGGGCGATGTACCAGGCCAAGCGCCTGTCCCGCGGCGCCCAGTTCACCGCCGGGTCGGAGGATCCGGTCGTCAATCTTCAAACCAGGAGCTGAATCCCGTGTTCTCACTTCCCCTGCGATTGTTTGCCAGTTTGCTGCTGATGGCCGTTCTGGCCCTGACCGGTTGCCAGTCCGTTCCGCCCAAAGGCCTGACCCCGGAGCAGATCGCCGTGCTCAAGCAGCAAGGCTTCGAGCTGACCGACGACGGCTGGGAGTTCGGCCTGTCGGGCAAGGTGCTGTTCGGCAGCGATGACGACAGCCTGAACCGGCAAAGCACCGAGATCGTCGAGCGCATCGGCAAGGCACTGACCGGCGTCGGCATCGAGCGGGTGCGGGTGGACGGCCATACCGACGCCTCGGGCAAGGAGGGCTACAACCAGCAACTCTCCCTGCGCCGCGCCAAAAGCGTCAGCACGGTTCTGAAAACCGTCGGCATGAAAGAAGAAAACATCCAGCTGCGCGGACTGGGCAGCAGCGAACCGGTGGCGTCCAACGCCACCGCGACCGGACGCAACGAAAACCGCCGGGTGTCGATCGTGGTCAGCGCCGACTAATCGGCAAAGCGCATCTCGCGGCTTTCCCCCATCAACAGCGCCTGGTTGCGCTCCGTCACTTCGCGGATGTAATCCCACAACAGGGTGATCCGCTTCAACTTGCGAAGATCCTCCCGGCAGTACATCCAGAACTGCCGGGTGATGTCGATTTCCTCCGGCAGCACCGGCAGCAGGCGTGGATCCTGTGCGGCGAGGAAGCACGGAAGGATCGCCAGCGACCGCCCTTGCTGCGCCGCCACGAACTGGGCGATCACGCTGGTGCTGCGCAGGTGCGCGTTGGCGCCGGGCAGCACATTGGCCAGGTAGAGCAGCTCGGAGCTGAACGCCAGGTCGTCCACATAACTGATGAACCGGTGCTGGCTCAGATCCGCGGGGCGGCGGATCGGCGGGTGCTGGTCGAGGTATTCCTGGGTCGCGTACAGCTGCAGGCGGTAGTCGCAGAGCTTGCAGCACACGTAAGGCCCGTGCTCCGGCCGCTCCAGGGCGATGACGATGTCCGCCTCGCGCTTGGACAGGCTGATGAAGTGCGGCAGCGGCAGGATGTCCACCGAGATCGCCGGATAGTCATCGACGAAACGGCTCAACTGCGGGGTGATGAAAAAACTGCCGAAGCCTTCGGTGCAGCCCATGCGCACATGGCCGGACAGCGCGACGCCGGAGCCGGACACCTGCTCGCAGGCCATGTGCAGCGTGCTTTCGATCGATTCGGCGTAACTGAGCAGGCGCTGGCCTTCGGCGGTCAGCACGAAGCCGTTGGTGCGCGACTTCTCGAACAGCAAGGTGCCCAGCGCCGCCTCCAGCGAACCGATGCGCCGCGACACGGTGGTGTAGTCCACCGCCAGGCGCTTGGCTGCCGTGCTGGCCTTGCGGGTGCGGGCGACTTCGAGGAAGAACTTGAGGTCGTCCCAGTTCAGCGACCCCAGCGAGGTGATGTTTTTTTGCATGATGGACGGGCTTATATGTGCGTTCTTATTAGAAGTTTGCACATCTATACTCCAAAAACGGTCCGACAACCAATGTGCGGCACACGCCTCCTTCCAAGGCGGACCTTTCGCCTTGGCTCCCACGATAAAAACAAGTTCCGGAGACCAGCATGAACGCATCGCTCACGCCCAACGACACCACGGTCCAGAAGGTCAAGCTGCTGATCGACGGTGAATGGGTCGAATCGCAGACCACCGAGTGGCACGACATCGTCAACCCGGCGACCCAGCAAGTCCTGGCCCGGGTGCCGTTCGCCACCGCCGCCGAAGTCGATGCCGCGGTCAGCGCCGCCCAGCGCGCCTTCCAGACCTGGAAACTGACCCCGATCGGCGCGCGCATGCGCATCATGCTCAAACTGCAGGCCCTGATCCGCGAGCACTCCAAGCGCATCGCCGTGGTGCTCAGCGCCGAGCAGGGCAAGACCATCGCCGATGCCGAGGGCGACATTTTCCGTGGCCTGGAAGTGGTCGAGCACGCCTGCTCCATCGGCTCCCTGCAAATGGGCGAGTTCGCCGAGAACGTCGCCGGCGGCGTCGACACCTACACCCTGCGCCAGCCGATCGGCGTCTGCGCAGGCATCACCCCGTTCAACTTCCCGGCGATGATTCCGCTGTGGATGTTCCCGATGGCCATCGCCTGCGGCAACACCTTCGTGCTCAAGCCGTCCGAGCAGGATCCGCTGTCGACGATGCTGCTGGTGGAGCTGGCCATCGAGGCCGGCATCCCGGCCGGCGTGCTCAACGTGGTGCACGGCGGCAAGGACGTGGTGGACGGCCTGTGCACCCACAAGGACATCAAGGCGGTCTCCTTCGTCGGTTCCACCGCCGTGGGCACCCACGTCTATGACCTGGCCGGCAAGCACGGCAAGCGCGTGCAATCGATGATGGGCGCCAAGAACCACGCCGTGGTGCTGCCGGACGCCAACCGCGAGCAGGCGCTCAATGCGCTGGTCGGCGCCGGTTTCGGCGCGGCCGGGCAACGCTGCATGGCCACCTCGGTGGTGGTGCTGGTGGGCGCGGCCAAGCAATGGCTGCCCGACCTGAAGGCGCTGGCGCAGAAGCTCAAGGTCAACGCCGGCAGCGAGCCGGGCACCGATGTGGGACCGGTGATCTCGAAGAAGGCCAAGGCGAGGATCCTCGACCTGATCGAAAGCGGCGTCAAGGAAGGCGCCAAGCTCGAACTGGACGGCCGCGGCATCAGCGTGCCGGGTTACGAGAACGGCAACTTCGTCGGCCCGACCCTGTTCTCCGGGGTGACCACCGACATGCAGATCTACACCCAGGAAATCTTCGGCCCGGTGCTGGTGGTGCTGGAAGTTGACACCCTTGACCAGGCCATCGCGCTGGTCAACGCCAACCCGTTCGGCAACGGCACCGGCCTGTTCACCCAGAGCGGCGCGGCGGCGCGCAAGTTCCAGGCGGAGATCGACGTCGGCCAGGTCGGCATCAACATCCCGATCCCGGTGCCGGTGCCGTTCTTCAGCTTCACCGGTTCGCGCGGCTCGAAGCTCGGCGACCTCGGCCCGTACGGCAAGCAAGTGGTGCAGTTCTACACCCAGACCAAGACCGTGACCGCGCGCTGGTTCGACGACGACAGCGTCAACGACGGCCCGAACACCACCATCAACCTGCGCTGAGGAACCGGCCATGAAAATCGCATTCATCGGGCTGGGCAACATGGGCGCGCCGATGGCGCGCAACCTGATCAAGGCCGGCCACTCGCTGAACCTGGTGGACCTGAACAAGACCGTGCTGGCGGAGCTGGAGCAACTGGGCGGCACCATCCGCCCGACCGCGAAGGACGCGGCCAAGGACGCTGAGCTGGTGATCACCATGCTGCCGGCCGCCGTGCATGTGCGCGGCGTCTGGTTGGGCGAGGACGGCGTGCTGGCCGGCATCGGCAAAGGCGTGCCGGCGGTCGATTGCAGCACCATCGATCCGCAGACCGCCCGCGATGTGGCCGCTGCGGCCGCCAAGCAAGGCGTGGCCATGGCGGACGCGCCGGTCTCCGGCGGCACCGGCGGCGCGGCGGCCGGTACGCTGACCTTCATGGTCGGCGCCACGCCGGAGCTGTTCGCCACCCTGCAACCGGTGCTGGCGCAAATGGGCCGCAACATCGTGCATTGCGGTGAGGTCGGCACCGGCCAGATCGCCAAGATCTGCAACAACCTGCTGCTCGCCATTTCCATGGTCGGGGTCAGCGAGGCCATGGCGTTGGGTGATGCGTTGGGTATCGACACCACAGTGCTGGCCGGGATCATCAACAGTTCCACCGGGCGCTGCTGGAGTTCGGAGATGTACAACCCGTGGCCGGGCATCGTCGAAACGGCGCCGGCGTCGCGAGGCTACACCGGCGGGTTCGGTGCGGAGCTGATGCTCAAGGATCTGGGCCTGGCCACCGAAGCGGCGCGGCAGGCGCACCAGCCGGTGATGCTCGGCGCGGTGGCGCAGCAGCTGTACCAGGCGATGAGCCAGCGCGGGGAGGGCGGCAAGGACTTCTCGGCGATCGTCAACAGCTACCGCAAGCCGCAGTAGTCGTCAGCCCCACGCCTCAAGTGCTGCAGATGCAGTGACAGTCAGAATGCAGTAGGTGTTGCCGGGAAACCGCGTCGGGCGGTCTCCCGGCTTTTTTGCGTCAGGCGAACACGAAATACTTGCGCACGGTCTCGACCACTTCCCACGTGCCCTTCATGCCCGGCTCGACCACGAAGATGTCGCCGGCGCGCAGATGGATCGGCGCCATGCCGTCCGGGGTGATGATGCAATAGCCTTCCTGGAAGTGGCAGTACTCCCATTTCACGTAATCCACCCGCCATTTGCCCGGCGTGCAGATCCAGGTGCCCATGATCTTGCTGCCGTCTTCGCTGGTGTAGGCGTTGAGGTTGACGGTGTGCGGATCGCCTTCGAGCTTCTCCCATTTGCAGGCGTCGAGAACCGGCAGCGGGTGGGTGTCGCGCAGAACGGTAATGGGGGCGGTGGCGGTCATGGGGACTCCGGCAATGGAATGGACGAAAGGAATCCGCACCCTATAGCGCGTGCTGTCTGTGCTGTTGTCTGCGCTCGACATCCAGTTGCCCATAAACGCAGTTGCGCCGCAGGCCCTGTTGTTCTTCCTGACGCCGTGCGTTGCGCGAAGGTCGAATTGATGTGGAGCAAAAGTTCTGAAGTTATAACTTATTTAATTGTCCGGTTTTGTTTCTTCATGCGTCTGGAGAGTGCCTGCTCAAGTTAGTGCTTTAGTTCGACCAGCAGCGCTTGGCGAAGCAGCGCCGGCGCCATACCGTATACCGTCTCTGTTAAGTAAATGTGTCGTGTCTCCTGAGGTTTGCACCATTGGGGTGCGATGGGCAGGCTCTTTTGTATGTCCGTGCCAAGTGGTCGAAAAACTTCGGAAAGTCCGTTGACTCTCCCCTTAAGGTCAGAGTTTAGATTGCCGCCGCGTGAGAAGTTGTTGTGGGAAAAGTTACTTCTCACGGACGGAATCCATGAAGTAATCACGACATATACGGAGATAAAGATGAACAATCCATTGGACTTGGAAAACGTCATTGCCAGCACCCGCGAAATCCTTGCGCAACTGTTGGTGATGGGCGCCGATGACATCGACGAGCACAGCAGCATCGTCGAAGACCTGGGCGCCGATTCTCTGGACATCGTCGACCTCAGCTTCCAGCTGGGTCGCCAGTACGGCTGCACCTTGCCCAAGACCAGCGTGCTGGATCACGCCGTTGCCGTGTGCGGTGACGCCAGCGAGTTCCTGGCCAACGGCCGCATCACCGAAAGCGGCAAGGCGTTGCTGGAGCAGAGCCTGAGCGCCTATGCCCCGGACCAGCTCCACGCCGGCATGCAACCGGCCCAGGTGTTTGCCGCCACCACCGTGCGCAACTGGGCGCAGCAGTGCCGCAACCTCTTCAACTACCTGCCCAAGGCCTGCCCCGACTGCAATGCCCATCAAGCCGTGCTGAACGAGCGTCAGCAAGTGGTGTGCGGCGCTTGCAGCGCGCGCCTGACGCCGGCCGACGGCGATGAGGTGTCCCGCCAACTGGTCGAGCGCTTTGTGGCTTCCCACGTCAAAGAAGCGGTCTAGGAGTTCCCATGCGGGCACGAGAAGTCTGTGTGAGCGGGTACGGCCTGGCGGCGCCGATGGCGCTGGACGCCGCCACGTTGTTCGAGCGGATCAGCCGCAAGCGATCCTGTGTCCGCGAGCATCCATGGTTCAAGGCGCTGGGGTTTCGCAACAGTGCGGCCGGGTTCATCGATGACCAGCAGTGGCAGCGGATCACGGCGGGGTTCGGCGGCAACGCAGCGCAGCATCCGCGGCAAAGCGTGCTGGCCGACTATGTCGCCCGGCAGGCCCTGCAGCATGCGGGCCTGACGCCGGCGGATTTCGCCCGCAGCCGCAGCGGGCTGTTCCTGGGCGCCAACAAGTACTGTGCCGACAGCCATGACCTGCAATGGGTCGCCCGTTGCATGGACGAGGCGGGTCAGGTCGACCTGGACCGACTGCTGGAGCGTCCGGCGACGTCGGGCACAGCGTTTGCCCGGCGGGTCGATCAGCAGACTCAGGATCTGGCTGACCGTCTGGGCATCCGCGATCACGTCTCGACCCACTCCGATGCCTGCGCCGCCGGCACCATGGCCATCGGCAGCGCGTTCCGGGCCATCGAGCGCGGCGAGATCGATCTGGCACTGTGCGGCGCTGTGGAGTTGATGGCCAACGAGTTGCCTTACTACATGTTCAACAGCCTTGGCGCGATCTGTCAGGCGGACTTGCCGGCCAGCGAGCAGAGCCGGCCGTTCATGCCCGACCGCAGCGGCTTCGTGCTCAGCGAAGGCGCGGCCCTGGTGGTGCTCGAATCCGCCGAGCATGCCCGCCGGCGCAAGGCCAAGGTGCTCGGTCGGGTGCTGGGCTACGCCAACGTGTGCGAGGCCCAGAAGATGACCTCCAGCAGCCGGGACGGCAGCAAATACGAGGAATGCATGGAAGCGGCAATCGAAGACGCCGGCCTGCTGAGCAGCGCCGTGCAGCACGTCAACACCCACGGCACATCCACCCAGGCCAACGACAGTTGCGAGGCCCTGGCCCTGCAGCGCGTGTTCGGCGATGTCCAGGACCATGTGACCTACACCGCCAACAAGTCCGCCGTCGGCCATTCCCTGGCCGGCAGCGGCGCAATCGAGGCGGTGCTGTCGCTGATCAGCCTGCGTGACGGCGTGCTGTTGCCGACGCTGAACTATGAGCCCGAGCGTGCCGACTACCCGGCGCTGCGGTTCCTGGATGAACCGTTGCAGCAGTCGATCAGCGTGGTGATGTCCAATTCCTTCGGGTTCGGCGGCATCAACAGTTCGCTGCTGCTGGGGAGGGCGTGAGATGAACAGCGTCTTTATCCATGCGGCGGCCGTGCTGAACGCCGCCGGCAGCGAATGCGCCGATCTGTTGGGCGCGCCGACGTCGGCGCAACGGTTGGCCTTCGACGCCGAGCGTCGGGCGTTTGCGCTGGCGCCGCCGCGCCTGGCCGGCAACCTGTTCGACCGCAAGATCCAACGCAGCGTCGAGCCCCAGGGCCTGCGCCTGCTGCACTGCGCCGCCCGCCTGGCCCCGGCGCTTGCGGCCCTGAACCTGCCGCCGGAGCGCATCGCCCTGACGGCGGCGATTCCGGAGGTCGACGCGCCGAGCCCGTGCTGGGACGCGGTGCGGGCCATCGCTGAGCAACCGCAGAAAAAAGTCGCGCAACTGTTGGCCAATACGCCGCCGTTGCACGCGCTGACCTTGCTCAACAGCAGCGTGATGGCCTACGTCGCCGAAGCGCTGCAATGCCAAGGACCGATGGGCGGTTTCTGTTCCGGTGACAACGCCGGACTCGATGCGCTGATCGAAGCCAGCCGCCAGATCGGCGAGCAGAACGCCGATGCGGCGTTGGTGGTCAGCAGCAGCCCGAACCTGACGCCGGCGCTGTACCTGCGCGAGGCGGATCCGTCGGGCGAGCCGGTCCACGGTGAAGGCGCCGCTGCCTTGCTGCTGTCCGCCAGCCCTCCCTCCGGTGCCGGGCAGGTGTTGCGCGTCGCCGGATTCGCCCGGGGCTACACCCGCGATCCGCAGCGGGCGCAAGCGGTCGGGCGGCGGGTCATCGAACAGGCGTTGAGCGAGGAAAGGCTGCTTCCCGGCGATGTCGGCCTGGTCGTGGGCAATGCCGGCGACCCGCACTGGCAGGCGCTGTTCGACGCGCCGCCGAGGGCGGTGCGCAGCATCCTGCCGATGACCGGCGACCTCGGCGCCAGCACGCTGCTGACCGAAGCGGCCCTGACCCTGCACCAAAGCCTGGAAGCGGTGGAGCCCGGCTACACGCTGCTGGTCAGCCACAGTCGCGGCGGCCATTGGGGCGCCTTGCTGCTGGCCTGTGAACCCATGGAGAAGTACGCATGAGCGCGACACGGATTGTGATTACCGGCATGGGGGCCGTGACCGGGTTCGGTTTCGAATGGCAGACCCTGTGGGAAAAGATGCTCGGCGGCGAACATTGCGTGCGCCCCTGGCAACCGGAAGACCTCGGCGAGGAACCGTTTCCGGTGCGCTACGCGGCCGCCGTCGACATGGCGCTGATGCCGCAGCGGCTGCAAGGCCATCCGGCCTGGGACATGCCGCTGGAGCGACGCAGTCGGTTCGGCTGGGTGGCCGCCACCCAGGCGGTGGCCGACAGTCGCCTGACGCCCGACCAACTGCGCGATGCGGCCGTGCTGTGCGCGTCCGGCGCGCCTCAGCACATGCTTGCCGACATGTTGCTGGCCCAGGCCCCGGACGGCCGCGAGGCGGACTGGTCGCACCTGATGAACCGTGCGGCGCAGGTGAGCGAAGAAGGTTCGCTGCGTCAGGGCAACGACCGCCTGGCTCGGGTGATCGCCGACGACCTGGGCTGCGAAGGCCCGGTGATCAACATCAGCAGCGCCTGCGCCGGCGCGGCCCAGGCCATCGGCAACGCGTTCCAGATGATCCGCCGCGGCGAGGTGAGCGTGGCGCTGGCCGGCGGCGCGGACTCGGTGCTCAATCTCGACACCATGGCCGCGCTGTACCTGCTCGGCGCCGCGTCGGGCGAGCAGCGTTGGGGCGCCGATCTGTGCCGTCCGTTCGACCGTGACCGCAGCGGTCTGATCGCCGGCGAGGGCGGCGGCTTCGTCGTGCTCGAAAGCCTTGAGCACGCCTTGGCGCGCGGGGCGACGCCCTACGCCGAGGTGCTCGGTTTCGGCAGCAGCCTGGACGCCTACAAGGTCACCGCGCCGCAACCGCAAGGCCGGGGCGCGGCGCTGGCCATGCAGGCGGCGCTGGACGACGCGGGACTGCGCGCCGCGCAGATCGACCTGATCAACGCCCACGGCACGTCCACGCCGCTCAATGACGTGGCCGAAACCCTGGCGATCAAAAGCGTGTTCGCCGAGCAGCGCCACTACCGCTCGCTGGCGGTGAGCGCCAACAAATCGCAGTTCGGCCACCTGATCGCGGCGGCCGGCGCGCCGGAATGCATTGTCACGGCCCTGGCCTGCCTGAACGATCTGGTCACGCCGACCGTGAACCTGCACCACGCCGATGAGCAGTGCGACCTCGACTATTGCCCCGGCGAAGCGGTCAGCCGCCGGGTGGATTTTGCGCTGAGCAATTCCTTCGGCTTCGGTGGCCTCAATACCTCGCTGGCGCTTGGCAAATACCGGGAGCAAGGACAATGAACATGGACTCTGTACAGGTTGCCATCGCCGGCAGCGGTTGCGTGCTGGCCAGCGGCCGGGGCCCGGAGCACCTGTGGTCGGCCGCCGTCGAGGGGCGCAGCGGCATCGTGCCGTTGAGCTCGCCCCTGTTTCGCAGCGAGCGGATCGCCGCGTTCGGCCATGTCAGCGAGCAGGCGCACCAGCGCAGCCGTCAGGATGTCCCGCAGAACCTTCAGCGCTACTGCCCGCCGGCGGTGATCTGGGGCGTCAGCAGCGTGCGCCAGGCGTTGGCCGAGGCGGGGCTTGAGCCGGGCGCCGACGGCCTGCGTTACGGACTCTATTGCTGCCAGGGCGGCTACACCCATCCGTCGGTGGCGTCCTACGGCGAACTGCTGGACGAGTGCCGCGACGCCTCCGGTGCCGACATGCAGCGCCTGGCGCAGCGTGTGCTGCAGGAGCGCGCGCTGGATCCGTTCCTGGTGCTCAAGAGCCTGAGCAACGGCTTGCTCGGCATCGTCAGCCTGGCGCTGAAGCTGGAGTGCGAGTGCAACGCCTACATGCAGGGCGTTGCCGGCAACCAGGCCGCTCTGCGCGAGGCGCGGGCGGCCCTGCAAAGCGGACGCATCGATGCCGCGATCGTGGTCGGTGCCGGCAGTGAACTCGACCCGCTGGCGCTGGCCGCCCTGGCCGAGGCCGGGGCCATCGGCACCGACGGGCCGGTGAGCCTGCGCGCGTTCGACCGTCAGGGCGGCGGCGGGATCGCCGGCGAAGGTGCCGCCGCGCTGATCCTGCGCCGTGCCGACGATCTGCCGCCGGGGCCGCAGGTCTGCCTGGCGGAGCTGGCCGCGCACCCGCGCCTGGAGTCGTTGAACCTGCCGGATCGGCAAGCGGATCTGCTGATCGGCAGCGCCAGCGGCGACCCGCAGCAGGACGCCGACCTGGCCCGCACGCTGGCCCGCACCGGCGCCGCGCACATCACCAGCGGCGTCGGGGTCACCGGCCTGCTCAGCGGTGCGCCGAGCCTGGTCGATCTGATCCTGGCCCGCCAGGCCCTGGTCGCCCAGTGCGTGCCGCCGGTCATCGGCCTGGAGCAGCCGGTGGATCCGCACCTGCCGTTCGTGGCCGGCGGACACCGGGATGCGGTGCTGCACGACTGCTTGATCGTCAACCGCGACACCAACGGCTTCAGCGCCTGCTACCGACTCGATTTACGGGCGGGCGACTGACCGCCCGAACGCAATGCATCGCCTCTCGTTTTTTACCCAAGGGATATGACTGTCATGGATTACCGCGATTACGTACGTCCGAAATTCGTTGAACTGATGCAGGCCCTGGGCCTGGAGTGCCAGTTTCACCGGGCATTGGGCAGCAAACTGTTCTACCGCGACCCGCAAGGCGCGGAAGTCACCGTCACCGATTTCCTCGGCGGCTACGGCGCCGCGCTGTACGGCCACAACGATCCGCAATTCGTCGATCAGCTCTGCGGCCTGTTGCGCGCCGACGTGCCGTTCAACGCACAGATGTCCGTGCGCGGCGCGGCGGGGCAGTTGGGCCGTGAGTTGAGCGAGGCGTTCAACCGCGAACTGAACAACACCGAGCGCTACATTTCGACCTTCTCCAACAGCGGCGCCGAGTCGGTGGAGATCGCGGTCAAGCACGCCGAGTACCGTCGCCAGAAAAACCTGCAGAAGGCGTTCGACGAGCGCGACTTCGCCCTGGCCGAACTGACCGCCAGCGACAAGGCCTATGTGGAGCTTGAGGTCGATGACCTGGACCTGCCGCCAGGCCTGCTGCCGGCCCACCTGACCACCGTGACCGTGCGTCAGGTGGTGGAGGCGGTGCGTCAGCACAACCTGGCGCAACTGCACGTCGAGCCGGTGTTCCTGGCCGTGCGCGGCAGTTTCCACGGCAAACTGGTGAACACCGTCCAGCTGACCTACGGCAAGCAGTACCGCAAGCCGTTCGCCCGGTTCGGCCTGAACGTGGAGTTCATCGATCCGCATCAGCCGCAGCAGCTTCAGGAACTGCCGGCCCGCCATCAGCGCCACTGGCTGAACCTTGAGTGGAGCGGCGAGACCTTGCAGGTGCGCCGCGACGCGTTCAGCGCGATCACCGCCGTGCTGCTGGAGCCGATCCAGGGCGAGGGCGGGATCAACGAGTTCGCCGGCGCGTTCTACCTGGGCCTGCGCAAACTGTGCAACGAGCACCAGTGCCCGCTGATCATCGACGAAGTGCAGTCCGGTTTCGGCCGCACCGGCACCTTGCTCGGCGCCAGCCATTTCAACCTGCAGGGCGACTACTACTGCCTGTCGAAGGCCTTGGGCGGCGGCCTGATGAAAATCGCCGCGACCGTGATCCGCGCCAGCCACTACGAAGTCGATTTCAGCTACATCCACAGCTCGACCTTCGCCGAGGACGATGTCTCCTGCCACATCGCCCTGTCTGCCCTGCGCCGTCTGTTCGAGAACGACAGCGCGATGCTCAAGGACGTGGAGCGCAAGGGCGAATACCTCAAGTCTTCGCTGCTGGAGCTCAAGGCGGCGTACCCGGACGTGATCGCCGATGTGCGCGGGCGCGGCCTGCTGCTGGGCTTCGAGCTGCATGACCTGACCGGCAGCAGTTCGCTGGTGCAGGCCTCGGCGCAGTACAACGACGCGCTGGGCTACATCATCGCCGGCTACCTGCTGCAGTTCGAATCGCTGCGGGTGGCGCCGTCGGGCAGCAACGCCAACGTGATCCGCCTGGAGCCGCCGGTGTGCATCACCTTCGAGGAGATCGACGGCCTGATCGGTTCGTTGCAGAAGGTCTGCGACATGCTGCGCCGCCGCGACGCCTTCCCGCTGGCCGCCGGCGTGCTGGCCGGCACCGTCCCCGGCGTGCCGGCCCGCGACACCAGCTTCAAGGGGGACGAAAGCCTCCCAAAGCCTGACGCGAACGTCCGCGTGGTCGCGCGCGTGGCGTTCATCAACCACCTGATCGACGCCGACATGCTCAGCGATGTCGACCCGTCGCTGGCCACCCTCAGCCCCGAGCAGAAGCGCGAGTTCATCAAGCGTATGGCTCCGGAGCGCCGGGCGGCGCCCATCGGCCCGGTGCAGATCCGTTCGAAGCTCGGCACGGCGGTGGAGTTCACCCTGTATCCGCTGTGCATGCACTCCGACGCCATGGCGGAGTACATCGCCAACGGCGACCTGGAGACCATCCGCGACGAAATCGGCAACCGCATCCGCGATGCCCGCGCCGACGGCTACAGCGTGGCCGGGCTGGGCATGTACACCTCGATCGTCACCAACAACTGCCAGGCGCTGAAGATTCCCGACATGGCGCTGACCTCCGGCAACGCGCTGACCATCGGCATGGGCCTGGAAGCCATCGAGCAGGGCTGCAAACAGCAGGGCCTGGAACTGGCCCGGCAGACTGCGGCGGTGGTCGGCGCCGCCGGCAACATTGCCTCGACCTATGCCTCGCTGCTGTCCGCCGGGGTCGAGCACCTGATCTTGATCGGCAGCGGCCGCGACGGCTCCCTGCGCCGTCTGGAGAAGACCGCGCAGCAGATCTACGCCGACGCCGCCCGGGCGATCCTCAAGGGTGTCGCCGCCGATGACCGCCTCGCCAGCCGCCTGCAAGGGCTCGACGGCATGGACGCCTTGCTGCAGGCCCACGGCGCCGGCGCCGACCTCGGTCAGCGCGTGGCGAAACTGGTCGAAGAACGTCTGGGCGCGAACGCGTTCATCACCGTCAGCAACGATCTGGAAATGCTCAAGCAAGCGCGCATCGTGCTGTGCGCGGCGAACGCTCCGCAGCCGTTCCTCGATGCCCGGCATTTCGCCGAAAGCAGCGTGATCTGCGACATCGCCGTGCCGCTGAACGTGGACCAGAACCTCTCCAGCGAGCGTGCCGACGTGCTCTACATGCACGGCGGGATCGTGCAGACGCCGATGGGCGACGGGCTGGCGCCGAACGTGCGGGCCTACCTCAAGCAGGGGCAGCTGTATGCGTGCATGGCCGAATCGGTGTTGATGGGCCTGTCCGGAATGAAGCAGCACTACTCCTACGGCGACATCAGCCGCGAGCAGGTGCAGCAGATCCGTGCGCTGGCCGCGACCCACGGTTTCAGCCTCGCCCAATTCAAAACCGCCAACTCGCTTTAAGGAGCGGTCATGCCGAACAAAACAGCAGTGGTGACCGGCGGCAGCCGCGGCATCGGCCGGGCGATCGTCCTGGCCCTGGCCGGCGCGGGTTATCAGGTCGCGTTCAGTTACGTACGTGACGAAACGGCGGCGATGGAGCTGCGCGGGCAGCTCCAGGCCCAAGGCGTCGAGTGCCTGGCGCTGCAATGCGATGTCGCCAGCGCCGACAGCATCCGCACCTTCTTCGAGCGGGTCGAGGCGCATTTCCAGCGCATCGACCTGTTGGTGAACAACGCCGGCATCACCCGCGACGGCCTGCTGGCGACAATGCCGGTCAAGGACATCGTCGAGGTGATCCAGACCAACCTCGTCGGCACCCTGCTGTGCTGTCAGCAGGTGGTGCCGGGCATGATGCGCCAGCGCGGCGGCTGCATCGTCAACATCGGTTCGGTGGCGGCGCAGAAGCCCGGCAAGGGCCAGAGCAACTACGCCGCCGCCAAGGGCGGGGTCGAAGCGCTGACCCGCGCCCTGGCGGTGGAGCTGTCGCCGCGCAACATCCGGGTGAACGCGGTGGCGCCGGGCATCGTCAAGACCGAAATGAGCACCGCGCTGATCGGCAGCCAAGAGGAGGAAATCCAGTCGCGGCTGCTGATCAAGCGTTACGCCGAACCTGAGGAGATCGCCGAGGCGGTGCTGTACCTCGCCGAGCGCGGCCTCTATTTGACCGGGGAGGTCCTGCCGGTCAACGGCGGGCTGAAGATGCCATGAACCGCACCATCCTGATCACCGGTGCCGCCAAGGGCATCGGCCGTGCCGTGGCCGAGGCCTTTGCCGCCGACGCCGGCAACCGTCTGATCCTGCTGGATCTGGATCTGCCGCAGTTGCAAGGCTGGCTCGATGCGCAGCCACAGCAGATCCGGGCACAGGTCGAGACCCACCGGGCGGACATCGCCGACCTGCCGGCCATGGAAACGCTGTTCAAGGCCCTCGGCAAACAGGTCGCGCAGGTCGATGTGCTGGTCAACAGCGCGGGCATCTGCAACGAGAACGAACCCGATGACCTGCTCAACTGGCACCGGGTGATTTCGGTCAACCTCAACGGCACGTTCTACGTCACGTCGCTGTGCCTGCCGCTGATGCCCGACGGCGGCCGGATCATCAACATGTCGTCGATCCTCGGCCGCGCCGGCAAGGTGCGCAACACCGCGTACTGTGCCTCCAAGCACGGCATCGTCGGCATGACCAAGGCGCTGGCGCTGGATCTGGCGTCGCGCCGGATCACGGTCAACGCGATCCTGCCGGCGTGGATCGACACGCCGATGCTGCAGGGCGAGCTGGCGACGCAGGCGGCGATGGCCGGGCTGACCCAGGAGCAGATCCTGCGCAACGCGAAGAAGAAACTGCCGATGCGCCGTTTCATCGAGAGCGAAGAGGTGGCGGCCATGGTGAGCTACCTGGCGAGCCCGCAGGCGGGGGGCGTGACGGCCCAGAGCCTGGTGATCGACGGCGGCGTCGGGTTGGGAATGTAGCGATGCCCAGACTTCACATCAGCCGGGCCGCCTGGGCCGCCGTGGCCTGCCTGAGCGCGGGGCCGGCGCTGGCCGGCCTCACGGCGCAGGATCTGCAGCCGGACTACGCCGACGCCGAGGTCGGCGTGGCCACCGCCGTGCGGTTGCACGGCGATGACCGGGTCACCCAGAAGGCCGTGTATTTCAAGGCCAACCTGGAGGACAACTGGGACGGCGGCTACTACAAGGCCAAGGGCCGCGTGCGCTATGACGCCCGCTACGACGGCAGCAACCCCTACGGCGAGCGGGCGCAGGACAAGTACCGCTTCGACGCCGACTGGCGGCACCTGTACGTCGGCCATTCGTTGGGCGACGGCGAGGTGACCGTCGGCTGGCAGCAGGTGGTCTGGGGCCGTGCCGATGAACTGCGGGTGCTCGACCAGATCAACCCGCTGGACTACCGCGACGGCCTGACGCCGCTGCTGGAGGACAGCCGCATCGCTGTGCCGATGGTGCGTTTCGCCCAGCCGGTGGGCGAGTGGGAACTGGAGGCGCTGTGGATCACCGGTTTCGAAAAGAACCGGCCGCCGGTGGCCGGCAGCGAGTTCGACGCGCCGCTGTTCGCCGTGCCGGACCCGCAGTATTTCCTGGTCGACTCCAAGCCCGGCTATGACGGTGACCAAGGCTTTTCCTACGGCCTGAGCGCCAACGGCCGGATCGGTGCGGTGGACACCAGTTTCGTCGCCCTCAACGCCCGCCAGCAGGATCCGGTGTACGCCGTCGAAGGCCTGGCCGAGGACGGCCGCACGCGTCTGGAACGGCGGTTCCCGCGCTACACCATGGGCGGTGCGGGGCTGGCGATCGATGCCGGCCACAGCATCGTGGTGCGCAGCGAAATCGCCTGGTTCGACCGCTGGCGGGTCACCAACCCGACCCGCGGCTACGGCGCCGACAGCACGCCGATGGTCAAGTCGCTGCTGGGCGTCGACTACCTGTTGCGCGACTGGCTGATCTCCGCGCAGTGGCAGCGTCAGCAATTGGTCGACTGGCAGGCCGGCATGGTGCAGGACAAGCTCGACCACCTGTTCACCCTGTCGGCCGAAGGCACCCACTGGCAGGACCGCCTCAAGAGCCGGCTGGTGGTCGCCGCGTCGCCACCGTTCCACGACGATGCGCTGCTGCAGGGCATCTTCACCTACAAGCCGGTGGACTGGATCAAGCTCGGGCTGGAAGTCGACGTGTTCTTCGGCAAGCCGGACCGCTCGTTCGGCGAGTACAGCGACCGCGATCAGGTGCGGCTGTCCGCCGGTTATCTGTTTTGACCCCATGACGCCTGCGTGCCCCGGCGTACAGGCCTGAAACGACTCAAACAACGAAAAGGGAAGCTCACATGTTGCCGTTACTGAAAACCATGACCGCCGCCGCGCTGATCCTCGGTGCCGCCTGCGCGAACGCCGCCGGCCAGAACGCCGACGACATCATCCAGAAGGTGCGCGACCGCAACGACGGCACCAGCTTCATGTCCCAGGTCTCGCTGATCCTGCACGACAAGAAGGGCAACACCCGGGTGCGGGAGTTCACCTACCTGCAGAAGGATTACCCGGACAGCGACAAATTCAGCATGTACTTCTCCGCGCCCACCGACGTGCGCGACGTGGCGTTCCACATCGAGAACCCCCACGAACCCCTGGGCCTGGAGGACAGCCAGTGGATGTACCTGCCGGTCAGCCGCCAGACCCGGCGCATCTCCACCACCGACAAGCGCGGCTCGTTCATGGGCAGCGAGTACTCCTATGCCGACCTGGACAAGATTCGGGTCAAGGACTACTCGCAGGTGCTGGTCGGCGAAGAGCAGGTCAAGGGCCGCGACTGCTACGTGATCGAACGCGAACCGGCCTCCCCGGAGGTGCTGGCCAAGACCGGCTACAACAAGCTCAAGGTGTGGATCGACAAGGGCAACTTCCTGGTCATGCGCCAGGACTTCTTCGACATCAAGGGCGTGCTGATCAAGCAGATGCGCACCCAGAAGGTCGAGACCATCGATTCGATCGACAGCATCGTGCTGAGCGAGACCGAGCACTTCATCGACGGCACCCGTTCGGAGATGCGCTTCAACCAGCTGCAGTACAACGTGCCGCTGGAAGACCGCCTGTTCACCCAGACCGCCATCAAGCGCGGCCTGAAGACCGGCGACCTGCCCGAGTTCGCCGTGTCCGCCCGCTAACCGGGCGCCGCCCCGAAGACCCTGGAACGCATGATCATGGAAAGATACCTGAACTTCGTCGAGCGCCATGCGCGGGCGATCGTTTTCCTGCTGGTGGCGATCACCGCGTATTTCACCTATACGCTGGGTGCGCTGGTGTCCGACACCAACCCTTACTTGCTCAAGGACACCCACCCGGCGCGCAAGACCATCATCGACCTGCAAGGTGAGTTCACCGGCACGTTCGACTCAGTGATGGTGGCGCTGAACAACCCGCAGACGGTGTTCAACAAGGACACCCTCAACGCGCTGTTCTCGCTGTCGCAGTCGGTGCGCAAGATGATCCTGGCCAACGACGCCGACAAGGAACAGCTGGCGCAGATCGTCGCCGGCCATCCCGACGACAGCCGCGCGCAACTGCTGACCCGGGACATTCTGGAGGACGGCTTTTCCCAGAACGACTACGCCCAGGCCAAGGCCCTTCGCGACCATGCCCAGAGCGAGGGCTGGGATCCCCACGACCAGCTGTTCCTGACCTTCCTGGCCGAGCGGATCAACCCGATCCGCGAAATGGCGTCCATGGGCGATCTGGAGAACATCGTCCTGACCGACGGCGGCGAGCTGCTGATCCACAAGACGCTCAACGCCTATGACATGGATCCGGCGCTGGTCGAATCGCAGATCATGGGCAACGAGCTGATGGTCGACGGGGTGGTGTCCAAGGACAAGAAAGTCGCGATGCTGGTGGCCGAGCTCGGCACCAAGCAGGACGACGCCCAGGCCCAGCTGCGCGCCTACCAGATCGTGCGCGGCCTGGTCGCGCAGTACCAGGCCGAGCACCCGGCGTACAAGGACGAGATCTTCATCGCCGGAATGCCGATCTTCATCGCGGCCCAGCAGGAAATCATCGACCACGACCTGGCGGTGCTGTTCCCGATCGTGTTCCTGCTGATCACGCTGCTGCTGATCTTCTTCTTCCGCAAACCGCTGGGCGTGCTGCTGCCGCTGTTCAACATCCTGTTCTGCACCATCTGGACGCTGGGGCTGATGGCCCTGTGGCGGGTGCCGTTCGACCTGCTCACCAGCGTGTTGCCGGTGTTCCTGTTCACCATCTGCTGCTCGGACGCGATCCATGTCATGGCCGAGTACTACGAGCAGAAGAACGCCGGCAAGAGCAACCGCGAGGCCAACCGCCGCACGCAGCGGCTGATGGTGGTGCCGGTGGTGCTGACGACCGTGACGACCATCGCCACGTTCCTGATCTCCACCACCAACAACATCGTCAGCATCCGCAACTTCGGGGTGTTCATGTCCATCGGCCTGACGGCGGCGCTGATCATTTCGCTGCTGCTGATTCCGGCCTGGATCTCGATCTGGGGCAAGGACCCGACGGCGCAGGCCAAGGTGGCGGTGCACAAGGAATCGGTCATCTCGCGCTATCTGGTGGCGTTCTGCGCGTGGATGATCCGCTTCCGCAAGCCGATCCTGGTGGTGCTCGTGCCGTTGCTGGCGCTGGCGACGGTGTTCACGTTCCGCGTCGACATCGAAGACTCCGGCATCGCCTACTTCAAGCCGGACAGCCACATCCGCATCTCCGACCAGTTCATCAACCACGCCAAGGTGGCGGGCACCGCGCCGGGCTGGATCGCCATCGACAGCAAGGAGCCCCGTGGCGTGCTGACCACCGAGACGGTGCAGTTCATCGACCGGCTCGACCGCTTCATCAAGCAGCAGCCGAACGTGAGCTACGGCTATTCGCTGGCCACCTACGTCAAGCGCATGAACCTGGTGCTCAACGACATGGACCCCGCGTACCTGCGGGTGCCGGAGGCGGTCGAGAAGGTGTCCTCGGTCAACGACGACGGGCAGGTCGAGCAGTTCGAGGTGACGGGCAACTCACTGATCGAGCAGCACGTGATGCTGTTCGAGAACGGCGGCGGCTCGGACCTGAACAACGTGCTCAACGCCGACTTCTCCAAGGCGTTGACCCTATACACCATGACCTCGTCCGTGGCCAGCGACTATCAGGGCATGCTGGACCGCCTCGACGCCTGGCTGCTGGTGAACAAGCCGGCCAACCTGGAAGTGACCCACGCCGGCACGCCGCTGATCTGGACCGGTGTGCTGCAGGAGATCACCCAGGGGCAGGTGCTGAGCTTTTCCCTGGCGCTGGTGGTGGTCACGCTGATGATGATGTACTGGCTCAAGTCCGTGCGTCTGGGCCTGCTCGGGATGCTCACGCTGCTGACCACGTCGGTGACGGTCTACGGCTTCATGTTCCTGTTCCACATCGAGCTGAACATCGGCACGACGCTGGTGACGTTCCTGGTGGTCGGCGTGGTCGACTACGCGGTGCACCTGCTGTCGCGGATCAAGCTGCTGGTGCAGGAGGGCGTCGAAGTCGATGCGGCGATTCTGCAGGCGATGCACTGCGTCGGCCGTTCGACGGTGATCAACGTGGTGATCTTCTCCGTCGGCTTCATGGCCCTGCTGTTCTCCGACTTCAAGCCGATCGTCGACCTGGGGGCGCTGGTGGCCATGGCGCTGTTCTCCAGCGGGGTCATGACCATCGTGCTGGTGACGCTGGTGTCGCCGTGGTTCTTCGGGGCGGTCGTTCCGCTGGCGCAGGTGGCCGACACACACTCTGCCGGTGGGGAACCGGCCATGAACTGATTCGGCGAAAACCGCTTCCGCCGGCCCTGGTACGGCCTGCGGGAGCGGTCACCCGGTGCAGCAGGACATTCAGTTCAGTGTGTTGCCGGAGTTTTTTTCGCCTTGGCGGGCGATGCGCTCGAACTGACACTCTTGGCGCGCATCGCTGAGGTTGTTCTCAAAGGCTTCCAGGCCATCGTGCAACTGCCGCAATTCGCCGATCCGGGCCACCAGATCGGCTTTTTTTTCGGCGATCGCCTGCTGCGCCATGTCCCAGGGGAACACGTCGCCGCGGTAGCTGTTGAGGATCACCTGAAGTTCCTTGAGCTTGAAGCCCAATTGCTGGGCGCACTTGATGAACGTCAGCACCTCGACGCTCTCCTGGCTGTAGATCCGGTATTTGCCCTCACGCCTGGGCTCCGGCAACAGGCCGATCTCTTCGTAGTGGCGAATGCTTTTGACTGTGGTGCCCGACAGCTGGGCGGCTTTGCCGATATACATAAAGGTCCGTCTCGATGATCAAACAGGGCTGATGCGCGACCAGGCCTCATGCCTGACCGGGGGCGATCATACCGTGGATAACATGGAGAGGTTGCGGCTGCGTGCTTATGACGCGCGCAGCCGACCGACGGCCCCTTGCCGCAAAGAACCGCAAGGGACCGCAGAAGCGCTGACGGCGGTGTGCCGTCAGCGCAATGAAGGGAAATGCCTCAGCTGGCGGCGGCGGTCACGCGCGCCTGCTCCAGCCAGATGTCGCGCTGTTCCGGCTTCGAGCCGAGGATCGGGCCGAACGTCAGGGTCTTGATCGGTTTGATGCCGCAGAACTCCAGGGTGGTCTTGCGCATCTGGTGCAGGCCCGGCATGCGGTAGATCCACTTGTAGTACCAGGGCGGCGTGTCCATGGTCACCAACAGGTGCGCGGTGCGGCCCTTCAGCAGCTTGTCCGGGAAGGCCTTGCCTTTGCGGTACTTGAAGGCGAAGCCGGACAGCAGGATCCGGTCGAGGAAGCCTTTGAACAGCGCCGGGATCCCGCCCCACCAGATCGGGTACACGAAGGTCAGGTGCTCGGCCCAGGTGATGTCGGCCTGGGCCTGGAGCAGATCCGGCTCCAGGGGCTGGGGCTTGTTGTAGCCTTCGTGCAGCACCGGGTCGAAGTCCAGCGTGTCCAGGCGCAGCAGGCGCACGTCGTGGCCGGCCTCCTTGGCGGCCTGGACGTAGGTTTCGGTCAGGGCGCCGCAAAAGCTGTCGGTGGAAGGATGCCCCAGAATCACGAGCATTCGTTTGCGCATCATGTGTACTCCTGAAATGAAGCCCTCAGGATAGAGTCTGCCCCTAACGGTAGAGTCAAGGCGTTCCCGGCGTCAGCGCGTCCAGCAGGGCGCGGGCGTAGGCGGGCAGGTGGGCGAAGTCGCGGGCGCAGAGGTGGAGTTGGCGGTTGGCCCAGTCCTCGGACAGGGTGCGGTGGGCGATCCGTGGTTTTTGCGCGGAGCGCTCCAGCGCCGCCAGCGGCACGATGGCAAGGCCGGCACCGTGGGCGACCATGCGGATGACGGCGTCGAAACCCTCGGCGCGCATCCGGATCGCCATGCGCTGGCCGATGTGCAGCGCTTGTTCTTCCAGGTGGATCGCCAGTGCGCTGGCGGCGCCCAGGGCCACGTAGTCGTGGCTCAGGGTCTGGGCGAAGGTGAGCGAAGGCCGTTCGGCCAGGGCATGCCCCGGCGGCAGGATCAGCACCAGCGGATCGTCGCGGAAGAAGCGGGTCTGCAAGCCTTCGCGGTCCACCGCATCCGAGACGATCCCCAGGTCCGCCGCCCCCTCGCGCAGGGCGTGGGTGATGCGCGCGCTGGGCAGTTCCTGCAGGTCGATGTCGAGGTTGGGGTGGCGGCCCAGGAAATCCGCCAGGGCTTCGGGCAGGTATTCGGTGATGGCCGTGGTGTTGCACAGCAGGCGGATCCGGCCTTTGACCCCATGGGCGTAGTCGGCCAGGTCCTGCTGCAGGCGTTCGGCCTGCTGCAGCAGGATCCGGGCGTGGTGCGCCAAGACCTGGCCGGCCGGCGTCGGGGTGACGCCACGGCGGCCGCGCTGCAGCAGATCGGTGCCCAGCGACGCTTCCATGGCGCGGATCCGCGCGCTGGCGGCGGCCAGCGACAGGTGGCTGCGGTCGGCGCCGGCGGTGATGTTGCCGGCGTCGAGGGTGTGCAGGAAGAGGCGCAGGTCGGTGAAGTCGAAGTGCATCGGAGAGTCTCGGGCAGTGTGTCGTTTGCACTGGCCTTATCGCCAGCAGGCTGGCTCCCACAGGGATTGTGGTGTCCCCCGGAACGGTGGGAGCCGGCCTGCTGGCGATGGGGCCTGTGAGGTCGTCCTGTCTACCGCATCCCCCTGTGGGAGCGGGCTTGCCCGCGATGGGGCCAGTGGCCTCAGCACTATTCTCAGCCTCTTGTTTTGCAATAGGCTGCCTCAGTATATGGCAGATTTCCAAAACGTCCGGCCAGGCGCACAGTGGCGCCATGAACGCCTACCTCGATTTCTACCAGAACCTCGGCATTGTCCTGTCTTTGCTGGTCATCGCCACTTTCTTCCTCGCCGGCTCGGTCAAGGGCGTGATCGGCCTCGGCCTGCCCACGGTCGCCATGGGGCTGCTGGGTCTGGCTATGGCGCCGGAGCAGGCAGCGGCGCTGCTGATCGTCCCGGCGACCCTGACCAACCTCTGGCAACTGGCCTTCGGCGGCCACTTGCCTGGGCTTGTGAAGCGCCTGTGGCCGATGCTGCTGTCGATTTTCCTCGGCACCGGCGTCGGCACCCTGTGGCTCGGCATGGCGGGCGGGCATTGGGTCGTGCGCGGGCTCGGCGCGGCGTTGCTGCTGTATGCGCTGTACGGGTTGTGGCTGCCGGCCTTGCGGGTCAATCGTCGGTATGAGCCCTGGCTTGGTCCGGTGTGCGGCGCCGTGACTGGGGTCATCACCTCGGCCACCGGCGTGTTCGTGATCCCGGCGGTGCCTTACCTGCAAGCGTTGGGCTTGAGCCGTGATGAGCTGGTGCAGGCGCTGGGCCTGTCCTTCACCGTGTCGACCCTGGCCCTGGCCGGCGGCCTGCTGTGGCGCGGCGCCCTGGGCGGTGCGGAATTCGGCGCCTCTTGGCTGGCGCTGGTGCCGGCGATGCTCGGCATGGGGTTCGGCCAATGGCTGCGCCGACGGATCAGCGCCACCTTGTTCAAGCGGGTGTTCTTCATCGGTCTGGGCGCGCTCGGCGCCCATCTGCTGGTCAGCGGCTAGCCGACGAGGCGCTGAGCATCTCGATCGGGCGGATGTCGAAATCCCGCTCCAGGTATTCCATGCGCTGCGCCAGGAACTGCTGCATGTGCGGCAGGTTCGAGTGCACGTCCAGGTGCGCCTGGGATTCCCAGATCTCGTAGAAGATGAACAGGGTCGGATCGTGCTTGTCGCGCAGCATGTGGTACTCGATGCAGCCCGGTTCGGCGCGGCTCGGCTCGACGTGGGCGCGGAAGAACGCCTCGAAGGCCTCGGCTTTTTCCGGGCGGGTCTTGGCGTGCAGGATGAAGCCTTGGCGTTCGCTCATCGTTCGGTTCCTCAAGTTGAAGTGGCGGCCAATGCTACGGCACGAATCGTTGGGTGATTCGTGATTTTCAGTCAAATGTCATTTGCGCAACCGCTGCTTATTCCGCGCGGGGCGGACCGTTAACCTGCCGCCATTCCTTCACTTCCCTTCTCCATCCGGCGAGTGCGCCGGGCATTGGAATCCATTCGAGGCTGACCCATGAAAAAAGTACTGTTGCTCAACGGCGGCAAAAAATTCGCCCACTCCGACGGCCGCTACAACGCCACCCTGCACGAGGCGGCGCTCGCCGTGCTCGACCGCGGCGGTCTCGACGTCAAGACCACCTTCATCGACGAGGGCTACGACGTGGCCGAAGAGGTGGCCAAGTTCCTCTGGGCCGACGTGATCATCTATCAGATGCCGGGCTGGTGGATGGGCGCGCCGTGGACGGTGAAGAAGTACGTCGACGAAGTGTTCACCGCCGGCCACGGCAGCCTCTACGCCAGCGACGGCCGCACCCGTTCCGACGCCTCGCAGAAGTACGGCAGCGGCGGCCTGATCCACGGCAAGCAGTACATGCTGTCGCTGACCTGGAACGCGCCGCAGCAGGCCTTCGAGGATCCGACCGACTTCTTCGAGGCCAAGGGCGTGGACGCCGTCTACTTCCCGTTCCACAAGGCCAACCAGTTCCTGGGCATGACCGGCCTGCCGACGTTCCTGTGCGTGGACGTGATGAAGCGCCCGAACATCGAGGCCGACGTGGTGCGCTACGAGCAGCACCTGAAAGAGGTGTTTGGCCTCAAGGCTTGAGGCTCGGCTACTATCGCAGGCCTGAGCCTGAGGTGCAGGCCTGCCGATTCGAGGACACCCGTGAAAGCCAGATCCGATGAGTTGCAGATTTTCGTCTGTGTGATCGAGTGCGGTTCGATCTCCGCCGCCGCCGAGCAGGTCGGCCAGACGCCGTCGGCGGTCAGCCGCACCCTGTCGCGGCTGGAGGCCAAGCTCGAAACGACGCTGATCAACCGCACCACCCGGCGTATGGACCTGACCGAAGAGGGCAAGTACTTCTTCGCGCAGGCCAAGCGCATCCTCGACCAGATGGACGAGCTGGAAGAGCGGCTCATTTCCCGCCACCAGACCCCGTCCGGGCGGCTGCGGATCAATGCCGCCTCGCCGTTCATGCTGCACGCGGTGGTGCCGTACGTCGACGAGTTCCGCCGTCTCTACCCGGACATCCTGCTGGAGCTCAACAGCAACGACCTGATCATCGACCTGCTGGAGCAAAGCACCGACATCGCCATCCGCATCGGCACCCTGGCCGACTCGACGCTGCACGCCCGGTCGCTCGGCTGCAGCCCGCTGCTGATCGTCGCCAGCCCGGCATACCTGGCCGCCCACGGCACCCCCGCCGAAGTGGCCGACCTGAGCCGGCACGTCTTGCTCGGCTTCACCCAGAACGAAGGCCTCAACCAGTGGCCGCTGCGCCATGTGCACGGCGACCGCTGGCCGGTCACCCCGGCCATCGGCGCCTCCAGCGGCGAGACCGTGCGTCACCTGGCGTTGGAAGGGCAGGGCATCGCTTGCCTCTCGCACTTCATGACCATCGACGACATCCGCTCCGGGCGCCTCAAGGTGGTGCTGGCGCAATTCAACAGCGGATACCGGCAGCCGATCAACGCCGTGTACTACCGCAACTCGCAGCTGGCGCTGCGGATCCAGTGCTTCCTGGATTTCATCCAGGGCAAGCTGGCGACCTACGCCAATGCGGACTTCAAGGGCTGATCACGCTTGCGCACACAAAACAGACCTGTAGGAGCGAGCCTGCTCGCGATTACGTAGTGTCAGTCGATGCCAATGTCGAATGACAGACCGCAATCGCGAGCAGGCTCGCTCCTGCACGTTTTTGTGTGTCTTGAGTCGCGCAAACCTTTGGAAACAAAAGACTTCGGGCGGCATTTAAATTTTAGGTCGCGTTTTGCGGGCGCTCCGCACAATTGCGGCTAGGCTGATTCCCGGACACGCAGATTCGATACTGCAGGTTCGGCACCCACTTGATGTCAGGCATGAGGCCGTGTGAGTGGGTTACCTCCCGTGGAGTTTTTTCTACAAAAGGAATTGGCGATGACCATGCGCACTCATGATGCCCTCCCCTAAAGGCATGTCCCGGCGAACGTAACCGCTTCGCCGCCTCACTTGTTAACGACCCACGGCCACTGACGGCCGGAATCCGCCATGGGCCCGGGCAACAGATGCCTGGCGCACGGGCGCGCTCATCCATGAAGTCGGCAATAACAGGGAACAGTCATGCTCATTCTAGGGATCACCAACAACGATCTGTCGGGCGCTTGCCTGGTGCGCGACGGTCAGATTCTGTCTGCGGTCAGCGAAGAACGCTTCACCCGGATCAAGGACCACAAGGTCTGGCCCGCCCAGTCCATCGAATTCGTGCTGAGCCAGGCCGGGGTCTCGCTGGAGGACCTCGACCATGTGGCGTACGGATGGAACGCGGGCTTCAACGCCGACAAGCACATGGAGCTGTACTTCGACCGCATCGTCGAGGAGGCGCGGAACAATCCCCAGGGCCTTGCGCAGTTCCGCAAGCGCGTCACCGACGAGATCCGCAACGATAAGGAAAAGCGCGCCGAGTTCGACCGGTTCATCGCGGACAACGGCCTGGCCGGCAAGGCCTACTTCATTGACCACCATGAATGCCATGCCCTGGGTGCCTATGTCTGCTCGCCGTTCGACGAGGCGCTGACCCTGACCTGCGACGGGCGCGGCGACTTCCAGTCCCTCACCGTGAGCTGGTACGGCCCCAACGAAACCACCGTGCTGCAGCGCGAGACCAGCATCGACAGCCTGGGCTATTTCTACGGGCGCATCACCCGCCTGCTGGGTTACAAGCCCAACCGGCACGAGGGCAAGATCACTGGCCTTGCCGCATTCGGCGATCCGCAGAAGCTGCTGGGCGTGATGCAGCAGATGATCCGGTTCGAAGACGGGCGCATCAAGGCGGTGTGCGGCGACCTGTTCCTGCCGTCCTACGACCACTACGCCGACAGCCTGCAGGCCCTGCTGGCCGATGAGACCCCCGAGGACATCGCGGCGGCCGCCCAGCGCCACACCGAAGACCTGCTGGTGGCGACCGTCAGCCATCACCTGGCGCAACGGGGCAGCGCCGCCCTGTGCCTGGCCGGCGGCGTGTTCGGCAACGTGAAGCTCAACCAGCGCCTGCGCGAGATCCCCGGCGTGACGGACGTCTACGTGCTGCCGTGCATGGGCGACGGCGGCCTGGCCCTGGCGGCGGCGGTCGGCGCGGCGTACCTGGAGAACGGCACCCGCTTCAGGGCCCCGTCGATGATGCTCGGGCCGGATTCGCGCAGCGTGTCGCAGAACATCAACCTGATCCACCGCGACTACCCCGAGCTCGGCTACCACACGCCGTCGAACCTCATCGAGGTGCTCACCGAGGCGTTGCAGGAAAACCAGGTGCTGGGCATGTTCAAGGGCAAGATGGAGTTCGGCCCGCGTTCGCTGTGCAACCGCAGCATTGTCTACCACGCCCAGGATGCCGAGGTGAACGACTGGCTGAACAAACGCATGCACCGCACCGAGTTCATGCCGTTCGGCCCGGTCACCGCCATCGAACAGGCGGCGGCCTGCTACGTCGGCTGGGAGGAAAGCCAGGTGGCGGCGGACACCATGACCATGACCTACGATTGCCACCCGACGTTTCGCGAGGCGAGCCCGGCGGTGGTGCACATCGACGGCACCGCACGGCCGCAGGTCATCCGTCCGCAGTCCGATCCGTTCATGCATCGCCTGCTGACCGCCTGGCACGAAAAGACCGGCCAGGCCGCGTTGATCAACACCTCGTTCAACCGCCATGAGGAACCCATCGTCTGCACGTCCCGGGATGCCCTGGATGCGTTGAAGGAGGGGATGGTGGACCTGGTGGTGATGAGCGAATCGCTGATCGTCTGGCGCAAGGGCAAGAACCCTTTCACCCAGCACCGTTTCGAATAGACGCAAGACCGACAGCAGGGCTCCGCCGGAGCCCTGACCGGAGGCAAGTCCTATGGATGACGAATGTATCTGATCTTTTTCGGTTTCTTTGCGGCGGAAGGGATCATCTATCCGTTCTGGCCGACCTGGCTGGACTCGCTGGGCTTCAGCGCCAGCCAGATCGGCCTGCTGATCGCGGCGGTGTACTGGCCGCAGGTGGTGACCGGCGTGCTGATCACCTACGTGGCCGACTGGCGCGTGGACCAACTGCGCCTGGCCGCCGCGCTCGGTTTCTCGGCGGCGCTGTGCACGCTGCTGTTCCATTTCATGCCGGCGCACCTGTGGGGATTCGTGTGCCTGAGCATCCTGTTCGGCGGCCTGTGGATGGTGGTGCTGCCGCTGTCCGAGTCCTACCTGCTCAAGCGCGACAAGCAGGCGTTGCAGAACTACGGCTGGGTGCGGGCGGTGGGGTCGTCGGCGTTCATCCTGACGTCGACCCTCGGCGGCCTGCTGTTCGCGCACCAAGGCCAGTCCTGGGTGCCGCTGGTGATCGCGGCGAGCATGGCCTTCACCGGGGTGGCCTGCCTGTGGCTCAAGCATCGGGTGCCGCGCACGCCGCCGGCGCCGGCCGGGCCCCCCCCCAAGCGTCCGGACTGGACAGCGCTGTTCGCCCACAAGCCGCTGCTGATCGCGGTTGCGGCGGCCAGCTGCATTCAGTTGAGCCACACCCTGTACTTTTCCACCGCCTCGATCGGCTGGGGCGTGAAGGGGTATTCCACGAGCTGGATCGGCGCGTTCTGGGCGTTGGCGGTGCTGGCGGAAATCACCTACTTCGCGTTCTCCAACAAGGTCCTGGCGCACTGGCCGGCGCTGCCGGTGGTGATGGTCTCCAGCGTCTGCGCCGCCGTGCGCTGGGCGTTCTTCTCCGACAGCGACGCGCTGGCGCTGATCGTGCTGGGGCAATGCCTGCACGCCCTGAGCTTCGCCGCCTACCATTCGGCGATCATGCGCCTGATCCGCGATCACGCGCCGCAGGACATCCAGGTCTTCACCCAAGGCGTCTACTATTCGCTGGCTGTCGCGTTGCCCATGGGGCTGGCCACGCCGTTCGCCGGCTACCTGTACGAGACGCTGCCGCAGTGGTCCTATCGCGTCATGGCCCTGTTCGCCCTGGCCGGCACGGCGCTGGCCTTCATCGCCCACCAGAGAATGCGAAGTTCAACGGATGACACCAAGAACGTTTACAGCCGTCTGCTTTGACATGGACGGCGTGCTGATCCAGTCCCGCGAGGTCATCGAACTCGCCTGGACGACCGTGGCGCGCCAGTACGCAATCGCCGTCGACCAGGCGTTCATCGACGAGCACATTCACGGCCGCCCCGGTGGCTACACCTTGCAGGCCCTGTTCCGCCGCTTCGACGAGCGTAAGCGGGCGGCGATCAAGCAGGAAGTCGACGCCATCGAGGAACGTTCCGCGTGCTCGCTGGTGCCGGGCGTCGCCGAACTGATCGGCCGGCTCAGGGGCCGCGTGCCCATGGCCCTGGTGACCAGCAGTTGGCGGGCGCGGGTCGAGCATGTCCTGCAGCAACATGACTTGGCCTCGGCCTTCGACACCATCATCTGCCGTGACGATGTGCGCCACGGCAAGCCCGCGCCCGATCCCTATCACCTGGCGGCGGCGCGGCTGGGTTGCCGAAGCGATGAATGCCTGGTCTTCGAAGACTCCGTCAGCGGCGTGCAGTCGGCCACCGGCAGCGGCGCGCTGTGCATCGGCATCGGCGACGACCCGACCCTGACCGGGCACGGCGCCGCGTGCGCGTACGCCGACTTCACCCGGCTGCCGGTCTCGCTGGCGGCGGAATCGGCCCATGGCTACGTCGACGGCGGTCTGGTCCTCGGTGCCCGGGAGGCGGTTCTCTCATGACGCCGACCCTCAAGCACGCCAGCGTCCTGTGGGACTTTCTCGGGTCGGGGCGCGGGCACGAGTCCTGCGAGCTGATCGTAGTCTGCGGCTCCTACGACCTGCGGGTCTGCGACTACGCCTGCGAGCTGCTCAAACGCGGCGTCGCCCCGCACCTGCTGTTCACCGGCAACACCGGCAACTGGACGAAGCATTTGTGGGAACGTCCCGAAGCCGAAGTCTTTGCGCAACGGGCCCTTATGCTGGGGGTGCCGGCGGAGCGGTTCACCCTGGAGCGCCGCGCCACCAATTTCGCCGAGAACATCGCCTTCGCCAGGGCGCTGTTTCCGGACGTGCGCCGGGCGACGTTCCTGACCAAACCCAACTCGATCCGGCGCGTGGCGTTGACCTTGCCCGTGCAGTGGCCGGAACTCGACGCGCTGGTGGATGCGCCTGCGTTCGGCTTTCCCGACGGGGTCAGTCACTTGATCGGCGTGCTGGGGCTGATCGACGAAATGGTCGGGGATGTGCACCGGATCAAGGTTTATCCGTCGCTGGGCTTTCAGGTCGGGCAGGAAATCCCGGAAGATGTCCAGGTGGCCTGGCGCTACCTGATCGAGCAGGGATTCGATCATCATCTGATCAAGGGAAGGGACTGACGCTGGCCTGATGCCGGAGACCCCATGCGCTACGACACACTGATCCGCAACGCCCACGTCATCGACGGCAGCAATGCCCCCGGCTACACCGCCGACGTGGCGATCCGAGCCGGCCGCATCGAGCGCATCGGCGACCTGCCGGACGCCTGCGCCCGCGAAGAGGTCGACGCGGCCAGTCGGGTGCTGGCACCGGGGTTCATCGACGTGCACACCCACGACGACACCGTGGTGATCCGCCAGCCGCAGATGCTGCCCAAGCTTAGCCAGGGCGTGACCACGGTGATCGTCGGCAACTGCGGGATCAGCGCCGCACCGGTCAGCCTGCGGGGTGATCCGCCGGATCCGATGAACCTGCTGGGCAGTGCGGCGGCGTTCGTCTATCCGCGCTTTCGCGATTACCGCGCCGCGGTCGAATCGGCGAACACGACGCTGAACGTGGCGGCGCTGGTCGGGCATACGGCGCTGCGCAGCAATCACCTCGATGACCTGTTCCGCACCGCCAGCGCCGAAGAGATCGCCGCCATGCGCGAGCAGTTGCGCGAAAGCCTCGAAGCAGGGGCCTTGGGGTTATCCACAGGCCTGGCCTATGCGAGCGCGTTCTCGGCGTCCACCGAGGAAGTGATGCAACTGACCGAAGAACTGAACGCCTTCGGCGCGGTGTACACCACCCACCTGCGCAGTGAATTCGAACCGGTGCTGGAGGCCATGGACGAAGCGTTCCGCATCGGCCGCCACGCGCAATCGCCGGTGATCGTCTCCCACCTCAAGTGCGCCGGCGTCGGCAACTGGGGGCGCAGTCCGCAACTGTTGGCCTCGTTGGAGGCGGCGGCGAAAAACCATCCGGTGGGCTGCGACTGCTATCCGTACGCGGCCAGTTCCTCGACCCTGGACCTCAAGCAGGTCACCGACGCCCACCGCATCACCGTCACCTGGTCCACGCCCCACCCGCAGATGGGCGGCCGCGACCTGGCCGACATCGCCGCCGAATGGCAGGTGCCGCTGCTGGAGGCGGCGCGGCGCCTGCAACCGGCGGGCGCGGTGTATTACGGCATGGACGAGAACGACGTGCGGCGGATCCTCGCGCATCCGCTGACGATGGTCGGCTCCGACGGCCTGCCGGAAGACCCGTTCCCGCATCCTCGCCTGTGGGGCGCGTTCCCTCGGGTGCTGGGGCATTTCAGCCGCGATGTCGGGCTGTTTCCGTTGCACACCGCCGTGCACAAGATGACCGGGCTGTCGGCCAAGCGCTTCGGCCTGGCGGAACGCGGGGAAATCCGCGAAGGGCATTGGGCGGATCTGGTGCTGTTCGACCCGGCCACCGTGCGCGACGTGGCGGACTTCAACGACCCGCAACGGCCGGCGCAGGGGATCGACGGCGTGTGGGTCAACGGCGCTTTGAGCTACCGCGACGGGCAAGCTACAGGGTGCCGGGAAGGACGGTTTCTGGCGCGCCGGGGCGACCTGCGGGAGGGATTTCGCTGAGGATTCCGAGCAGTGCGTCACAGTGGTGGCACATTGCAATTAAAGAATGCCGGGCGCAGGCCGAAGCGCTGACATCCAGCCCGTCTACAATTGGGGCCAATCAGTCAGGGAGCAACCCATGAGCTTCGGCAAAACCACTCCGATCCTGCGGATTTTCGATGAGGCCAAGGCGATCGAGTTCTACGTCGGTTTCCTCGGCTTCACGATCGATTGGCAGCACCGCTTCGAAGAAGGCTTCCCGCTGTACCTGCAAATCTCCCGGGGTGATTGCGTGCTGCACCTGTCCGAACACCACGGCGACGCCACGCCGGGCTCGGCCCTGCGCATCGAGACCGACGAACTGGAGGCGTTCCAGCAGCAACTGATCGCCAAGGCCTACAAATTCGCCCGCCCGGACATCCAGGCCATGCCGTGGGGCAGCCAGGACATGACCGTGACCGATCCGTTCGGGAACCGGTTGGTGTTCACCAATGCGATTTGTGTTTGAGGCGTTCGCTGGCGTAGCAGAGCGTCTGCGGTAACGGCCGAACGTTTTCGGCAACCCTTCTGACCGCTTTCGCGGGCAAGTCGCATCGCCGTTCCCACATGGCTTTGCGGTGGGCGCAGATTCTGCATCCACCCCAATCCTCTGTGGGAGCCAGCCTGCTGGCGATGGCGCCAGAGAAGGCGCCCCAGGAAAAGATCAAGACAGTTGCTCCCGCAGGTTCGTTGCGTCCCTGCGGGAGCAGGCTTGCCCGCTGACGGGTGTCAGACGCGGAAGTGACTCACCATCTGCTGCAGCTGACCGCCCAGGCGGGCCAGTTCGACGCTGGACGCGGCGGTCTCGTCGCTCGCGGCGGCGGTCTGTTCGGACACGTCGCGCACGTTGATGATGCTGCGGCTGATCTCTTCGGCCACGGCGCTCTGCTGCTCGGCGGCGGCGGCGATCTGCTGGTTCATCGACTGGATGTTCGACACCGTGCGGGTGATGTTCTCCAGGGAGTCGCCGGCCTTGCGGGTCAGGGCCACGCTGCTGTCGGTCAGGGCGCGGCTGTTGTTCATCACGGCGGCCACTTGCTGGGTGCCGTTCTGCAGGCCCGCCACCAGTCCTTCGATTTCCTCGGTGGACTTCTGCGTGCGCTGGGCCAGGCCGCGGACTTCGTCGGCGACCACGGCGAAGCCACGGCCCGCCTCACCGGCACGGGCCGCTTCGATGGCGGCGTTGAGGGCCAGCAAGTTGGTCTGTTCGGCCACGGCCTTGATCACGTCCATGACGCTGCCGATCTTGTCGCTTTCCTGCTGCAGCACGGTCATGGCTTCGGTGGAGCGCACCACTTCGCTGGCCAGACGCTCGATCTGGGCGATGGCTTCGTTGACCACCTTGTCGCCGTCGCGGGCTTCGCCGTCGGCGGCCGCAGCGGCCTGGGAGGCCTCTTCGGCGTTGCGCGCGACTTCCTGCACGGTGGCGGTCATTTCATGCATGGCGGTGGCGACCTGATCGGTCTCGACCTTCTGGCTGTTGACCCCGGCGCTGGTCTGCTCGGTGACGGCCGACAGCTCTTCGGCGGCGCTGGCGATCTGGGTGACGCCGTCGCGGATGCCGCTGATCAGGTCGCGCAGGGTCACGCCCATGCGGGCGATGCCTTGCTGCAGCACGCCGAGTTCGTCGCGGCGGGTGACCTTGACGTTCTGGGTCAGGTCGCCGCTGGCGATGCGCTCGACCACGGTCAGGGTTTCCTGCAGCGGACGGGTGATCTGACGGGTGATGATCACGGCGGCGATCACGCCCACCAGCAGCGCCAGCAGGGTGCTGATCAGTTGCAGGGTGCGGGCCTGGGCGCTTTCCACGTCGCGGCGGTCAAGCTGGATCTGGTACAGCTGCTCGCTCAGGGTCACGATGGTGGCGCCCTGGTCGGTCATTTCCTTGCGCGCCTGCACGGCGTCGGTGTTGGCGGCCTTGTAGGCCTGCAAGGCGCTGCGGTAGCTGACCAGCGCGTCTTCCAGCTGGCGCAGGGCGCTCTGGTGGGAGCTGGCGAAGTGCGCGTTCAGCTGCTTGAGGCTGGCGATCGCGACATTCAGCTGGGCGACGGCTTTCTGTTCGGTGTCGGCGTTGGTGGTGGCGGTATAGCCGCGCACTTCGTAGCGCGCCAGGATGAACGCTTCCTTGGCTTCGGTGATGGCCTGGAACTGCTCGAAGCGCTGCTCGCTCATCGGCAGTTGGCGGACGAAGTCGCTGATGGTCTCAAGCTGGGTGTAGGCGGTCTCGGCGTTGGCGGACATGGTGTCGCGTGCGCTGTTGCCGGTGCGGTAGGCGTTGCGCATCTTGTTCAGCGACGTCTGGTACTCGGCGATGGTCTGCGCCTGCTCCTTGAGCAGTTTGACGTTTTCCGGGCTTTTGAACTTGCTGATCAACGCCTGCTGCTGAGCGGCGAAGCCGTCGAGGGTGGTCTGCACGTTCTGCGCGGCGGTCTCGTCGCCGTTGGTCAGCATGTATTGCAGGCGCACCACGCGCAGCTTGGTCAGGCCGGCGTTGAGCTGGGTGATGTCGCTCATCCAGTTGCTGCGGTCAATCAGGCCGCCCAGGCTGGTCCAGCCGGTCAGCGCCAGGATGCAGGTCAGTGCCAGGACAAGGCCGAAGCCCAGCCCCAGTTTGAGGTTCACGCTGATGTTGCCGAACCAGCTATTCATCACAATTCCTCCAGAAACGTTGTGCTGCTTGATCGTCGGTTGGGCTGGAAGATTGTTGTTCTTTTGAGCCAGCAAGGGTGTTAGCAGGACTGTATCGGCCGCAATCCCGAGAGCTGAAAGGATTTTGTCGGACGGAATCTGTAACAAAGCTTTCCGGCGCGTCCGCATGTCCTCCCAAGGTTTTTTTCACACGCGTTTCACCGGTCGCCCACGCCGCTGTCCTTAACCTCGCCGCTTTGAATGTCGCGTGCTGTATGCCGGTGAGGCGGCCTGCTGTGGAATTGAGACTGAGTCTGTTCGGGGTCAAACGCTCGCTGTCGCTGGGCGGCCTGGCCCGCTACCGCAATGCCTGGGTGATCCTGGCGGCCACGCTGCTGGCGGTTCCCTTGACCCTGTGGCTGCTGGCGCCTGCGGCGGTGCCGGACCTGGCCCACGGCAACGTGGCCGGCGCAGAGGCGCTGGCGGCGGGGTGGGCCAAGGGCGACATGATCGTGCTGGTGCGCCATGTCGAGCGCTGCGACCACTCCAAGGCGCCTTGCCTGATCGGCAACGATGGCATCACCGACCGCTCGCGCAGCGTCGCCGTGGGCGTCGGCGCGCAGTTCGAGCGCCTGGGCCTGGCCCACGCCGACATCTACAACAGCCCGATGCTGCGCACCGTGCAGACCGCCGGCTACATGTTCAACCGGGCGGCGACCGGCGAGGACTGGCTGATCAACTGCAAGGGCCGGATGCTGCAGGACGCCCTCGCGCACAAGGTGCCGGGGCGCAACCTGATCCTGGTGACCCACAGCGAATGCATGGCGCAGCTGGAAAAGGATCTGAAGGTCTCCGCCTCGACGCCCGGCTACGGCGCCTCCCTGTTCATCTCCGCCGCCAACCCATCGGCGCCGAAAATGCTCGGCCTCATCGAAGCCTCGGACTGGCGCTCGGTGACTGCCCAATGACTGCCTCCCTCACCTCAGGACACTCCATGACGCCCAGCCGCTACTACCTGTTCAACTTCGGCATTCCCCTGGCCTGCGCGGCGCTGGTGTTTGCGGTGTTCGACATGACCCACCTCGATGTCGCCTTCAGCAACCTGCTGTTCGACCCGGTGAGCCAGTTGTTCCCCATCGAGCAGAACCACCTGTTCGAACAGTTCACCCACAAATGGGCGCGAATCATTCCGAACTGGACGGCCGAAGGGGCGTTGATCGCGTTGATGCTGTCGTTAGTCTGGCCATTGTTGGGCACCGACCGGCGCCCGCGCCTGGGTGCGTTCCTGGAGCGCAGCCAGGTGGCGCCGGTTCTGCGCTTCGCCGCTGAGCATCGGCGCGACTGGCTGTTCGTCGTCGTGGCGTTCGCGCTGTGCACCGGCGTGATCCATTTCCTCAAGGCCCACACCAGCGTGTATTGCCCGATCGAAACCACGCTGTACGGCGGCAAGATGGCGCACGTCGACTGGTTCAGCAATTTCCAGCTGTTCCGCGAGGCCGGCGACGGCCGCTGCTGGCCGGGCGGCCACGCGTCGGGCGGGTTCACCATGCTGGCGCTGTACTTTGTCGCGCGCCGTCACCAGTGGCGTTTCTCCAGCGCCGTGCTGTACGGATCGCTGCTGCTCGGCCTGATCTACGGCACCACGCGGGTGCTGCAGGGCTGGCACTACATGTCCCACACGTTCTGGGCCGGGATCTTCGTCTGGCTGACCTGCCTGCTGACGGCGCTGGCGTTCTACGGCCAGGCCCGGCTGGCATTGCCGGTGCTGCAAGAGCGCCGGCGGCCGGTGTTCGCCGCCCAGGCCGGCACCGCCTGACCCTTCTGCGTCGTGCATGAAAAAACCGCCGTCACTGGCGGTTTTTTCATGGGCGTGAATCCCTCAGTAGCCGACGAAATAATAGGCCTGGCGCCCGACCATCATGGTCTTGAGCACTTTGAGCGGCGCGGCGGGCTCGCTGTCGCCGGACATCACCGCCACGTGGGCCGGCGAGGCGCGCAGGTAGGCGTCCAGTTGGGCGGGGGTGTCCAGGCCCTTGAGGATGCTCTGGGTGTAGAACACGCTGGCGCCACCCAGCCGCTCGTTGGCCTGGAACAGCGCCACCTGTTGGCCGTTGGCCTGCATCGACTGGATCTGCTCGGTCAGCGGCAGGAACGACAACTGGCGGTCGGCCCGGGGCATCGCCCACTGCGCTGCGCCCAGGTAACTGGCGATCACCAGCGCCAGCAGGCCGGACGCCAAGGCCCGGCGGTGCCGTGCGAGCCAGCCGGTGAAGCCGTGTTCGCGGCCCTTCAGCCGTTCGAACAGCACCGCCGCGTACTCCGCTGCGATCACAGCGGCGGCCGGGGTCATCGACATCAGGTACACCGTGCGTTTGCTGGAGGCCAGGGTCAGCATGATGAACTGGGCAATGATCCACAGGCTGAAAAACAGCAGGTAACGGTTGGCCCGCAGGCTTTTGCGAAAGTGCCACAGCCCCAGGTACACCAGAATGTTCCACGGCAGGAACGCTTCCGGCAGTTTGGCCAGGTAGTAGTAGAACGGTTCGTAGTGGCCGGCCTCCACGAAGGAGCCGCTGAAGCGCCCGACGCTGTTGGTCAGCAGCACTTCGCCCACGGCCTGCGCGCCGCCGCGCTGGTACAGCACCGCCAGCCAGATCAGCAGCGGCACCAGCCCCAACGCCGTCAGCAGGCCCGGACGCAGCCAGGCGCCGAGCTTCAGGCGCCGGTCCATCAGGTTGTCCGCCAAAAGGTACGCGAAGATCACCACCCCCGGCATGGCCAGGCCCAGCACGCCTTTGCTCAGGGTAGCGACGGCGATCCCGGCGGCGAACAGCAGGCCGTTACCCACCGTCGGCGAACGCAGGCCCTGGAAAAACGCCAGCAGCGCGGTGGTCACGCCGAGCGCCAGCAACGCGTCTTCGCCGACGCCACGCACGTTGCTCCAGTAGCTGGCCATGGTCGCCAGCAGAATCCCCGCCGTCCAAGCGATGGCCCGTGGCCGTCCGAGGCGGCGCAGCATCGTGTACAGCACCATCACGCTGAACAGCCCGGCAAACGCCGACGCCAGCCGCACCGCCCACGGCGACACGCCGAACACGCGCAGGGCGCCGGCGTCCAGCCACAGGCTCAGGGGCGGTTTCTCCAGGAACGGCTCGCCGAACAGGCGCGGCGTCACCCAGTCGTTGTCCAGGTGCATCTCCATGGCGATCCCGGCGACCCGGGCCTCGGTGGAGCCTTGCAGTTGATGGTTGCCCAACGCGAAGAAGAACAGCAGGGCGGCAAGCAGGAACAGGGACGAGGCGGCACGCGACATGGATTCAGGCAACCGGAGTGAGCAGGAAACCCGAGCTTACCCGGCCAATGCTTAACAAATTGTGAACGTCAGGAAAGACGTCGCGACCAACGCTGCTCTTCCGCCTCGAACCGCTCGTTCACCCGCGCCGTCAGCACATGGTCCTGCCAGCGCCCGGCGATGTTCAGGTACGCCTTGGCGTAACCCTCACGCTCGAACCCCAGGCGCTCCAGCAACCGCGCACTGCGCTCGTTGCCGGGAATGTAGTTGGCCATGATCCGGTGCAGGTTCTGGCTTTCGAACATGTAGGCGATGCCGGCCTCCAGCGCTTCATGCATCAAACCCTGGCCCTGATGGGCCTCATCGATGTGATAGCCCAGGAAGCAGGCCTGGAACGCGCCGCGGATGATCCCGCTGAAATTGCACGCGCCGATCATCTGCCCGCCGTCCGGCGTCAGCAGCGCCAAATGCACCGCCAGCCCGGCCTCGAAAGCGCTGCCCTGCACCTCAAGGCGCCGGCGGATCTGTTCGGTGGAAAAGTAGTCGTCGGTGCGGATCGGCGACCACGGGGCCAGGTGACGCTGGTTGCGTCGGTAGAAATCGTGTTCCAGACCCGCCTGCTCCGGATCGAGCACGGCGAGCGTCAGGCGTTGGCAGGGCAGGGTGAGCAGCGGCATTGTGCGCTCCGTTGGCGGGACTTACTGGAAGAATTGCCCGATAGGGACGAAAACACAAACCGCTCGCTTGAGTTTGCGCAGGGTTTGAAGATTCACGAGGCGGCTTCGTATATCGTCGAGCCCCATGGAATCCGATCAAGGAAAAGGAAATGGAGTTTGCGTTCACCACCGGCCAGCAATCATTGCGCCTGCTGCCCCCCGACCCGACGCTGTGCACCGCGCTTGCCCACGCGCTCAACACCAGCCACGTCGCCCACGCCGAATTCCTGCCCTGGGCCCGTCCCCACACCACCGAGGAACAGGCGCTTGAGTTCCTGCTCATGTCCCGTGACGACTTCAGCAGCGAAACCGGCGAACGCCGCTGGTTCATCGTCACCGACGACGGCCAGACCGTCCTGGGCTGCATCGGCCTGAAGCCTCGGCGACGCAATCGTTACGTCGTGGGGTACTGGGCCAACACCGAGCATTCGGGCAAGGGCTACATGCGTGCTGCATTGAGCCGATTGCTTTGTGGTTTTCCTGACGCTGCCTTCTATCTGAGCGCGTCTTCGGCCAACACCCGCAGCCAACGCCTGGCAGAATCCGTCGGATTCGAGCTGATCCGCGTGCACCGCGCGGCCCGCAACTCGCCGCAGCACGGCGTGCAAGACACACTGGCCTACCGCCTCGATGCCAAATCCGAGGCAAAAAAAAAGCCCGCGGGAGAGCGCGGGCGAACCGTAGTTTCTTGAATGAGCGAGGGCAATGTACACGGCCGTCGATTAAGCGGGGGTGAAGAAAAGTTCATGTCGATGAATGACTTGCACCCACGGCGCCAAGCCTGCCGACTCAGTGGACAACGGGCGCCGGCGGTGGCGCGACGGCCTGCAGCGGATCGACAGTTTCCAGCGCCCGGCACACCAGCATCTCGGTCATGGTCGCCAACTGCTGAATCGCCAGCATCCGACTGCGCTGCGCCCCCTCGAAACCGTCGGCGAAATTGGCCGTCACGGTGGTGAGCGCGGCCAGGGTTTGGGTGGCGTGCGTGAGTAGGGTCAGCGTGTCCACATCGGTGCGGACGCTGAACAGCTCCTTGAAGGGGGGCGCTTGCCGACGCTTGCGCACACGTTCGCTGGGCTGCGGGCGGGACTCGTGGGTTTCCGAATCGGGCGCTGAGGACTGGGCTGGTGGGGTCTGGTTGTCTTTCTTCATGACGGGGCTCCAGGCATTTGATGGCCGGGTGAAAGCGAAGCCAGGAGCCTATCGTGTCGGTGATGCTTGAAACAGTTCATGGAAGTCGACGCGTGTTGCGGGAAACTTCCTAGGACGTGCTTAGCGAAGCACGGAGCTCGCTTGATGTCAGCGTGTGCCGGAAGTGGTGCTTCCACAGCTGAATGCCCAGCCCGCCGGAGCGGTCCAGCGATGAGCCCACGGTCAGGTCGGTGATCAGCGTCGGCTGTAATCCTGCGTCGAACAACGCAAAACCGGCGGCCAAGCAGCAGGTCTCGGTTTGCAGGCCGCAGACCAGGACGCGGTCCGGGTTTTGGCTTTTCAGGTAGTCGAGGGTTTCGGACGAGGGGGCGTAGCCGTGTTTGATGAAAATCCGGTCGGCGGCGATCAGGCAGTTGTCGTCGGGGGCGGGGTGCCAGCCGAGTTGGCGGTGGAAGGGGGTGTGGGATTCGTTGTGGCGTTCGATCGTGGCTACGGTGGGGAGGAGGCCTATCAGGGGGCGGATGCCGTCGATGAGCCAGGTTGGTGGGTTGAAGGTGGGTTGGATGTCGATGATTAGGAGGGTTTGGTGCATGGGGGGGCTCCGGGTGTGGGTCGCCAGATGTGACAGGTGGTGTGTTGGGTGCGCCGGGGTGAGTTGAAATGGATCTATATCCATATGAAAATTAAGTGGAAATTTTTTCTGCAAAATAAACTGGAATACCATTTGGAATACCTAGTCCCGAATTTTAAATCTGAGATTGGCCTGGCAGATTCTTTGAATTTCGCTACCAGAGCTTTGCGTGAGCATGGAAAGCTTGGTTGACCGATGCCAAAGTATCGCTGACGTCACCCACAGTATCGCTCAGAGTACTAACTTCCATTAGAGCGCCGTCTTTCATGGCGTGATGGATATTTTCAAATCGAGTAGCCGACTTTAAGCAGCGCATTTTTCGCGTGGTTCGACCTGTTCGAAAAGTTTACCCGTACGGCTAGGCGCATATGGACATGTCTTTAAGGATTGCATTCTGTTGATTCCTGCAGCGAATCGCGTCATGGATATTCTGCTAATACACTGGCGGTATTCAAGGATCAGGCAGTGCAGGGTGTACCTGTCAGGCGATTGGAAGTGTGGCTGTTCGTCCCCTTTTGCGGGGCTCACGTGATGGTTGCGGGCGTGTGCTAGCTATGATGGCAAAAAAACACCGTGCATGGCTTTACCCAGGTGTCGCCAGCGGATAGGGTGAGGGCCATCGGAAGAATTGGCCTCAGAAGTAGCGCCTATTAACGTGTGAGGCGTCAGGCGCCAAGGCCTCATTCACGTCGTCGGTGAGAGGCGGATAAAAGTGGGAATAATACTGGTAGAGGGACGAAGTGAACCAGGTTTTATACGTTGGTGAGTTGGTTTTGTCTAGTGCTTTTCCCGGCATTGGTAAATTGTCGGGACTGGATCGTGAGAGAGGCGAGTGCGAGGTCACTTTCTTCGAATCCCCTTTGAACCCTGAGGCGAGGAAGTTCAAGGTTGATCTGGCCGACGTTAGGAAAACTCAACTCTATGAGGAAGCCATCGTTTATTGTCGAGATCAATTGACAGGCATCTGGCGACGTGGCCGTTACGGTGGTTCGCGGCCACTCAATCGGCACTTGGTGATCTTTCGCACTGACGATAACGATCAAGCGGTAGTCGATATCGATGAAATCTACTGCCTGAACCTCGGTGCGCAGGATTTGCTCGATCCCTCTGCGTTCCTAGCGGCTAGGGCTAACGACGCGCCTTTTTTCTTCCCCTTGCGCCAGGATTTCCTCGAAGCCTATATTGAGCAACGGGCGGCTTGCCGTTCCATCGGTGCGATTACCAGCAGCAGCGTAGAGTTGGAGCCGCATCAAATTGCCGTAGTTAGGCGTATCCTTAAGGATCCATGCCCTAAGTACTTGCTAGCGGATGAAGTGGGCTTGGGCAAGACAATCGAGGCGGGCCTGATTGTCCGTGAGCACGTACTTCAGAAGAAGTTCGACGCCAATGTTTTAATTGCGGCGCCGGCTTCCCTTGTCACTCAGTGGCATGAGGAGTTAAAGGGCCGATTTCATCTTGGCGAGTTGATGTCTACAAAGCATCGATCGGAACAGCTGATTCGAGTATGCAGTCATGAACAGTTGGTGACGGCTTTGCGGGAGGGTGGCCAGCCTAGCTTGTTCGTCGTTGACGAGATGCATCAATTGGCGCCGCTGGCCTGGTCTTCCGAGCAACACTCGAATGACCGGTTTCAGGTGCTGGCGGAGGCCTGCCAGGCAGCTGAGGTGACTCTGTTGTTGTCAGGAACCCCGTTGAATGGGAACGAAAGAAATTTCCTGGCGATGCTGCACTGCTTGAGTCCCGAAGCTTATGAGATCTCAGAAGCGGGGGTTCAGCGTTTCATCGCTCGAGTCAAGGAGCGTGAGTGGCTTGGCGGGTTGTATAGCGCACTGACCCCGGGTAACTCGAACGCCGCATTGGAACAAGCACTACAGGATCTGCGGGGGAAATTCCCTGAGGATCAGGAGTTGCAAGAGCGAATCGGCAGTTTGATGCCGTTGGTGGATCTCTTTGCCGAGGAGAGCGGCGAGCAGCGCGAGCAACAAATCATAGGCTTGCGGCATTACCTCGGAGAGCACTACCGCCTGCATCAGCGCATGCTTCGTAACCGCCGGGAAATGGGGCATCTCGCGCAGTTGTTTCCAGGATTGGCTGGTTTGCGCCGTCAATACTGGCCGATAGAACCACGCAGCATGCCATTGGATCTGTTGTTGGAAGAGTACCGCAGCCAGGCCTGCCGGGATCCTGATGAGTTCCAGGCAATGAGTTCTGGAGAGTACCTGAACTGGGTTGACGACTTGTTGGGCAGTCCATTACTGGTCAAGCAGCGGGCCGATAGGTTCGACAGGCAACTGGCGGCGACGCTTGAAGCAACCGAGCGAGAGTTCCTCGCCGAAATATCCAAGCAAGCCTCACTCGAGCAGGCGTGTAAAGATCGGAGTTTGATCGCGAGTCTGGAAGATTGGTTGGCCGAAAACCCTAAGGGCAAGGTGGTTGTTTTCTGCGGTGACGAAGTAGTCGCGGATCATGTTGCTGCTACGCTCGGTGACTCTCTGGCTGTAGGTATAGAGCGCAATGCTTCCGACCGCGACTTGCATTTCTTGCAGTCGGGCGGTTCTGTGCGGGTATTGGTTTGCGATCAAGGTGGTGAAGATGGTCTTAACCTGCATGGGGGGCAGAAACTCGCCGTGCATTACAGCCTACCGAGATCGTTCAGTCGCGTTGAACAACGTCTGGGACGATTGAACCGTTACAGCGCAAATCTGCGTGGCATCAGGCCTGTGGAAAGTTTGGTTTTGATGTCTGACCATGATGGTTTGTTCCGACGGTGGCTAGATCTGCTTGACACATCGGTAGGTGTGTTCAATCAGACGGTGGCCAGCTTGCAGTACGTACTAGAAGAGTACCTCGAAAAAACTTGGCAGGCAGTCGCGCGATCCGGCGATGAAGAGTTGCTTGTCTGCGCCAAGCAACTGAGCGGCGAGGGCGGCCTGCTGGACCGCGAGCGCCGTCGGGTGAAAGTACAGGAAGAATTGCTTGCATTGGACGAGGATGTCGCCAAAGCACGGGACTTCGCCGAAAAAATTTCTGAGGCGGACGAAATAGCCGAGGAGCAGATTGGCCGCATGTGTGCCTGGATGACGCGCGGCTTGAACTTCAGGCTAGAAGGCGATCTGCAGCAGCAATTCAGGTTGGGCTTCGGCCTTGACCCAAATGAGCGTGGCGGTCGGACCCTGGTGGACGTGAAGACCTTTATCGAAGGTTGCATCACGGGTATTGATCCGGAAAGTGGTAACCCGCCATACACTGCTCCCATGAGCTTCTTGCGGCAGCAGGCTTCAGCTCAATCGGGCGTGTACCCCTTCCGTTACGGTCAGCCGTTCGTGGATTCCATATATGAACTGGCCGCTGGTGATTCGCGGGGGGCAACCTGCGCATTCTTGCGAATTCTTAATAGCAGTGCACTGCAGGCGCCAAAGATTTTCTTTCATTTCAAGTGGCTGGTAACGGCTGCCCGGCCGGATTGCACGTATCAGGAACAGGTTATCGCCGATGAGTTACTGGCACCTGCGGTGTATGGCCACTGGCTCGCTGAAGACGGCAGGCTGGTAAAGGCCGAAAGCACATTGAAATCCCTGGAATGGCCTTACAAGAAGCCCGCGGGCGCCATCTTCCAGGATATCAATCTGCGCCATGATGTCTGGTCCGAGTTGGAGTTTCTATTACCTGTGGGCGAATGGAAACGCATGGTGCTGGGTATCACTGAGTTGAGCCGAAAGAGGATCGTAGAGGAGATAGGTGCTCTGCGAGGCTCCGTCCTTGAACCGCACGTGCACCTTATGGCGGTACGCGCCCAGATCCTGTGCTCGAAAGATCTGTGGAGGAATGAATGATTCAGGCCCAATGGAATGCCTTGCAGAGGGCTCTGCTGGTGCCAGAGCACCAATCCGAGCAGACAGTCGTCGAGCCGTACTTTCTCCGCCTGCTGATGGTATTCGGCGACGCAAAGGCGGGCTCGGCCGATCGCGCCGTCGCTTGTCGTGATGCTTTCGGTTGTGCTCAAGCTCATGGCTGCACTGATTTGCTGCTACAACTGCCTGCCGGTTCCGTTGAAAGGCAACACGTAGCCCGAGTGGGCCTGACTCAAGATCCGTTAACCGACCGGGTCAGGTTGGAGGCTGCTCTCGAGGAAGCGGAGTTGGCGGTTTACAGACGTCAGCGTCGCCGAGTCCTGCACCAACCTCAAATAGACGTGGCCTTGAGCAGTGCTTTGGGCCGAGTTGGATTTAGCAACTACAACGGCCTCGGTCAGCAAGTTGCAGTGCGGACATTGCTGACCTCTCCGGATGACAGCACGGTCTTCATCAACCTGCCGACAGGTTGCGGCAAGACGCTGGCTGTTCATGCTTTGAGTTTGTTTGCCTATCGGCAGAAAGTGGTGCTTGTCATTGTGCCAACGACCGGACTTGCCATTGAGCAGGCCGCGCGTGCTGGAGAAGTGCTGGAGGCTGCAGGATGCGATCACGGCGGTAGCTACGTTTGGATCGGGGGCCAGGAGGAAGCTGAGCGTCGAGAGATTCGTGAGCGTCTGCATTGCGGCACACAACGGATCTTGTTCTGTGCGCCCGAGTCCGCCATATCGGGCCTTAGACCATTGTTGTTCGAACTCGCCGGAAAAGGACTGCTGGGTGCGCTAGTAATCGATGAGGCACATCTGGTCGGCCAATGGGGGGCGGAGTTCCGTCCTGACTTCCAACTGCTTGCCCCTCTTTTTCACTCCCTCAGAGAGCACTCCTCAAGCGCCATCCGCACCTTGTTGATGTCAGCTACGTTTAATTCCGCCGCTCTGGAGGTGTTGAAGGAAGCATTCGTCCCCGAAGGAACTCAGGCTATCGAGATCAATGGCAGTTTTTTGCGCCCAGAGTTGAACTTCAATGTCCGCCGAGTTCCTGCAGAAGAAGAGCACCGGCAGGTTGTCGTGGACTTGCTATGGCGCTTGCCTCGACCTCTGATTCTTTACACAACGACCCGGGAGGATGCACAGAACTGGCGAGACATGCTGGTCAAGCAGGGCTTCCGTCGGCTTGGCCTGTTCCATGGCGAAACCAACACCCAGGAGCGCGAGCGTCTGATCGGCCAGTGGCAGGATGACCATCTGGACATCATGGTTGCGACGTCCGCCTTCGGTGTTGGCATGGATAAGAGCGATGTCCGTTCGGTATTGCATGCGGCAGTGCCAGAAAATCTGGATCGTTTCTATCAGGAGGCGGGGCGTGCCGGGCGTGACGGTAACGCCTGTTGGTCCTGGCTGGTTTTCTATCCGGGCCAGATAAATGTGGCAGAGCAGATTTCAAGGGCAAGGCTGATTTCCAGTGAAGTGGGATTGGATCGCTGGAACACCTTGCTGCAGAGCCGTCGACGTAGCAGTGATGGTTGCTTCAGTGTTTCTCTGTCTATGTTACGCCGCGATTTGAAGCGACGCAGCGAAGGTAACGCAGAGTGGAATGTACGCACTTTGCTTCTGATGCAGCGTGCTGGTCTGATTCGATTGCGCTATTCACCGCCCGAGGTACCTCACGAAAACGCAGCGGTAGTCGATACGGAATTGCCTCAGGGCGAGAATTATTTTGACCGCATCGATATACAGATCCTGATGGATGCGCATCAGTCCACAGATACTTGGCGGCACTATGTTGATCCGCAACGTGCCCTTGAACAACGGGCCATGGCAAACGGTTTCGCCAGTTTGCGCAGATGGCTGGATGATCCGGACCAGTCGCTGTGCCGCCAGTTAGAAGAGTTCTATCGACTGGATGGCATCAGCCCTGAACGCAGTTGCGGCGGTTGCCCTGGTTGCCGCGCTCAGGGGCGGGGACCCTTTACGCCAACGTTGAGCGCGTCTTTCCATGTGACTGGTGTAGTAACTCCCGCTATGCCGAAGTGGATGCCAGACTCCCAGTTGCTGCGGATTCGCTACAGTACTGAGAGTTATCGTAGCGTCACTCCCCGTGCTCTGATTCATAACTGGCGGCGATGGATGGTCGCTCTTCTGCGCAGCCAGCAGGTGCAGGCTGTCCGTGCCAGTCGGGCCTTGTTGGATGAAATACAGACCGATGCTGGTTTAAAAACACTACCGTTCTGGTGTGCCCTGGAACCGCGCGACAGTGCTGGGAGTTGGACTGAGTTGGTTTTACTCATGCCGGAGGAAAGCAACCTGCCTGCGGGTGGCTATGAGGTTCCAGCAAGATTGATAGTTGCGCCCGAGACTCTGAGTGATCCGTATCACCCGTACCGAAGCTGGTGGGAGTGTGATTCCCAAAGCAAGGATTTGGTCGACTTCGAAAGGGAAATATAAGTATGTCGATGGTGAATAATGCTCACCCAGGCAGCAGTCTGATCCTGCTAAATCTTATTGATCGAGCATTGGTTCGCAGGGGAAAACCAATTGCTCGCGCGGAGTTATTGGAGACATTGCGGCCGGAGTTGCTCCCGAAAAGTGAGACAGGAGCAAAACGTTTTGAGTCGAACCTGGATTTCTGGTTGGAAGAAGGGTTGTGGTTGCAGGACAGTGAGGGAATGATTTTCGCGCCCCCTCAGGCCAGTGAGAATGATCTCCCGTCGCGTGTATTGCAGTTGCTTATTGATAATGCAGCCACGCGGTCGGAATCGGCTATCTTGGACGGTACTCGCACTGAGCCATTTCTTCGTGCAATGACCTGTTTGTTAGTGCAGCGTCGGTACACCTTCATGGGAGGGGAGTCGGTAAGCTCTTTCAATGCCGCCGAGGCGGTAAATAGCCATCTACCGGGTCGGGAATTGAATGAGTCTAACGAACTCTCGACCTTTTTGGCCTATGGGGAATTCCTTGGCTTCTTGGAGCCCTTCGGAAAGGGTTACATTGTAGATCCTACTTTAGCTATCGAACCCTACCTCGAGAGAATTTTCGAAGGCGGGCGAGTACTTCCGTTTAGAGTATTTGTCGAACGTTTGGGAAAGTACCTGCCACTGCTTGATGAGGGGGGCTATCGTCGATTGTTGGAACCTTGCATGGAAAATTGGAAGCCAGACGCACCATATGAAGTAAGTGCCGCACTCAGTCACGCTCTAGTCCGTCTGGAAAGTCTGTTTCGATTGCGCTTGGAAAAGTCCTCTGACGATAGTTTGAGTATGCGTCTGCTTTTGCCAAATGGTGTTCAACGCTCCGTAGGTGAGATTCAATACCGTACCGAGGTTGCTGTATGAATCTGATCAATTACTGGCCAAGTTCGGAACATATTTCCCAGTGCATCCGTACGGAGGCAGAGGAGTTAGCTGAGCACGTACTCTTAGCGGTGCATGAACCTATGCAGTTGCTTCGGGTAGGTAACGGAGCAGAGCAGCAATGTACTGAGGCCGATCTGCTAGCGCACTTTCTTGAGGTGGAGAGACCGATTCCCTTGGTCGGGCGTTCCGGCGTTGGAAAATCCCACCTGATTCGCTGGTTGGAAGCTCAACTAAAACTGCAGTCGCTGTCCGCCAACTGGCATATCGTTCGCATTCCGAAGAATGCAAGTTTGCGCCAGGTATTGGAAATCCTTCTGGATGGCTTGGAAGGAGAAGAGTTCGAGAGTGCACGTCTACGGATTCGGTCGGTAGGTGAGATGCTGAGGACCGGAGAGGTCGCTGACTTGCTGTTGACCTTCATGTCACAGCAATTGCAGCGACTCAACGCCCGCGTCGCAGAGCAAATTAGCTATTACCGAGGAAACCCGCAGGCCAGTCAACAATTGTCTGCTGAAGAAAAGCAGCGTTGGCGAGATGTTAACGCGCATACCACGCTGGGGTGTGGTCTTTCCGAACTGATTACCGACCCTAATTTCAAGAGAAGCTTGCTTGATCCGAAGCATTGTATTTATCAGTTCGCAAGTCGGTTGACTCAGGGCGCTACCGATCAAGAGTTAAGTCGAAACGATTACCAGATCAGGGCCGAGGACTTGGACTTCAGTTTCAACCTCGATGACCTGTCGCAAAGCGCTCGGCAGTATGTCAGTCGAGCCCAATTAAATACCAATCGGCAAGCCCAAGAGTCCGCAGCAGGCGTATTAAACGAAGTTTTGGGTGAGTCCACCAGAACTGCTTTTCGTCATTTGTTCAGTTTCAATGGCGGTAGTTTTTTAGATCTTTTTAAAGACATCCGTCGTACCTTGAAACATCAGGATCGCACTCTGGTGGTACTGGTGGAGGATATGGCGGCGATTTCTGCTATCGAGGACGTGCTGATCGACAGCCTTCTGGAAGAGGCCGTTAGGGATGAAAAGCAAGAACTGTGTACGCTTCGCTCGGCTATCGCGGTAACAGATGGTTATCAAGGATATCTGCGGCGGCAGGACACGATTAGAACACGTGCACAGTATGAGTGGTTGATACGCGATCATGGCCAGAGTCGCGAGCAAACGCTGGAGCGCATCGTTGATTTCTGCGGTCGGTACCTGAACGCTGCCCGTCACGGTAGTTCAAAACTGAAAGAGTCCTGGTTGGAGCGTTCGACAGACGTCAGTTGGCCCTTAATCTGGCAAGATCCCGAAGGCCCGCCGGAGGAACTCCAGGCATTCGGCCATTCGCCTTCTGGCGTGCCGCTCTTCCCTTTCAATCGAAACGCGATCAATGCGCTGGCGGATCACTATTGCAGCAACGATGAAGAGTTGAATTTCAACCCCCGCCAAGTGTTGAACCAAGTGGTGTTGCGAGTACTACGTGATCATCGGCAGGCGTGCCAGGAGCATAGATTCCCGCCGGCAGATTTCGCCAGTATCAAGGCCGGTGCGGGACTGATTGACCTGTATAGACTCGACGAACCAGCGCGCTGCGAATCCTTGGCTGCTATCTGGGGGTACGGTTGCCGATCTATCGCAGAGTTGCAGCAGAGCATGGATTGGCGCATAGCAAACGTCTTCGGTCTAAACGCATTGGCGTCTTTGTTGGAAGAGGTTCAACCCGTTGGTTTTATTCGCCCGCCAACGCGGACAGGCACTGGCCCGAAGAAAGCCAGACCGACTGTAGAGCCAAGAGGAGTGAAAACAGATCCCGATCCCGATCAGCACCGATTGGAAGAGATCGTTTCAGAATGGTTTCAGCGCAGAAGAAAATTGGAGCAAAACGAATCCAGGGACCTAAGAAACGCCCTGAATAAGATGTATCAGCAATATGCTCACCCAGAATGGCTCGGCTTAGGGGCGCGGCCGGAATTACTGCGTGGGGCGATTGTTAATATCAATATTCCATTCTCCATTACCGGTAACAAAGCCACTAATTTCGTGTGGTTTTGCCAGGAGACGGACTTTGAGGATCCTCAAAAGGCAGCTGCTTTGAAGGGGGTTGCGCTGGCGCTTCTGCGTTACGAGAGCGTCAATCGGAGATCCAATGGGATAGGTTGGCAATATACTGGTGGATTCGATGATTACTTGCGCTACCAGAATTTCGCCTCACATTGGGTTCCTCAGGTTCTACAAACACTTTCGCTGATGGAGCGCTCAAAGCTTCATGAGGTGATCCAGGAACAATTGAGTCTAGTACCCATCTTGGGGTTATGGAGGACCGCGTCCAATGATCGCCAACGACTCAATGAATTGCTCACTCCGGCACAGAGGATTCTGGAGTCATTGCCAAAACCTGCTTCTCCTGTACTGCTAGAACTCCGCAAAAGTGCGTTGGATGAGTGGGAAGGGAAGCGAGATGCCTGGTTGAAGTTGGTGGCTGCCAATGACCATGGTATGGACGGAGAGTTGGCGCTCAGGTCATTCAAAGAGGCTAGTAAGACTGATTTTAAGCAGAAACTGCCACGGTATGACAGAGAAATAACCCAGGCACTGCAGTCGTCGTTCAATGTGCTGTCCGTTCTAGATGGCTATTCTCGGCACGAGCAATTTTGCCTCTTGCTGGATCAAATGTCTGAAATTGTTCGTGGTGTAAGTGAAGACGGGTTGCATTATCCCGCTCAGTTTTCAGACGTGCCGAATGCCAAGAGAATGCGTGAGGCATTGAACTCTCTAAAAGCGAGCGAGGTTTGGGCGGCAGTCAAGGTTTTCCTCTCATCTTGGAACGAATCTGATTTGTCCAAGAAGTTGCAGTTGATCAATCAGGTCGACGGTCAGAAATTAGAAGAGGCCGTTCAGACACTGGGGGCGTGGGATAAATTCTACTCCTATGTATTGCCGCGTCTGGAGAGTGAGAATCGTCAATCTGGCCTGGACGTCTTGGGGCAGTCGCAGGAGAGGGTCACCGGATTGTTGAAGGGGTTGACGGGCACTTTGAAGGACTTGTTGGAGGCGTGCCGTGAGTAGTCTTGAGCAAAAAGTTTATGCTTTGCGCGAGCAGTTTGAACTAAATCGCTCGGCCGGTGAACTGCGCACCGCCATTGATGATTGCCAGGAGATTTACGAGAGATTTGTGTCGCTTTCCGAAAGGCTTGATTTGCTGCAGCGCCAATCATCGAGCATTGGCGCTTTACCGGTTGACGCTCCAGAATTGTTGGATTTGAAAGCAGAGTTTAAAGAGCAGGTGTCCACGTCTCTGGCAAGTTTGGGAGTTTTTTTTGAGGTTTGGCGAAAGAATAAACAAGTTTCTCGTCAGGACGATTCTCTCGAGAATTCGCGAGTTGCACTTGAAAGTCTGGTTGTTCGATTGGAGAGCAAAATCGACTCCTGCTGGAAAAAGTGGACGGAACAACTGTACAGCCAGTGCATGGTCGAGAAGGTGATACTGGATAGTCAACGCGAGATACCGGGTTCCGAACGCGTATACAGCGACTATATCGAGTTGCAGGGAAGGTTTAAAGATCTAGCAAAGCAAGTACCGGAGACCGTATGGCCTCTTCGCGACTTGATGGACCTTAAAAATCGTATGGAGCAGGTTAGAGGGGAAATGCAACTCGATCTTCCTGATAACGTTAAGCGTTTCTTCAAGTTATTGAACCAGCGCGGAAGGTCTACGGGTGTTCCATTGTCGGAGATGGACAAGGATACCTTCTGTTGGTTGCTTGAGCACGACTTGCTAGGTCAGTTCTCCGTCGAACGCAGTAGGAAGCTATTTTGATGGAAATATCCATGGAGCGTTTGTGTACTGCCCTCGATCGCCTGGAGGAGTTGGAGACAAGTTTGCTGGCCTGGGGGGACACCGGTGGCTTCTTCACTGAAGACGAGATACTTGCGACACTCGAAGAGGTGCTTCCCGAGGACGATCCCTATGACGTTCTGCTCGGACTCTGCGATCACGCAATGGTGATCGAGGCTCCCCACCCCGAGGGATTGTCCAAGCGCTACAGGACGCGAATGGGAGAGGCTGTGCATCTGTACCGCCATCTTCGCCAGTGGTTCCTAAACAAACCGGTCGACCAGGCCCGTACGCTAGTTTCCGATTTTCGTTTCGTTCGGCGGCCGCGTAGTTACCCCTGCCGCGATCAGAGTTTGCAGAAACTGCTAGATGGCTTGGGCGAGGGCGCTTCTGCGCGATTCCACCTGCCAATCCGCGCTCTACTGGGACAACAGGAGAACCTGCTTCTGGCCGGCTTTCAGGTGCGTGCTACTACTCGAGTCCTGCAGGCGTCTAAGGATCGGTCCATCCATGCTGCCGGCAGCATAGTCTGTGCCGGCACTGGTAGCGGCAAGACCTTAGCTTTCTATTTACCAGCCTTAGCTGCCTTATGCAGTCAATTGGCTGAGGATGCTTCCTCGCGAGTACGCATTCTGGCGATCTACCCGCGGCGTGAACTGCTGAAAGATCAGTTCATGGAGACTTGGAGCCAATGCCGAAAATTGGACGAATTGGTCAAGTCGCAGTCAGACCGAAAAATTTCCATTGGGGCATTTTTTGGCGACACGCTGGAGAACACCAGTACTGCCCATGAAGCCGCAAAAAAGTTCAGCGGCAATTTGCCGTTCGACTTATTGCGTTGCCCAACGAAGGATTGCTCCGGAAAAATGGAATGGCGTCTGGAGGGTTCTGTCGCGCAACGCGAAGAACTGCACTGCAGTCGCTGTGATCATTATGTACCTCATGATGAGGTTCGATTGACTCGGCGGTCTCTGGCTGCTGCGCCACCGGATATCCTCTTCACGACGACTGAAATGCTGAATCAGCATCTTGGGAACTATGCATTCCACCACTTATTCGGGGTAGGTAACTGCGAGGGGCCCACACTGGTGCTGCTGGATGAGGTGCATACTTATGAAGGTAGTAGCGGAGCGCAGACGGCCTATCTGCTACGGCGTTGGATGAAGCGAAGTGAATGCCGGCCACACTTCGTTGGACTTTCCGCTACTTTGAGCGACGCACCTGCTTTTTTTTCCGAGTTAATTGGGGCGAAAGAAGGTCATGTGGAGTTGATCGAACCTCTTGCGGATGAGATGGTGGATGAGGGCGCCGAGTATCTCATGTTGTTGCGCGGGGATCCGGTTTCTCAAACTGCATTGCTTTCCACCACCATTCAGGCCGCCATGTTGACTCGGCGTATCCTAGATAATCGTGACAAGAGATCGCGTGGTACATGGGGAAGTAAAACTTTCGTCTTTACCGATGATCTGGATGTCAACAATCGACTCTATCACCAACTGGCAGATGCTGAAGGTTGGAAAACCAGGGGCGCTCAGTTGGTGCCGGATCATGAACCGCTGGCAAGCTTGAGGGGAGGTGGTCGCTATCTGGATTATCCAAGCCGTCTTAAACGTATTCAGTTAGGCCAAGACTGGCAAATAGGCATGGATATCGGGCATTCGCTCGACAATGATGATCGCGCTCGGGTAGGCCGGACCTCTAGTCAGGACTCTGGCGTCGACCCTAACTCCGAGATAGTGGTGGCTACTGCTTCGCTGGAAGTCGGCTTTAACGATCCATCGGTTGGGGCGGTTTTGCAGCATAAGGCGCCGCGAAGCGTTGCGTCCTATCTGCAGCGCAAGGGACGTGCTGGGCGCCCCCGCGGGATGCGCCCATGGACCCTCGTTGTGCTTTCTGAGTTCGGTCGAGATCGAGTTGCTTTCCAGCGTTACGAGGAGTTGCTTACCCCTGAAATCAAGCGACAGAGGTTGCCCCTTCAGAATGGGCATATCCAGAAGATGCAGGGGGCAATGGCGACGCTGGATTGGTTAGCGATGCTGCTGAAGGAGGGGTCGGTTTGGAGAATCCTGAAGTATCCCAAAGGATCGTCTGCACAACTGACGACCTTACTCTCGTTTGTTGAGCAAGTACTGCAACCAGGTGGAATGCAGGACCGATATGTTGGTTATTTGAAGGACGCGTTGCGCATAGATGAGGCAGCCTTGCAGCAAGTGCTGTGGGCTTCACCGCGATCATTGATGTTGTCTTTTTTGCCGACGCTTCGGCGGCAATTGAAAACGCTGTGGTGCGAGTATGGAGAAAAGTGGAAAGAATTACCCCGAGGCCGCTCTCCGATGCCGGCTTTCATTCCAGAGGCAATGTTCGCCGAATTAAATATTCCTAACCTATTCGTGTCTTTGCAGCGTGGGGAGGGTAGTGATGCAAAATGGGAAGGACTGCCATTTTATCAGGCTTTGCGCGAGTTCTCCCCCGGCAGGATTTCCAAGCGTTTTGCTATCAAGTATGACCTGGCTGACTGGTTGATCCCGGAGGGATTTCAGCCGATTGCCGATACCCTACAACAGGTTGACTTTGAGATTGCAGAAGCATTCGGAGAGTACCTACAGAACGAAGGGGAGGTGGCCGCGGGATCCGATGCAGAATTGTCTGTAGTGCGCCCACGGGAAATACATACCCGCGCTCTGCGCAAGGCGAGTGGGTTGACGGAAAAGAGTAATTCCCGCCTGCGTTGGGACTCGGAATTCATCTTGGCTGAACATACATCTGTTCAGAAGCCACCGATGGGAAGTTGGGGGAAGCACCTGATTGATGTGGCGTTTTGCCTCCACCAGCAGATGACGCCGCTTGAGGTGGTACGCTATAGCAAAGGAGCTGACGCCACGCTGCGTTTTCGCAGCGGCAAAATCGCGCGGGTGAATTTTGCATGGAAAAGCCAAGGTGAGCCGATAGCTGTAGGTGCGCGTCAGTGGGTGGATGGTATGCGCCTTCGTTTTCGAGTCGGCGATGAAACTATTGCCGATCTCCTGGGGACCCTTGCCATATCGGCCGCATTGCGTCCTTTGTTGTTCCGGCGGCGGGTCGAGCAACTAGGTCGTTTCGACGGTGACCCCTTTACAGCCAATTGGGTATGCGAGTGCTTCCTTGCCGCTTTGGGCGCTGAGTTGAAAGACGTAGACCCGGCCGAGCCATCGGTGATGCATGGAGCCTTGCGCCGTCTACTTTCCGACGAGGGCAAGGAGCGCTTGCTCGCTATTCCGCAAAGCCTTTTCCAACTTGATGTGCAAGAAGAAAGTTCCAGAGAGCAGGAATTACAGGCCGACCTGCGCGGACTCCTGGGATGCTCTGAAGTGCTAGCCCAACTAGCAGATTGTGCCGAGCCTCTGTGGCGGGATATTCATGCCTTGCCAGATATCGTGGAATGGACAAAAGAACTGCTGGCCAATACGTTGGCAGCAGCAACCCAGCAAACACTATGTACCTTGCTTGGGGACGTTAACGAACGCTCGGTGAATGCTGATGCGCTTTGGCAAGACGGTGACCTGGAAGTATGGCTCAGCGAGGTCGAAGCGGGTGGTTGTGGAATCATTAGTCGCTTGGCCGAAGACTACTTCGATGATCCTTTGCGATTTCTGAATGTATTGGCGTGCAGTTTGCGCCCTGGTGACTACGAGCAAATTGACTTCGATCTCTACGAATTGCTGGAGAAAGCTTCTATTGATGAGGAAGTCGAGAGGGTTCTAACGGATGTCCGTGCAGCTGCCGATCATAAGCAGCGTCGCAAGGCCGGTGCAGCCATGCATTCCAGTCTCTCGCGGGCGGGGTTTGTACTTAGCCACAGTTTTCTCAGTGTATTGCACTCTCGCATACTCAAGCCGAGCAGCAGTCGGCAAACGGATGCTGAACTGCTTACATTGCTCAAGCAATGGCGAGAACTTGAGGTTAGGAGTGGCATTGAGTGGCCCCTTAATATCGTTTCCCACACGTTGGCGGCGCAGAAGATGAGAGCGAATGCGACTGTCTCTGATTTATTTCGTGCTTATTGTGTGAATCAGGGGTTATTGTGGCCGCGAGGTAATACAATTCGCCAATCGGAATTGAATCGCTACAATCCTTTTAGTAATGGGAGTGCGGCCACGGAACGAATGCTGGGCGCTGGTTTGTTCGCCGGGCGTAGACCTCGGATAGTGTATTCAAATTCCTATTTTAGTGAATTGCACAAATTCTTGCGAGAAGAGGGTAGCGTCGAATTGGTGATTCCCCGCGACCAGCAGGGGGGATTGTCCAAAGTTATTACCGAGGTACAGTTGTATCCGGTTGACTATCTGGGTTTGTTACTTTACCCCAGAGTGGGCGAACTACAGAGAGAAGACGGTTCCCTGGTGCTGGTCATAGAGTTGGCGGAGGCTTTGCAGTGAGGGCGCGCTATGAATGAGCAGCGGCAGATTTTTCTGCATGGACCTCTGGGGCGTAGGCAGTTTCGTGAAGTGCTAAGCACTATGCTGGCGTCTTTGCTGATCAATTCAGACGAGATCTGGCTTGTATCGCCTTGGTTGAGCGATTTTCCTTTATTGGATAATCGCTCAGGTCAATGGAATTCATTGGAACCCAAGTGGGGTAGTCGAACCGTTTCGTTCAGCGAGTTATTGGCACGGGCGGTCACGGGGGGGTGTTCCTTGCGAATTGCAACCCGCGATGTAGACTCCAGTCGCTATTTTGTCCGTGGTCTTGAAAATCGTCTCGGCGACAATCCGGACTTTCACTACTTGATCAGTGACACCCTGCATTCGAAGGGCTTCTTGACCCGATCGGGGTTTCTTAAGGGCTCCTTGAACTACACATTCAGTGGTACGCAACGAAACGATGAGCATGTGACTCTGACACAAGACGCGCAGGTGATATCCGATGCGTTTCTTGAATTTAAAAATCATTATCGTTTCGAGGTCGATAGATGAATATCCCACCAGATTGGCTTCGAAACTTTTTCGCAGAAGACAATCAAATCGATCTTGATCGAGTGCTTTCGTTGAATAACCCGTACGATCCAAAGTTTCAGGATCTACTCAAGCCACTCGTGTCTTCAGCAATCGAGGGAAAATGGCCGTTGCTGCTTCCGGTTAGTCGTGGCGGCGAACTTTATTTCTATGGTGCTGAACGCGACAGGCGATCTTTGGAGGAGTTGCGGCAGATACTGCAAGCGGTGCTGGGAGCAGCGGATACGTATCCAGAGTTTCCATTGATTAAGGTAGCCCGGGAAAAAATCGAACAGATTCTTTTACAGCAGGCACCTTCAGGGCTTCTCAAAGTTGATTTGTTGCGCCAGTCGCAGAGCGACTTCGCTTTACGTAAACGAGTGTTTCAAGCGTTGGCATCGGTGCTGGACCTCTATCAGCAACGGCCGCCAGTAACCGCTGTGGTGAAGCGGCCAGTTGGGCGGATCCTGCGGGATTTCTTCGCTGCTTGTCAGTCCAGGGATGGTTCGAAAACATCGCACTTTTTTGACGAACTCAAAACGACAGGCAATTTCAGTCAGCGGAACCTGATTTCTCTGGAGTTGCAGGCCTGGGAGGCTGAGCGTCGTTGGTCGGACATTCTAGGACATCCCCGACTAGTGGATATGCTGGGCGGAAGAATGCCTGCCCAACTGGTTCGGGTTCTATTGCGTGCCATAGGTAATTTAGGCGGTGATCGCTTGCTGGAACCAGCAGCGTTTGGCGAACTCCCCCTAGAGCATATACGTCTTCTATGTCAGCCGATCAGCCCTCTTTTTGCCAATCGGCCTCCCCTGGAGACGCGCGAATGCTTTGCATCCGACTGGAAACTCTGGGCGATAGGCGCCGGGGCATTGGGCTTCTCCGATGGCCTTGATGGTCTTCCTGACTTCATCGATCCGGCCTGGATTTGCGGATTGCACGACTGGGCCAATTTGCCGACCAAGACCCCGGTAGCGCCAACCATAGCGCCAATCCCTTCGTTGCAAAAAGTCGGATCTCCCCAGACCTTTAACGATCTGCGACTAGTCCTCGAAGGCTCGCTATCTGCCTCCATGGAAGAGTTACGCGAGATCTGGGTCGCAGTGCAGGAAGCACCCGAAGAGTTAAAAAATGAACTCTACGTTTATCCACGCCTGCAGTCGGTTTGGCAAGGCATATGCCAGGTCTTTGATGGTAGTAGGGAACTTGGTTGGAAGGGATGGCTAGAACGCCTGAAGGAGGCTTCTACTGACCCAGATGCCCTGATTCATGAGTTGCAGGAGGAGAGCCAGAGCTGGTCAATAGAGTCCTTCTCGGAGGCTCAGTTGAGTCAGTGTCTGCATGGCGATGCCAGTACTGCCCTATTGTTGCGAGACAGTTTGCCATTGCTGCTTGACTGGCTGGATCGTCGTCAAATCCTCTGCTCCGGGCACTTCTGGCTGGAATGGCTGGAGTTGCTGGCGCTCGATGATTTGGTTAATCCGTCGGACGTACAATTGGCAGGGCAGATTGTGCGACGCTTCTTGTCCCGCCCTAGCCATATCGGCGACCGTGCGCGCCTAGGGGAAGCCTTGGAGTTGTTATGGGAAAAGGGCGGTTCGGTCAGTGCTTATTCGGAAATGCTCGAGATTGTCGAGTTGCTCCTTGACGAGACTCAACCGGAGCAGCAAGAGTTGCAAAAGCTCTGGTTGGTACTTCAAGGATTTGCCTTGAGTCGCTGGACTCGTCTCGAGTTAGCGCAGCGTTTTCTCACCAAAAGCCTCGCCAGAGAGATATTTGGTGAAAGCAATGAAGCGTGTTATCCGCCACTAGTTGCTGAAGAAAGCGATGCTGATTTTGACGTCCAAACAAGAAAGCTATCGGGTAGGCTGCTGGCTATCTACAGCCTCACTGAAGGGGCCGCGCGACGGGCTAAAACGGTACTGGAAGGCATGTTCGAAGGGCTGCGAGTGGAACTCAATCATGATCACACTGCGACCCCAACTCTGCAGAATTTAGCCAAAAAAGCTAATTACTTTTTGTTTGTTGCCGGTAGCGCGAAGCATCAAGCCTTCTATCCCGTGAGTCGGATAAGACAGGATTTGATCTATCCCTTAGGAAAAGGCGCATCGAGCATCATCGAAGCATTCTGCAAAAGCTGCGTAAATTCTACTTCGGAGTGATTAGGTGAATTTATAAAGGTCAAGCGTTCTGCGTCATCGTTCGGCGAGCATGCAGAGTTGCTTCGACTCGACATGCGTGTTGCCTGACGGGTTGTCGAGTGAACAATCCGTCAGCATTACCTACGTGATCAAAGTCTACCGCGTCCAGCGTAACACGCAGCGGTCACCGCTGAGGCGACGCTCGACCATCACGGCGCAAAGACTAGGTACTGAATCTTCGAGTTGCTTACGGATAAACGCACACAGGTTTTCGATTGTGGCCGGCCCCAGATCCTGCACCTCGTCAAGTAGTCGGTGATCGAGCATCTCGCGAACGCGGGTAATCTCGCTTCGTAGGTATCCCAGGTCAATTAGCATGCCGGAGGTGGCATCTGGTTGGCCTGCGACGGTGACCTCCGCTTCATAGGTATGCCCATGGATGCGGCGGCTACTTTCGGTCTCTATGCCACGATTCAACGTATGGGCAGCCTCAAAGTAGAACCGCTGCGACAATTCGCAGACCGTGTTGCTATTCGAGTTGAGCATGGACTCAGCGGTGGGCGAAGGGGAGGGAGGAGCAACTGGAGGCGTGGACATCAGCGGATCTCCAATATCTTGTGTGTTTGCACGGACAGTCGCCACTTGGTATTGGCTTGACAATAGGCAATTGCGGATCGAGTGTTTTGCCGTTGCAATGGACCATCCATTGGTTGTAATAGGTAGTACTTGAAGTCAGTGGCGGTAATGGTGTCGGGCAGCAGTCCCGGTTGTGGGTAGACGAGTTTCAACTCGTCACCGCTTTGCTGTACCCATTCTGTGCCAGCCTTGGGGCTGACACAGATCCAGTCGATACCGGCAGGCGCTGCGATGGTCCCATTTGTCTCAACCGCTACCTCGAAATCTTGGTTATGAAGTGAATTGATCAGGTCCTCATCGACCTGTAGCAACGGTTCACCTCCTGTGAGCACGACATAACGGTGCGCTTGGCCAACTGGCCACTGCGAGCTAATCCGCTCGACCAAGGCCTCCGCGCTCAGGTACTTACCTCCCGAGGTTCCATTTGTACCTACAAAATCGGTGTCACAGAACTGGCATACCGCTTGGGAGCGGTCGGCTTCCCGGCCGCTCCAGAGATTGCACCCAGCAAAGCGACAGAATACTGCTGGCCGGCCCGCTCGAAGCCCTTCTCCTTGCAGGGTGTAGAAAATTTCCTTAACGCTGTAGGTCATACGGCGTTATCCCGCTGGAATGCCTCGAAGCCGTTTCGGCGCAATTCGCAAGCTGGGCAGTCATTGCACCCATATCCCCACTCATGTCGATGCTGACGATCGCCTAGGTAACAGGTGTGGGTTTCCTCCTGTACAAACTCGACAAAGCCAAGCCCGCCAAGGTCTTTGGCCAAGCCCCATGTTTGTTTCTTATCCAGCCACATCAAGGGAGTCTCGATAACCAACGGTAAATCCATGCCAAGGCCGAGAGACACCTGCAGCGACTTCAGCGTGTTGTCTCGACAATCTGGATAGCCTGAGTAGTCCGTTTCACACATTCCGCCCACTAGTACGCTAAGTCCTCGTCGATACGCGATGGCGGCAGCAAAGGTGAAGAACAGCAGATTGCGCCCAGGGACAAAAGTGTTGGGAAGCCCGTTCTTCTCAAATTCTATTTCCTTCTCGGCTGTCATCGCTGTATCGCTGATCTGGCCGAGTAATTTGAGATCAAGTACGTAATCATCACCAAGTCGCTTAGCCCAGTTTGGGAACCTGTTACGTATTTCCAACAAGATGTTTATCCGGCACTGGAGTTCTATTTCGTGCCTCTGGCCATAATCAAAGCCAATAGTCTCAACGTACTCGTAGCGCTCTAGCGCCCAGGCAAGGCAGGTTGTGGAGTCTTGCCCGCCTGAAAATAAAACTAAGGCTTTTTTATGCATATTCCCATCCTCGGAACTGGGCGTGTATTTAGCGACGCTTCAATTCGTGCTTTAGCTTTTCGGTCAGGTACTTCGTAAGTAGTCCGATATCAGTAGGGGTATTTTGGATACCGTTCCAGGGGCGTTGGTCAGTTTCTGAAATATGCCATTCACCACTTGTCCATGCGGTATGAGGTTTCAAAAGTTTGAGGCCTTTGATGAACTCTTCTTTGCTGGCCGAACCTTGCTCGGAGTAAAGCATTTCCATAACGAAACTCAACGATACTAGGCCTGCCCCGTGCTTCAAACGTGAGTTTCTGGGCGCTAGTCCTTCCCACTCCGATCTGAAAACCACGCGCACAGCGTGAAAGAAATTGTTGATGAGTTCGATGCTGCGCCCCTCAAAGTCATCGAATTTCATAAAGCTACGAATGGCGCCGTCGTTAGCAGAGTTCATTACAAACTTCTGCATCGCCATATCGCTTAAAACTCCCTTGGGGTTTGTATGTTGCTTGATCTCGCCAAATAGAGAAGAGTTTGGTAAGAAGTTTAATAGATCAATAATGTGAGCTGCGAATTTGCGACTGGTAAATCTTTCGGGCAAGCCGTCAACAGTTGGTAGCAGTTCATAGATCAGTGACTTTGGAAGCGGCCGCGTATTGTTAACGAGCACAAACTGTTGTCGTAATTCGTTGTAGTCTTTACAAATCAATGCTGATACGAACACCTGGAACCCAGGCTTTTCCATCGTCGCAAGGGCACTGAGTCGTTGTTGGCCATCAACTACAAAGCCCGGCTTGGAATCAGTAGTCTCAATAACGATTTCTACGATGCCTTCGCCGAGGTCTTTAATCGTGACTCCATCTAGAAAGGCTAAGATGATCGCGTTAGGGAGCAATGCATCATCGCGTTGAAGGTAGTCGCGAATATCTCTAATGTGCGAGGCAACCTGATGGCGCTGAAAACCCTTAAGATGACCGTCCTCATTGCGTCCGACTCTCTCAATTTCAGAAAATTCTAAAATGTCATTTGGAGTGGCCGCGAAAGAAAATACGTCATGCCCGGATGCCTGTTGGGCGCGCACACCCTTGAATCGATAGATCATTGTTTCGAAGATTCCAGAGTTTTCTGAAGGTGGCGGTGATAAACGCCCAGGTTGTGAAACCCGCGTCTTTTGTTTCTGTTACTTGCTCTAAATATAATGGTTTCGATGCCGGTTGACTGGCAAATCGAGCACTGGCATTTTTGCCACGGCTTATCTCTCAGTGTGGGTGAGATTAGCCGGATATGTTTTGCTACTTCTTTTTCCATTTCTGCTGGTGATGATATCGATCCCGACAGTGTTAGCCGGAGATAGTCGACTAACACTCCTAGGGTTGAGTCAAAGTCGAGCAGGCCTTTATCGTACTCACGAATTGCTGATAATGCCGATTTTTCTTTTTTTTGTAGTTCTTCTGCGCTCAGCGTGCCTTTTTTTATTCCCTGCATAAGGCGTGGGTTTTCAATTGCCTGAGGGATGCGGATGGCGGTGTAATAATCCAGTTTGCTTGTTGTGGTGCCCATGTAATAGTTGCATTTTGCATCTTTGAATGCGCGTATGAGAGGGGACGTTGAGTCGAAACTGGTAATGCCATATCCAGTGAATTCATGTATGTTTTCGGCTTTGGCAAAGCCCAGGAGATGAATATTTGTTTCTGGCTTAAGAGTCGCACGAAGCGCTTTCAGAACTTCATGAATTTGATCGACCTTTAGAGGGACTAATCCCCCGATTGCCAAGTAGCGATATCCCATGTCTTCAAGTTGTTTGGCAGCGCTCGCCATGCTCTGTGGAGACCAACCCTGCACTGCTCCTAGAGGCTCAAAGGGCCATCCTGCCTCTTTCACCAGGCGCAGAAATTCTTGCGCATTTTTTAGTGTAATTTCGTACCGAAACAGCACATCTTCCGACTGACTCTCCGCTGGAGGATTGCTGGAGTCGCAGTCGAATATGATGTGGTCCGGCGAGCAACCGTGGGTGAATCCTGCATCTGAGTAAAACTCTACTACCTCGCTTGGGCTATACGCAGGGGTCGGATGCTCTACATAGGCGAAAGCCCCACAGTCACCCAAAACCATAGTGTCTTTGAACTGGACGCCATCGAGTCGTAGAAATTTGCGCACACCCTCTCTCAGGAAACGCTGCTGTTCGGAGGTTGAATACCGAACCTTTGAATTAGCGACCCCATTTGCGGGCCGCACAGCGCTCATCGAAACCAAGAGTCCGTCATAAGGGATAGGGGACATCATTTCGTGCGCATAACGGTCATCCCAGTATCTCTTACGGCCCGGCGCATTTCGATCGTTGATGAAGTCGTAGTCCGGGTCTACATAGTCTTGGGTGTCGGCGTATAAGAATTTCATTGGTGAGCGCTGGTCATATAGAGGCGGATCAAGGTTTCTTGCAGTACCTTGATATCTTGGGGGGTGCTTTGGATTTCATTCCACTGGGCATTAATAATCGGCCACTGACCTGACGTCCATGCACAGTAGGGGGCGACTCTGCTCAGTTCATTTAGTATGGCGTCGTAGGTCTCGTGCTGCCCTCCGATTTTGGCGTAGATCCGATCCATAAGGACGCCCATGGCAATTACCCCTGCAGAGTGCATGAGGCGACTGCTCTTGGACTCAAGTGCCCACGCCTCTGGGAACGTATCGCGGACAGCTCGCCAGAAGGTTGTCAGCAGGTGATACATGGACTCAACGTTAGCTGCACCGTCTCTGCTTGAGGTGTACGGAGCCAATGCCCCCAGCGGATTACTAATGCTATTCCGGATCATCGTAATGACAGCAGTGTCAGTGATAACTGCTTTGCAATTGTGCTCGGACGACCGCTTTATGAGTTTATAGAAAGGAGAGTTAGGATCACGGCTAAGAAGCCCGCATAACTCAGCCGGAGCTTTGCGAGCACTCAGTTCGCGGGGTAAAAGAATACCGCCCGTCTCTGGCAGTAGTTCATTGATCAGTCGAGTAGGCAAGGGCTTTGCTTTGTTGACTAAAATGAACTGCTCGCGCTGGGTGGTCAGGCTGTCAGATACGAAACCGATCACTGGAACTGGTAGATCTGAATTTGCTGCTTTCGCTAGCGCTATCGAGCGCTGTTGCCCGTCCACGATCCAGGCAGATCTCAAGCCTTCCTCCCTAATAGGGATCGTCAGGGTACCCGCTTGCGAAAGCCCCGCGTCGCCGGTCGGCTTGCTCCCGCGTGCGGCAACGAAGCGTAGGTCCGGAGACAGCGCCAGGATGATTGCGTTGGGGAAGAGCACGTTTCCCTGATTGAGGTACTCGGTAATCCCTTTGACATGGTTTTTAATCTCGGGGCGCTGGAAGCCCTTGAGGGGGCTACTGTCTTCGCGAGAAAGGCGGGTGATGTCAGCAATCCGGACCAGGTCAGATCCTTTGATGAATAATGCGTACACATCAAGGTTGTCGCCTTGAGTGGTGCGTAGTGCACGCACCACAATCGCATTTTCGCTCGTCATGCTTTGCTCTCTATGCTGTCCTGGCATTTGATGTCGCGCCAGATTTTCCGGAAACGCGATTGCTCGCACGAGACCTGGGCCACATCCCTTAGGTAGCGTAACAAGCGGGTGGAACTGCCTTTGTAGTCGGCCCACACACACTCGAGCATGTAGGCAATTTCACTGTCCGATGCTCGCCGTCGGACAGTCATTTTGGCTGGCGACAAATCATTCATCGCTTCGGAGACGGCCTTACGAGCGACTTCTGCAGGAGCACTCGACAGTTCAAGAACCTCAACGAAGTGACGCATGGCTCTCTGAGGGAAATCATTGCGAGTGCCTGGTAGTGTTGAGCCTTCAAGGCGTTCGTCATAGGGCATCGCCATGCTTCGCAAGCGACGGGGAAGCATCTCAATGCCTGGGCGCGAAGTGAATATCCTGACCTTGTCGATGTGTGCATCCTCTATTTTTTCGAGGTCTGCAGCTATCAACTGAACGTAGCTTGAAGTAAGTGCGATCAGCGTTAAATCGATGTCTGGATGGCTGACGAGATCAGCTAGGGCGCTTGCTCTTTCACGGGTGCCATTCACGGCTTCCCACCAGTCTGACGCGCGGAGCCCCCATTTTTGGAGGTGTGGGATGATAGAATTCGGATCTTGAGACACAGTCAGGTCGTAGGGCGGACACTTATGATCGCTCTCAACCAACCCTAAGCCTGTCGACGCGAACATTAGCCTCGCTCCCAGCCTCGTAGCGACGCACTTCGCGTCGGAAACGCTCCTACCCAGGTAAAGTGAAGATGCCGTCTGAGTGGCAGGACGCTCGTCGACTCGCTCCTTCCACGCTTGCGCCATAGCTGCAAGCGATGGGTAGCATTCGTCGCTCAGCACCACCGAGGGCAGGCCATCAAGGCGCTTTCGATTGGTGCAGTTGGTAATGATGACGGTTCTCATACGAAAAACTGCAAGCCTTTGTGGTGATGGTTCTACATTTATCTGGGGTCGCTAATTTAGCATTGAATAACTGCTTAGGCCATGAAAATTGTCTGGTTTTTGTGCGTTTAGGTTGGTATAAGGGCCTGAAAAGTGCTGTTGCCCCTCTGTTGGAGGGCGCTCAAAGAAGGAATAGTTTCATTGCTTAAGTTCAGCGCAATCAAGGCCTTACAGAGCCAAAGCCACCAGGTGGTATCGTTTGCGGCGACGGTTGAGCAGATTTTGGCGATCGCTAGCATCGACCGAGTCAAGCGTGATGATCGTGGAATTCTTAATGGATTCCAGCGGCCTCAGGTGTCCAAACACATACGAGAGATCCGCGATTACCTGACTCGTCCAGATGCGGTAATGCCCAATTCAGTGGTGCTAGCGTTCACCGGTGGAGTAAAGGTGGTTGAGGGGACTGGGGCTTATGCAGAAATTGAGGTGGACATTTCATCCGGTCCGCCTGGGTTCGTTGTAGATGGGCAGCAGCGTCTTTCTGCGTTAGCTGGGATCGAAGGAAGTTCGTTCCAGTTACTCGTTTCCGCCCTTGTCTGTAAGAGTCAGGAAGAACTTCGTCGGCAATTTATTCTAGTCAATAATACAAGTCCACTGCCAAAGTCTTTGGTTTACGAACTGCTTCCAGGAGTGAGTGGTCTTCCACTTAGAATGACTTCCCGCTCCCGAGCTGCTCGTATCGTGGAGATGCTGAATTATGACGATAGGTCTTCGTTGCAAGGGCAAATAAAGCAGCATACAAACCCTCTGGGCGTATTAGGTGATACTTCGCTTCAAAAGTTGGTGATGAACTCCCTTTCCGACGGCTACTGCCGAGAGGTTATTGAGTTGTCGGGCGGCGAAGATCTTTGCTTTTTAGCTATTAGCGAATTTTTCCAGGCGGTCCAAGAAGTATTTGGAGATGCTTGGCATGGACATACGCCAAAAAGTTCGCGCCTCGTCCATAGTGCAGGGATTATCTCTATGGGGTTCGTCATGGAACAGTTGTGTGCTACAGGAGTACCATTGGCTCCAGTGTTTAAGTTGGGTCTGAAAAAACTGCATGGCTATACTGCTTGGACGTCTGGTTCGGGGGATTGGTTTTTCAAAACTGGCAACCGGCCGTGGAACGGAATCCAAAATCTACATGGTGACATTCATCTCCTGACTGATCATTTGATTAGGGTGCTCAGGAGTTCGGAACTAATAGCTAGTTGAAGAGTAGATGCTGCCAATTTTTGGAGGTGTTATGACTGTGTTAAAGTCCTCAAGTAAATCTGCAGCACTGGACAGTGAAGTCAGTGTAAAGGAATTCTCAGAGCTTATTCTTCATTTGTCCATGGCTTTTCAGGAGGCATTGAGAAAGCTGGCAGGGCAAGATGCGGCTTTCCCTTCCGAAGGTTATGGTATGTTGACTGAAGCGTATGGATTGCGGACGCGTGCGAACATTCTCTACTTGACGCCTTCCACGCATGTGGTCCAAGGTTTGAATTTTACTCAAGCGACTATGCTCGAGAAGTTTGAAGAGGTATTGAATTGCCTTGGTGATGTAACTGATTTACATGTCGTTAACTCTATGTTGGTTTCCGTGGTTACTATTGCTTCAGCACTGGGTGATGGGCGAGCTAAAGTTGTAGAGTTCTTGTTCGATAATTTATGTTGTGATCTTGATTCATGGAAGGCTTGACGCGGCGGGTTGCCGGGAGAGGTAGGGCTGTTCTTGAGGGTTCTTGTCTATGTATCAAATTTTAAGGTGATTACAGGAATTCTCAATTATACGGCCTTGCTGGCGGCGAAGACTTTACTTTGACTAAACGTTTGAGTGTGGCTAAATCAAGCAAGCTCAAGTGCAGTAAGTCAGAGGAGTTCCTTTGAGTCTTTGCCTAGACGTTTGCATACCAGTAGGGCAGTGAGCCGATAATAGTAGTGGCTGTGATCGGAATGATTCTGCAGGTGTTGAGTAAGAAACCAGCGTAGATGTTTGAGTTGCCAAGTCCAAGGATTGTCTCGCTGCCATCTCCGTTGGATGGCGGCCTGCATGATTCGCGCTTGCCGTAGATGTCGTTGCTGGGTGCTCTTCGAGCCGCCCAATACTCCGCTGAGGAACAGCGCCATATCAAAGGGTTTGCTCATGATCGGCCACCAATGTAGGCCGACACCACATCAATCCGGTAGTGTCCAAGTTCAAGGCTGATTTGTTGACGCGCCCACTGATCAAGATCGCGGTCGATGTGGTAGCCGTGGCCATCATTGACTGGTGCAGCACGGCTGGTGAGTTGCGCGTAACGTTCGCAAGCGTAGGCCGCGCGCAGTTCATGAAAGCCCTTTATGCCGTGCTTGTGCAGAATTTCGCGAGCGGGGAGCACCGCCCGTTGTAAGAACGTGGCGTAGGTTTCGGCCCGGTGCAGTAAGTTGTGGCTGCCGATTGGCGATGCGTTGCGCGCCAATAGGAGTGATGCTTTGACCTCTTCATTGGCTATGATCCAACGCGGCGCTGATGCCCCGCTTCGCCCGCCTTTGGTACCGTCCTGGATATTGATGTGACCAAGCGACTCGGCCTCGTGGTGCAAGCGCGGCAGGTTCGCCAGGATCGCTTCGCGCAGGCGCATACCGGTAGTCCGGGCCAACATGATGATAGCGGCCACCCGTTCGTGTTGGTGTTCCACCAGCGACAGCGCCACTCGCTGTACGTCCTGATAATCTTGGCCGTCCGGCCCACGGGTGCGAACGTTGGATCGCTGCTGCCCCAACGCCTGACTCGGGCTGACGATTCTCACGTCCTGATCACCGCGCAGTGCAGCGAGGGTGCGGTTAACGCTGCTCAGGCGGTTTTGCGCGGTGGCGATGCACAGTTCGCCTTGCTGTATCAGCTCGCGTAGGTATGCGACGTAGTCTTGCAGTGTCTGTCGATCAATCTGGCGCGCATCGTTGTAACCAGGGCCGTCCTCTGACCGGCACCAGCGGACGAAGGCTTGCCAGCGATTGCTATGGGCGTTGACGGTGGCGAAGTGGCCGCCGGCGAACAGGTCTTCCAATGCCTGCCGGCCGGCGTAGCTCAGTTGGCGGCCGTAACCAAAGTTGCGACCGTCACGCCGACCGACCAGCGCCATTCTCTTCACCTTGATCGTTGGTTCGTAGGAGCAGCAGCAGGGCTTTCCAGTGGGCGCTGATGCTGTCCAGCTGCCCCCAGTTTGCTGGACGGATAAGAAGGGCGTTTTCGCGGTGTTGCAGCAGAGCCCCTTCTTTTTTCAACTGCTCGATGAGCCGAGCGAGGTCGGTTGACTCAGGTGTTGGAGCGGCGACAGCGGCGACACTGGCGACAACCCCCGCCGCATCTGGATTGGCACGTGGCGACAGAGTGGTGGCAGTGGCGGCGACACACCGTAACTCGGTCGGCGAGCGATGTTGCGCTCGATAGCGGCGCACGGCGTCATTGAGTCGGAACATGGCGCACCTCGAATATGTCCCCGTCATTGTCCAGCCAGTTATGGGCAACCAGTTGCAGCAATAACTCGAAGGTGTGCCGCGTGCTTTTACGGGCAAAGCGGGGGCCGTTGCGCGTAAGGTCGCGCAGGCGAAACGGTGGCCAGTTCTTCTTTATCAACCAGCGCAGCAGGCAATCAGCCTCTGCGCGAAGCTTATTCAGAGGCTCCTGTTCGGTCAGTCGTTGGTTCTCGGCCAGGTAGTAATCCATCAGCGTGGAGGCGCGCTGAATGTGCATGTCTTCCAATACAGTCGATTCCTCAACCACCGCCATCACACCAGCCATGCGTAGTACGTTCGCGGCGGCTTTGCTCGCTGCAGCTTGGACGTTGACCAGCTCGCCGAACTCCCCTGACTCGCATTCAATGGTGTCGTGAATGGCAATCCAGGCCTCACGGGCGCGGGGGCTCAACTCCAGGGCCGCAGGGTTGAGGCCGCCGTCTTTATGGCGTGACCAAGGCTTCTGCATCAGCGCGGCAATGCGCTGCTGGTACAGGTTCACCTTTGGATCTCGGGTCAGATCGATGGCTTTGTACAGCCGTTGACCAACCAGACGCTCCGGCCAACTGATCAGGCAGCGCCCCAGGATGCCTTGGTCTTTGATATCAGCGTCCTGCAGCAAGCGGTCGGCCAGGCGGGGTTGCAGCATCAAGTGCATGCTGAGACGGCGATCATAGGCACGCAGACTTTCCCCAACCATCGCGCGCGACCGATCAATCGGGCTACCGTCCCATAACGTCGACAAGTGAGTGATGGCCTTGATCATGTTGTCCTTGTTCATGGTGCTGCCGCCCAAAAACTGCCCGCCTTCATCGCTGAACAGCCCCATGCTCGGCAAACCATGGCAGAGGCTTTTGACCAGGCCTTCAATGGTCTGCTCAGCACTGAGGAGTCTCGGTTGGACGGGTTCAGGTTGGGCGTCCAGCGCTAGCTGTGCTGACTTTTTCGAGGTTGGCGATTTTGCGGTGAGGCTCATCGCTGCTCGGTGCGCCTTGAGTTGTTCGCCGTAAGCGATCCACTGCTGTCTCTCCCAGTCGCGTACGGCCTGCAGCGCAATATGGTCCACCGCGCTTTTGCGATCACCCGAGCAAGCCACCGTCAGCAAGTACAGCGACAACGGATAAATTCGGCCGTCGAGGTGAACATTGGCGTGCGCCTGGCTCGCCAAAGCTGCCGTGGCTAGAACAGATTGCGCGGCCATGGCGCAGGGCACGCCGATCACATCGGCCAAGCGTTCCACGGCAGGCCCCAATAGATCGCCTAGCGCCGCGATCGGGTAGGGTAGGGGCGGAATCTGCTGTTCCAACAAGGGGCGTGGTGGCCCTTGTACTTCGCGCAGTTGCATAGCCGTCCTCCATAAATTACCGATCTCTCCCTCACGTCATCCCGCCAAGAATGCTGAGTGTTATCAGGGATCAAGGCCCCTGCGACCTGTGAGGGTGTCCACTGACGCGGGACTGGCGACTCCTTACGACCAGGAGCAAGGGCATCTCATGATCTGGCCTCCTGAGCACCGTTGCCGGTGGGCGGGTGGAGGCTACATTGGCTGACGAGACCAGTGCCGCGAGATCCTGAGCCAGGTGCAAGCAGCACTGCGATGACCGGGGCATGCCTGGCTGTCAGTCAGGTGCAGTCCATTCCCTGGTCTGCGGCACCATCATCTATAGCGCTGTTGCTGGTGACATCGGCGTTTGTCACGCCGATTGTCACGAGGGGAATTGCCGCAAAGCCATGTGCGATGAGGGCTGCAGCAGTGGTAGGAGCGCCCGTCTCTTTTCTGGAAAAAGAGACGGGCGAACGGTTGGCGCAAAACGTTGGCCGAGCAGGTTCGTTGCTGCAGGGCTAAAGGGTTAGCGGGCAGCCGCACTAGGCGGATTGTTTAGAGGGCGTCCATCATTCTGGCGAATGACCGTGCGAGCCTCCGGGCGCGAATCGCACTTTGGGATGAACCACCGGGTTAGCGGCATGACCTTGAGGGCTCTGGTCATCTGGGGTGCTGCCTAAGGCAGCGCTTTGAGTCTTCGTTCTATCGGTCACCGCGGCACGGGTCAATTGGTGAAGGCCACATGGAAATGCGCCAGATTCCACCTCTGGCGTGCTTTGGAAGTCGGTGGCTGTCAGCGGCAAAGTGGCCGTTTGTCGCTTTTCTAGTGTTAGCCCGTGAGCATGGGGATGCGAAGCCTCCCCATGCTCACGGGCTTAGCCGGAGAAGCCAAAATAGAGGCGAGTTGGCGACTGTCGCCATCCGCTCAGACGGCAAGGAAGTAGATTGCACGCGGTCTGTCGCCAGTGTCGCCGTTGTCGCCGCCCTATCGGATGGGTACTACGTTCCGATCCTTGGCCACATTCATTGCGCTGGCCGAGAGATTGCCCGTCGACGCCTTCAGAATGTACTCGCTCCACCAAGCCATCATCGGCCGCCGTCGCTCGATGTAGTCGGCTCGGTTGTAGGCACTGCGCACCTCATCCTTGTCGACGTGCGCCAACGCCACTTCGATTAGCTCCGGATCCCACCCATGCTCATTCAAAATGGTGCTGGCCATCGAGCGCATGCCGTGACTGACCAAGCGGTCCTGGAAGCCCATGCGTTTCAACGCCATGTTAGCGGTCTGGCTATTGGCATGAGTACGAGGGTTTCGGTCTGCCGGGAAGACGTATTCTCGATGACCACTGTGGGACTTCAGTATCTCCAGCAATGACATGGCTTGATCGCTCAACGGGATGCTGTGCGGTCGGCGCTTCTTCATCCGCTCCGGCGGGATGGTCCAGACACGCCTTTCAAAATCGATGTCTGCCCAACGAGTAGTCGCCGCCTCGGCTGGGCGAGTCATGGTGTGCAACTGCCATTCGATCAAGCAGCGGGTGGTGCGCTTGATGCTGGCGTTCGCAATTTCCAGCATGAGCTCAGGAAGCTCCTCGGGTGGAAGTGCCGCCATGTTTTCTTTCTTCGGTTTCTTGAATACCGCCCGAATCCCGCTGAGCGGGTTCGCGAAGATCATTCCCGAATTGACCCCGTAGGTCATGATCTCGTTGAGGCGCTGGCTAAGCCGCTTCACCGTTTCCAAGCTGCCTTTGGCTTCGATAGGGCGAAGGATCTTGATCACCATCGGTGCACTGACTTCCGAGATTGGAGTCGATTTCATGCTCGGAAAAACGTGCAGCGTGAGTGAGCGCCAGATGTCCTCAGCATAGGCCGGCGTGACCGAGTCCTTTTTCAACTCGAACCAGGCGCTAGCTACTTTCTCGAACGTATGTTCTGTCTCGGCTAGTTTGGCCTGCGCGAGATCATTGCGCTGAGCTTTGGGGTCGATCCCCTGGGCAAGTACTTCCCTAGCTTCAACCGCTTTTCGCCGAGCTTGCGCCAGAGAGACCTCGGGATAGGAGCCGAGCGCCATGTTGATTCGATTCTTGGTGACCGGATGCCTGTAGTTGAAATTCCACTGCATCGAGCGGTTGACCCGGACTCGGAGCTGGAGCCCGTCGCCATCCGTGAGGACGTAGTCCTTGTCTTTGGGCTTGACCGCCTTGAGCTGGCGGTCTGAGAGTCGAGCTGTTTGAGCGCACATGGGAGAGCTCCATGACACCTTTTGGTATTCCCAAGATTAGCCCCAGGTAGGCTGGAATACCACCGGGAATACCGGGATGGCTGGAACTCAAAAAACCGTTATGGCCCTCAAAAGAGCAGTAAACCCTTGATTTAACTGACTTCCAGGCACAAAAAAAGACGTCCGTGGACGTCTTTTTTTGATCATTTGGTGGAGCCGGGGGGATTTGAACCCCCGTCCGCCAGTGCTCCGCTGTCGGTACTACATGCGTAGCCGTGTCTATTGAGTTAACCCTCAGCGACCCGACGGGCAGGGTGCTTTGGGCGAGTTGTGTAAGTTTTAGCCGCTTCGTCCACAACGTACTGCACGGCGATTCTGTTCTATATGACAATCATTTCGGGTTTACAGACATCCCCTGATGATTGCTGGGCCCGAAGGCACCAGGAGTGCATGTCAGCTGCAATTAAGCAGCGAGAGCAGCACCGTATTGGTCGTCATTGGCAACTATAAGAAGTTGCAACAGTGGATTTACGAGTTCTGTTACCAACTCGGCATGCACCTAAAGTTTCGCCACCGGCGTCGAATCCTAATCGGCCCCGAACCCGTTGCTCGGTATTTCTCTTTGAACAACAGGCACGTGCAGTGTACGCCAAACCGCTGGCGAGGCCAACCCGAAGGTTGGCCCGATCACGGATCAGCTCTTGCCGTCCTTGTTCGCGTTGCGGATGTCTTGGATGGTCTGGGTGGTTTCGGTGATGCATTTCTTGGTGCCATCGTCGGTGTTTTGCGCCTGGTAGGCCTTGGCCTGTTGGACGCTGGCGTCCACCCGGGCGCTCATGTCCGCGGGAATCTGGGCCTTGGCGTTGGCGATGGTTTGCAGGTTGGTCTCGCACAGGTCTTCGGTGCCGCCGGCGGCGAACGCGGCGGAGGTCAGCATCGAGGCGGTGACGAACAGACCGAACAGCACAGAACGTTTCATGGGCAATCTCCTTGAACTGAGGATCCAGACTTCGCTGGCCGTCAGGACGGGCAACCGGATGAAGGAACAGCCCCGTTCGGCGGGGCTTGTTCGGTGGACTGCGGGTGTTCGTCAGGGTTCTGTTTTTTTTCAGGCGGGCGTTTCGCTGCGTTTGGCCCGGGTCACGCGATCCACCAGGTAGACCAGTCCGTGGTAGTCGATGCCGCCGTGCTGCGTCAGGCCGATCTCACAGGTGCGGCTGGTGGAGATCCCCTCGCTGCACTGCTGCACCGCGTCCTTGAGGGTACGCAGCGAATGGCGGTTGAGTTCCGGCGTGGTGAAGCCCTTGTCGCCGGCGAAACCGCAGCAGTGGATGCCTTCCGGGATGACCACGTTCTTGCTGCACTTGCGCGCCAGGTCGATCAGCGCCTGGCTTTCGCCCAGGTGTTGGGTGCTGCAGGTCACGTGCACCGCAATCGGTGCGTCCTGGGGCGTGAACTCCAGCCGGTCGAGAAGATGCGTACGGATGAAGCGCACGGGGTCGTACAGATCCAGGCGAACATCGCCGACATCCTGCACCAGCCGCAGGGTGCAGGGGCTGGTGTCGCAGTAGATCGGGTCGAGCCCGCCGCGGCTGGCCTGGAGCAGGGCGCCGATCAGTTCCTGGCGCTTGTGTTCGGCCTGCTCGGCATAGCCCTTGGAAGCGAACGGCTGGCCGCAGCAGAGGCTGTCCTGATTCTCCGGGAAGACTACTTGATACCCGGCCTTTTCCAGCAGTTGACGGGTTTTGTCGTACAGCGACATCTGTTCCCTGTCACCCGCCGCCGGTCCCATCACCCGCGACACGCACGCCGCCAGGTACACCACGCGCGGGCGCTCGTCGTTGACGGTTGGGCTGAAGCGCACGGCGCGCTCCGGTTGCGGCATCGCGTTCGTCCACTGCGGCACCTGCCCTTTGGACAGGCGCGTCAGCGTCGCCGACAGCTTCGCCAAGCGCGGGGCTCCCAACAGCATGCGGGCGCCGTTGGCCACGTGCAGGGTGAAGCGTGCGCCTTGCAGCGTCGTGGCGAAATTTCCTTCGATCCAGTTAGCGGTTTTCGTATGCGTCGCGTGTCGGCCCCGGAGCTTTTTCACCAGCTCGCCGGTATTGATTCCGACCGGGCAGCGTTGCGCGCACAGGCCGGTGGCGGCGCAGGTGTCGATGCCTTGGTAGTCGTAGGCCTTTTCCAGCTCGGTGGTGTCGACCCCGGCGCGCTTCCTCGCCTGAATGTCACGCCAGATCACGATGCGCTGGCGCGGGCTCAGGGTCAGGCCCTTCGACGGGCAAACCGGTTCGCAGAAGCCGCATTCGATGCACTTGTCGACGATCTCGTCCGCCGCCGGCAGCGGTTTGAGGTGCTTGAGGTGGATCTGCGGGTCTTCGCTGAGCACAACGTCCGGATTGAGGATGCCATCGGGGTCGAGGAGGCGCTTGAGTTGCCACATCAACTGGTAGGCGTCGCTGCCCCATTCCAGTTCGACGAACGGCGCCATGTTGCGGCCGGTGCCGTGCTCGGCCTTCAGCGAACCGCCGAACTCCACTGCCACCAATTGCGCCACGTCGTCCATGAACGCCTGGTAGCGTGCGACTTCTTCTGCGCTGTTGAAGCCTTGGGTGAAGACGAAGTGCAGATTGCCTTCCAAAGCGTGTCCGAAAAGGATCGCTTCGTCGTAGCGGTGTTTGTCGAACAGTTCGATCAGACGGTTCACACCGATGGCCAGTTGTTCCACCGGGAAGGTCACGTCTTCGATGATCACCGTGGTGCCGGTCTTGCGCACCGCGCCGACGGCGGGAAAGGTGTCCTTGCGGATCGCCCAGAGCCGGGCGTTCTCGGTCGGGTCTTCGGTGAAGTCGACCTGCTTTTCCACCGGGAATCCACTGAGCGACGCCATGATCTGCGCCAGCTGTTCCTGCAGCAATGTGGAAGAGGCGGCGCGGGATTCGATCAGCAAGGCGCAGGCATTGTTCGACAGGTGCTGTACGAAATCCGGCATGCCGGGTTTGTCTTGCACCGAGCGCAGGCTGCGCCGGTCAAGCAGTTCCACCGCCGATACCGGCTGGCGCTTGAGCACCGTGACGGCGTTGCAGCAGGTCTCCACATCCGGGAACACGATCAGCGCCGAGGCCTTGTTCGGGTGGTCGACCACGGTGTCGTAGGTCACCGCGCTGATGAAGCCGAGGGTGCCTTCGGAGCCGACCAGCAGGTGGCTCAAGATATCCACAGGCTCGTCGAAATCCACCAGGGCGTTGAGCGACAGGCCGGTGGTGTTTTTCAGACGGTATTTGTGGCGGATTCGCGCAGCCAGTTCGGTATTGGCGCGGGTCCCGCGGCCTAATGTCGCCAGGCGCTCCAGAAGTTCGCCGTGGCTTGCGCGAAACGCCGCGACGCTGGCGGCATCTTCGGTGTCCAGGCGCGTGCCGTCGGCCAGCACCAAACGGATGCCGGCCAGGGTGTGATAGGTGTTCTGCGCAGTGCCGCAGCACATGCCGCTGGCGTTGTTGGCGACGATGCCGCCGATCTTGCAGGCGTTGATCGACGCCGGATCCGGCCCGATCTTGCGCCCGAACGGCGCCAGCCAAGCGTTGGCCTGTGCGCCGATTACGCCCGGCTGCAGACGGATCTGCGCGCCGTGGCCGCGGATTTCACGGCCGTTCCAGTTGTCGCCCAGCACGATCAGCACCGAATCGCTGATCGCCTGGCCGGACAGGCTGGTGCCGGCGGCGCGGAAGGTCACCGGCACCCGGTTGCGGCGGGCCAGTTTCAGCAGCGCCACCACTTCGTCTTCGGATTCGACGCGGACCACCAGTTTCGGGATCAGCCGGTAGAAGCTCGCGTCGGTGCCGAACGCCAGGGTCGACAGGGGATCGTCGAAGCGGCGTTCGGCCGGAATCAGTTGCTGCGCATCGCGCAGGAAAGCCGCCGGTAACGTCATTGGTCCTCCAGGATCAACACCACCAGGTCTTTCGGGCCGTGGGCACCGTAGGCCAGCACTTGCTCGATGTCGGCGGTCTTCGACGGGCCGGACACCAGCAACGCGTTGGTCGGCATGCCCTGGGCCCATTCGAATTCCTGCTGCACCTGGTAGAAGTTGTCGCGGATCTGGCTGGCCTTGAGCAGGGCGAAGTGCACGGTCGGCACCAGGCTCATCAGGCGCGGCTCTTCCCGGGTCGGCCAGAGGATCAGGCTACCGGTGGCGGCGATGGCGCCGAGGGTGCCGGTGAGGCTCGCCGGCGTGTCGTTGAACAGCTCGGCTTTCCATTCTTCCATCGGCCGGTCGTAGGCCTTGAGCACCGGCAGGGCGGGATTGTTCGACCAGTGTTGTGCGATCTGTCGGCCATGATCGGTGGTCGGTGCGACCAGCAGGCTGGGCAACTGACGGTCGCTCAGCAGTTGGGCGAGCAGGGCAGGCCAGCCGTCGCCGGTGGTCAGATGGATCTCGGTGTGCACCGCTTCCATCAGTTTTCGCAGTTGCGGGATGCGTTGTTCGGCCGCGTAGGTGTAAGGCTGCGTCACCAGATCGACATCGAAGTTGTCGGCAATCGGTGTGGTGCCGGTCAGGCTCTTGCGCAACTTGCCGAGGATGTTTTGCTTGGCGCTCATCAGCGGTCTCCCTCTTTGCCCAGATGTTCCCGGGCCATGTCGTGCAGCGAGCGGGCGGCGGGTTTCGGCGCGCTGTGGTTCTGTGTCCATGGGCCGACGTTGTTCGGCGTCAGTGCGCGCAGGCGTGTGGCTGCGAACGTGAACAGCCGGTACAGCGCCGGCGAGCTGTTGAGCTTGGCCCAGGCGTTCCAGATGAAGCGCTCCTTGCGCGAATACTTGCTGCCCTGGCCGCGCATCACCGGGTTCGGCGCGTCCGGCGCCTTGACGTTCTCTTCGCGCAGGCGGCGCAGCAGCGACGGGATCGGAATCTTCACCGGGCACACCTCGCCGCAAGCCCCGCACAGGGACGACGCGCTCGGATGGTCCGGAACTTTCGCCAGGCCGACCATGTGCGGGGTGATGATCTTGCCGATGGGGCCTGGGTAGACCTCGCCGTAGGTGTGGCCGCCGACGCGGGTGTAGACCGGGCAATGGTTCATGCACGCGCCGCAGCGGATGCAGTTGAGGGTCTGGCGCAGTTCGTTGTCGGCGAAGGCCTGGCTGCGGCCGTTGTCGAGCAGCACCAGGTGCACTTCCTGAGGGCCGTCGAGTTCGTGTGCCTTGCGCGGGCCGGAGATCATGTTGACGTAGGTGGTGATCGGGATGCCCAGGGCCGAGCGGGTCAGCAGGGACAGCAGCGGCACCACGTCGCGCAGGTTTTCCACCACCTTCTCGATGCCGGTGACGGCAATGTGCACCGGCGGCACCGTGGTGGTCATGCGGCCGTTGCCTTCGTTCTCCACCAGCAGCAGGGTGCCGGTCTCGGCCACGGCGAAGTTGACGCCGGAGACGCCGATGTCCGCCTCGAAGAATTTCTGTCGCAGCACCCTGCGACCGATCTGAATGAGTTGGTCGACGTCCTTGGTGTACTCCACGCCGAGTTTGTCGTGGAACAAGGACGCGACCTGACCGGCGTTCTTGTGGATGGCCGGCATAATGATGTGAGAGGGCTTTTCGTGGTCGAGCTGGACGATGTATTCCCCCATGTCGGACTCCAGACATTCAATGTCCCGAGCCTCAAGGAAATGGTTCATCTCCATCTCTTCGCTGACCATCGATTTGCCTTTGATCACTTGCCGCGCCTCGTGAGCGCGGATGATCGAAAGGACGATGCCATTGGCTTCGTCCACCGTTTCCGCCCAGTGCACAGTCACACCGTTGCGGGTCAGGTTCTGTTCCAGTTGCTCGAGCAGGTCGGGCAGCTTGGACAGCGCGCGGGCCTTGATCGCATTGCCCAAAGCGCGCAGGTGTTCTCGTTCATGGGCATCGCTGAAGGCCGCCGCTCGCTTGGCCATCAGTGAGTCCATCGCCGTGCGGAAGTTGTTCCGCAACTGCTTGTCGCCCAGGGCGTTGTGGGCCCGGGCGCGGAAATCTTCTTCTACGGCAACCGTAGGAATGATCGTCGAGGCGCTCACTTCGCACCTCCGGTCCGCTGCCACAGGAAGCTGGCCAAATGTTGGCCGCGCAGCGCTTCCTTTTGTTTCTCCAGCGAACCGTTGATGTTCATCAAACAGCCGCAGTCGGCGCTCAGCACCTGGTGCGCGCCGGATTCCTTCAGCGCGCGGGTCTTGTCGGCCACCATCGTGCCGGAAATGTCTGGCATACGGACGCTGAATGTCCCACCGAAGCCACAGCATTCGCTTTCATGGTCATGGTTGACCCGTTCCACGTTGCTCAACTGCGCCAACAGCTCGCGGCCGTGCAGGTGGGTGTTCATCTCCCGGCGCGCCGAGCACGAGGTGTGCAAGGCGACCTTCACCGGCTCGCCGCTGTCCTCAAGCTGCACCTTGCAGACGAACAGCAGGAACTCGGCCAGCTCATAGGTGCGGGCCGCGAGGGCCTGCACCTGTTGCAGCGTGTCCGGCTCGTCCTTGAACAAGTCGGCGTAATGCTCGCGGATCATTCCCGCGCACGAGCCCGACGGCACCACCACCGGCCAATCCCCGGCGAACAGCGCCAGTTGCGAGCGCGCCACGCTCCGGGCCTGCTCGGTGTAACCGGAGGTGTAGGCCGGTTGTCCGCAGCAGGTCTGCCCTTGCGGGTAGTCGACCCGGATGCCTTCGCGCTCCAGCAGGCGGATCGCGTCCATCCCGGCTTCGGGGTAGAACAGATCCACCACGCAGGTCCCGAACAGGTAGACCCGCGACGGTTTCTCGCCGGGGTATTGCCGGGGCTCGGGCAGGGGCGGTGCGACGCGGGTGGCGTTGGGCACGGCGTTGTAGAAAAGCTCGCTCATCAGGCGTGTCTCCGGGTGGGCCCGGTTATCCGTCTGTGCGGCTGCCGAATATAGAGCGCGTTGCTTTCAGCAGCCTTACAGACCGGGGTGTGAATTGCTGACGCCGGAATCACGGACCGGCGTCGGTTTTTTCCTTATGGCTCGTCGTCTCAGTGCACCAGTAGGCCGGTGAACCAGTAGGCCTGGGCCAGGGTGATCAGGCCGACGATCGTTGCAAAGAATAGGCTGTGCTTGAGGGTGAACCGGAACAGATCCGATTCCTTGCCCACCAGGCCGGTCGCGGCGCAGGCCACGGCGATCGATTGCGGCGAGATCATCTTGCCGGTCACGCCGCCGCTGGTGTTGGCGGCCACCAGCAGGGTGTCGTTGACGCCGATCTGGTGCGCGGTGGTCGCTTGCAGCGAGCTGAACAGGGCGTTGGACGAGGTGTCCGAGCCGGTCAGGAACACACCCAGCCAACCGAGGAACGGCGAGAAGAACGGGAACGCCGCACCGGTCGCGGCCAGCACCAGGGCCAGGGTCGAGGACATGCCTGAGTAGTTGGTGACGAAGGCGAACGCCAGCACCATGCCGATCGACAGGATCGGCCAGCGCAGCTCGTAGAAGGTCTCTTTCAAAGTGGTCAGACCAGTTTTGAAGTCGATCTTCAGCACCGCCATCGAGATCAGCGCGGAGAAGAAGATCGCCGTGCCGGTGGCGGAGATCGGGTCGAGCTTGAACACCGCCGGGATTGCAGTCGGCGTGGCGACGATGGGCGCGGTCTTGATCACCAGTTGATCGAGGTGCGGGATCGCGAAGTTGAACACCCAGGCGTACATCGAGCCGCCGGCGGCGAACATGGCCTTGAACGGCTTGAGGGTCCAGATGGTCACCAGCACGGTGAGGATCAGGAACGGCGACCAGGCCTTGAAGATTTCACCCAGGCTGTAGGGCGATTCGACGGTCGTGCGCTTCTGGCCGAAACCGCCTGCGCTGGCCGTCACCACCGAAGCGGAAACGGCGCCGGCGATGTGTTGGCCGGCGGCGCGTTTTGGCTGCCAGACCTTCAGGAACAGAGTCAGCGAAATCAGGCTGGCGAGGGCCGAGGTGATGTCCGGCAGCTCCGGGCCAATGAAGTTCGAGGTGAAGTACTGGGTCACGGCGAAGCTCAGGCCCGCCACCAGCGCAGCCGGCCAGGTCTCACGCACGCCGCGTAGGCCGTCCATCATGAACACCAGCCAGAACGGCACGAACAGCGACAGCAGCGGCAGTTGGCGGCCGGTCATGGCGCCGATCTTGAACGCGTCGATGCCGGTCACTTGGCCGGCGACGATGATCGGGATCCCCAGTGCACCAAAGGCGACCGGCGCGGTGTTGGCGATCAGGCACAGGCCGGCGGCGTACAGCGGATTGAAGCCGAGCCCCACCAGCAGCGCGGCGGTGATGGCCACCGGTGCGCCGAACCCGGCGGCACCTTCCAGGAATGCGCCGAAGCAGAAACCGATCAGCAGAACCTGCAGACGTTGGTCGTCGGTGATCGACAGCACCGAGCTGCGGATGACTTCGAACTGGCCGCTCTTGACCGTCAGTTTGTAGAGGAACACGGCCGCCACGATGATCCAGGCAATCGGCCACAGACCGTAGGCGAAACCGTAGCCGGCGGCGGCGAAGGCCATGTCCACCGGCATGTGGAACGCGAAGATCGCCACGGCGATGGCCAGCGCCAGGGTGATGCTGCCGGCGACATGGCCCTTGAGGCGGAACACCGCCAGGGCGAGGAAGAAGAAGACGATGGGGATGACGGCCGCGAGGGCGGACACGCCGAGGCTGCCGAGCGGGCTGTAGAGCTGTTGCCAGGTTTGCATATGGGGTGGCCCCTAATTGTTGTTGGTCAGGCACTGTCAGCAATTTGGGTAATTGGTAAGACCAATTTACAATCGCTGTCGGCTAGGGTAAAAGCCTCGGTATCGGTGTGTCAATTTGCCGCCCTAAAACTTTTGTCGAACAACCGGACGACCGGGCCGGTTGAACCGGTCGAATCGATGGGATCTGAGAGGTGCCGGCAACGCGGCGATAGGCCAGAATAGAGAGCCCGGCGAGCGGTCGGGGTCGTGGAGAATTGAGTGATGGGGTTTGATCAGATACGTCAGCGCCGTTTGTCTGACGATATTGTCGAGCGGCTTGAGGGGATGATTCTCGAGGGCACGCTGAAGTCCGGCGAACGCTTGCCGGCCGAACGTACGCTGGCCGAACAGTTCGGGGTGTCGCGGCCGTCGCTGCGCGAAGCGATTCAGAAGCTGACGGCCAAGGGCCTGTTGGTCAGCCGCCAGGGCGGCGGCAACTATGTGGTGGAAAGCCTCGGTTCGACCTTCAGCGATCCGCTGCTGCAACTGCTGGAGAGCAATCCTGAGGCCCAGCGCGATCTGCTGGAGTTTCGGCACACCCTGGAGGCATCGTGCGCCTATTACGCGGCATTGCGCGCGACCGACGTGGATCGCGAGCGGCTGACGGCGGCGTTCGAGGAACTGCAGGATTGCTATTCACGGCACGACGAAGTGAGCCGGGCGGAAGAGGGTGCGGCGGACGCGAAATTTCATCTGGCGATTGCCGAAGCCAGCCACAACGCCGTGTTGCTGCACACCATCCGCGGGCTGTTCGACCTGCTCAAGCGCAACGTGGTGACCAACATCGGCGGCATGTACAAGCAGCGCGCGGAAACCCGCGACATGCTGATCACCCAGCATCGGGAACTGTATCAGGCGATCGTCGAAGGGCGGGCGGAACAGGCGCGGGAAGTATCCAGCCGGCACATTCTGTATGTGCAGGAAGTGCTGGAGGAAGTGCGTCAGGAGGTTCAGCGCGTGGCCCGGGCGGAGCGGCGCAAGGGGATGTGACGGCGGTTTGCCTGGCTTGATCTGTGGCGAGGGAGCTTGCTCCCTCGCACGGCACTTGATGACCGGACTGGCGTCAGTCTTCCTTGCCCTTGTTGCGCACGGCGCGCTGCAGTTCGCGGCCGGCGTCGCGTTCGCGCTCGGTGTCGCGCTTGTCGTATTCCTTCTTGCCCTTGCCCAATGCGATTTCGCATTTGACCATGTGCTTGCTCCAGTAGAAGGACAGGCATACGCAGGCGTAGCCCTTCTGCTGGACGGCGGCGGACAGCTTGTCCAGCTCGCGGCGATTGAGCAGCAGCTTGCGGGTGCGCACCGGGTCAGCGATGACGTGGGTGCTGGCGGTCATCAAGGGCGTGATGTGGCTGCCGAGCAGCCAGGCTTCGCCATCCTTGAGCAGCACGTAGCTGTCGACCAGCTGCAGCTTGCTTGCCCGCAGACTCTTTACTTCCCAACCGGCCAGAACCAGACCGGCCTCGAACTTGTGCTCGATGAAGTAATCGTGTCGCGCCTTTTTGTTCTGCGCGATGGTTCCTGTTGGGTGTTTTTTCTGTTTGGCCATAGGGGCGGCATTATATGGAGATAAACGGCTGGCGGCTACGGTGATGCGCGCGCTTGAGCAGGTTGAGTGAATCCCGGACAATGCGGCCTCTTTTTCGAACGCTTGGGCGTGATAAACGATGTCGACAGACAAGGTTTCTGTCCACGGCAGTTGGGCTAGCCGCTGGGTTTTCATATTGGCGGCGACGGGCTCGGCCGTGGGCTTGGGCAGCATCTGGAAGTTCCCCTACATGGTCGGGGTCTACGGCGGCGGCGCCTTTGTGCTGATGTTCCTGGCGTGCATCGCCCTGATCGGGATCCCGGTGATGCTCGCCGAAACCCTGATCGGCCGGCGCGCCCGGCAGAGCCCGGCCAACGCCCTGAAGGTGCTGGCGCTGGAGGCGGGGCACACGGCCAAGTGGTCGTGGGGCGCGTTCGCCGGGATGATCACGGCGCTGCTGATCCTGTCTTTCTATAGTGTGGTGGGCGGCTGGTCGCTGGACTACATCGTCGACATGGGGCGCGGCGACTTCCAGGGCGCCAGCGCCGATCAGGTGGGCGCCTACTTCGGCAACGTGATCGCCGACCCGTGGCGCCTGACGTTGTGGCACACCGTGTTCATGCTGCTGTCGGCCGTCGTGATCGCCAAGGGCGTGGTCGCCGGTCTTGAGCGCAGCCTGCGGATCATGATGCCGCTGCTGTTCGTGATGGTGCTGGTGCTGCTCGGCTACAGCATGACCACCGGGCATTTCATGGAAGGCGTGCATTTCATGTTCGACTTCCATCCGGACAAGGTGCTCGACGGCCTGCTGCCGGCGATGGGGCATGCGTTCTTCTCGCTCAGCGTGGGCGTCGGTTCGATCATGATCTACGGCGCTTACATGCCGAAACACACCTCGCTGTCCGGCACCGTCGTGGGTGTCGCGCTGCTCGACACGTTCGTGTCGCTGCTGGCGGGGCTGGCGCTGTTTCCGATCGTGTTCGCCGGTGGCCTGAACCCCAGCGAAGGGCCGGGGCTGATGTTCGTCAGCCTGCCGTTCGCCTTCGGCAACGTCGCGTTCGGTCAGCTGATGGGCGTGGTGTTCTTCGTCCTGGTGGCCATCGCCGCCTGGAGCTCGGCCATTTCCTTGCTGGAGCCGATGGTCGCCTATCTGGTGGAGCGGACTAAAATCAGCCGTGCGTGGGTGACGTTCTGGCTGGCCTTCATTTGCTGGTTCGTCGGCCTGGGCACGGTGTTCTCCTTCAACATCTGGAAGGAGGCCAAATTCTTCGTGAACGAAGGTGGCCTGTTCCACCTCTACCAGTGGGGCGCGGCGGGCGGTCTGGATTTCTTCGGCGTGATCGATTTCTTCACTTCGCGGATCATGCTGCCGCTCGGCGGGTTGTGTTTCGTGATGTTTGCCGGTTGGGTGATGGGGCGTGAGGCGGTGCGTGACGAGCTGTCGATCCGCAGCCCGGCGCTGTTCGCCTTGTCCCTGTTCTTGATGCGCTATGTGGCGCCTATCGGCATTCTTGTGGTGTTTGCCGCCCAGCTCTGGAAGTGACGCTGACATGACGACACATATTCAACGTTCGGCGCTGTTGCCTTATCCGGCGCAGTTTCTCTACGACCTGGTCAACGACGTGGCGCGCTACCCGGAGTTCCTGCCTTGGTGTTCGTCCGCCGAGGTGCTGGAAAGCTCGGACGTCTACATGCGCGCCAGCGTCGGCGTGGCCAAGGGCGGCCTCAGCCAGCATTTCGTCACCCGCAACACGCTGGTGCCGGGGCAGTCGATCGAGATGAACCTGGAAGAGGGGCCGTTCACGCAACTGCACGGCATCTGGGTGTTCAAGCCGTTGGGCGAGAAGGCGTGCAAGATCAGTCTGGACTTGTCGTTCGACTACGCAGGACCGCTGGTGCGCGCCACCCTCGGCCCGCTGTTCAATCAGGCGGCCAACACCCTGGTGGATGCGTTCTGCCAGCGCGCCAAGCAGAAGCATGGTTGATCCGGTGATCGAGATCGAAGTGGTGTATGCCGCCGTCGACCGTCAGATCCTGCGTTCGGTGAGCGTGGGCGAGGGCACGACGGTGCGCGCTGCGCTCATGGCCTCGGGCTTGGGCAGCGAGTGTCCGGAGCTGGATCTGGCCGGCTGCCCGTTGGGCATTTTCGGCAAGGTGATCGCCGACCCGCAAGTGCGTGTGGTTCAGGCAGGGGATCGCATCGAGGTCTATCGCCCGTTGCTGGCCGATCCGAAGGAAGTGCGGCGTCTGCGTGCGGCCAGGGCCGCCGAGACGAAAGCGCGAAACCAGTGAGTCGGCCGGTGGCCAGGCAATAAAAAACCCGGAATCTCCGGGTTTTTTATTGCGTCGCAAATTATTGCGGCGAGGTTTCCAGCGGCTCCGGCGTCGGCACCGGAACGGTTTCCACGCCATCCACGTCCTTCTGGATCTGATCCAGCAGGGAACCCGGCTTGACCGGTTTTTCCGGTTTCGGCTTCTCGCCGTTTTCTGTGGCAGGGGCGGTCACGGTGGTGCCGGTGTCCTTGCCGAGGATGGCTTCGTCACGGCTTACGCCGGGCATGAAGTCACCGGAGAGGCTGACGAGCTGGTCGTTCGCGTTGAAGTTGACGCTGATGCGTTCCTGTTGGCGTTCACCGCCGCCCGGCTGCAGGCTGTACAGGTAATCCCAGCGGTCGGGGTGGAATGTGTCGGCGATCAGGGGGTTGCCCATGATAAACCGCACTTGCCGCCGGGTCATTCCCGGACGCAACTGGTCTATCATGTCCTGCGTGACGACATTGCCCTGCTGGATGTCGATTTTGTAAACCCCGGGGAATGAACAACCGGCGAGTGCGAGCAGTCCCACGAAGGTGAAACTGGTTAGCAAGAGCTTGGTGTTTTGCATCGGTGGGCGACTTCCACTATCTTGGCTGGGACAACGTAAACGCCGATCATACCCGCATTAAGAGAAGCTGCGAAGCAGCATCGCGAGAAAGCTGACCATGGTTGAAAATAGCGAACTACGCAAAGCCGGCCTCAAAGTGACCCTGCCTCGGGTCAAGATCCTGCAAATGCTGGACTCCACCGAGCAGCGCCACATGAGTGCCGAAGACGTCTACAAGGCGTTGATGGAGGCTGGCGAGGACGTCGGTCTGGCCACGGTCTACCGTGTCCTGACCCAGTTCGAAGCGGCCGGCCTCGTGGTCCGTCACAATTTCGACGGCGGCCACGCGGTATTCGAACTGGCCGACAGCGGACACCACGACCATATGGTCAACGTGGAAACCGGTGAGGTGGTCGAGTTCGTCAGCCCGGAAATCGAAAAGCTCCAGAAGGCGATCGCCGAAGAGCACGGTGTCGAGTTGGTCGACCACAATCTGGTGCTGTACATCCGCAAGAAAAAGTAAGCCTGTCGCGCGAGCGTCAGGTTCGCGAAACGAACGAAGGCGACCCGAGGGTCGCCTTCGTGCTTTGTGCAGGGGTCAGGCCTTTGCGGCGACGACCATCTTTTTGGCGTGTGCCAGGGACTCCTTGGTCAGGTCGATGCCGCCGAGCATCCGCGCCACCTCTTCTATGCGGTCGTTCTTGCCCAACCGGGACACGGCCGTGTGGGTGGCCTGTTCGCCGCGCACCTTGTGCACGAACAGGTGCTGGTGCCCTTGGGCCGCTACTTGAGGCAGGTGGGTCACGGTCAACACCTGGCCCCGTTCGCCAAGGCGCCGCAGCAACTGGCCGACAATCTCTGCCGTCGGCCCGCCGATCCCCACGTCCACTTCGTCGAACACCAGCGTCGGCACGCGGGAGGTCTGGGCGGTGATGACCTGGATCGCCAGGCTGATCCGGGACAGTTCGCCGCCGGACGCCACTTTGGCCAACGCCTTGAGCGGTTGGCCGGGGTTCGCGCTGACCAGCAGTTCCACGTGTTCCAGGCCGTTGGGCTGCAGCTCGTCGCTGTCGTTGGGGCGAAGCTCGATGGTGAAGCGGCCGCCCGGCATGCCCAGGCGTTGAATCTCCTGCTCCACCGCGCCGGCCAGGCTGCCGGCGGCCTGATGCCGCAAGTCACTCAGCTCCCGGGCCTTCTCCTGATAATGACGGGCGAAAGCGTTGAGCTCCTCGCCCAGCCGCTCGATGGATTCGTCATTGGCGTTCAGGGTTTCGATTTCGTCCAGCAGCCTCTGCTGCAGTTCGGCGACCTCGGTGGGTTGGATCCGGTGTTTGCGCGCCAGGGTATAGATGGTGTCCAAACGTTCTTCCAGATACTGCAGGCGTGCCGGATCGGCGTCGAAGTTGTCGAGGAACCGGTTGAGTTCGCCCACGGCCTCTTCGACCTGGATCTGCGCGCTGGTCAGCAGGCTGCTGGCCTCGTTCAGGGCGCCGATGGTGCTGTTGACGCTGGTCAGGCGATTGAGGCAAGCGGTCAGGGCGCTCAGCACGTTGCCGGAATCGCTTTCGCTGCAATGGTCAACCACTTGTCGGCAAATGCCGAGCAGGGCCTCAGCGTTGGTCAGGTTCTTGTGTTCCTGCTCCAGTTCCTCCAGCTCGTTTTCGCCGAGTCCGAGGTTTTCCAGCTCTTCGAGCTGATAGCTGAGCAATTGGTGGCGTGCGCGCTGCTCGTCGCCGGAATTGGAGAGACGCTCCAGTTCCTGGCGGGTCTGGCGCCAACGCTGGGCGGCCAACTGCACCTGGCGGGCGAGGTCGGTGGCGCCGGCGTATTCGTCGAGCAGGCGTCTGTGGGTGTCGGTCTTGAGCAGCGATTGGTGTTCGTGCTGGCTGTGGATGTCGATCAGCAGTTCGCCGAGGGCCTTGAGGTCGCCCAAGGGGCAGGGGGTGCCGTTGATGTAGCCGCGGGAGCGGCCCTCGCTGGTGATGACCCGGCGCAGGATGCACGGGCCGTCGGTTTCCAGGTCCCGTTCGGCCAGCCAGGCGCCGGCCTCGGGGATGTCGCCCAGGTCGAAGGTCGCCAGGATGTCGGCCTTGTCGGCGCCGGGGCGCACCACGCCGCTGTCGGCGCGGTCGCCGAGGGTCAGGCCCAGGGCGTCGAGCATGATCGACTTGCCGGCGCCGGTTTCACCGGTGATCACGCTCATCCCGCGATCCAGCTCGAGATCGAGGTGTTCGACGATGGCGTAGTTGTGTACGGACAGGTGCACCAGCATGTGGGCCGCTCCCAGGCTTGAGGTCTGGTTATTTATACAGTGTTTTGTTTTGGGCTGACAATGCCTTCCCTTAGCTCGATTGGCTTGGATGCGATCGGCGGTTATCGCGTGCGGGAATGACAATGCGGCACTTTTTTGTAGGGTTAATCGCGCCAGGCCCTTGAAGCCTGATTTTGCGGCCCCATATACCGGGGCAGAGCGCGGGTAGAGCCCGCGGACGATATTGAAAGGAGAATTCTATGGCTGACGAACAGACAGTGGATACGCAAAATCCAGAAGCCAATCAGGCGCCCGAAGCGTCGGGCGATGACCTGGCGACCCGTGTGCAAGTGCTCGAAGAGCAACTGGCCGCCGCGCAGGATCAATCTCTGCGCGTAGCCGCCGATCTGCAGAACGTCCGCCGCCGTGCCGAGCAGGACGTCGAGAAGGCGCACAAGTTCGCGCTGGAGAAGTTCGCCGGCGACCTGCTGCCGATCGTCGACAGCCTGGAGCGCGGCCTCGAGCTGTCGAGCCCGGACGACGAAAGCATCCGTCCGATGCGCGAAGGCATCGAACTGACCCTGAAGATGTTCCACGACACCCTCAAGCGCTACCAGCTCGAAGCGATCGACCCGCATGGCGAACCGTTCAACGCCGTTCACCATCAGGCGATGGCCATGCAGGAGAGCGACGATGTCGAGCCGAACAGCGTCCTGAAAGTGTTCCAGAAGGGCTACCAGCTCAACGGCCGCCTGCTGCGTCCGGCGATGGTCGTGGTCAGCAAGGCGCCGGCGCCGATTTCGCCTTCGATCGACGAGAAGGCTTGAAATCTGCCGTAAGGCCCCCATTTAGAAGTCAAGCGTTTAAGTGCTACCGCAGTTGGCCAAGACCGCTGCGGCAACCAAATCCAAAGTTTCGGGAGAGTGAACATGGGCAAAATTATCGGTATCGACCTGGGGACTACCAACTCCTGCGTCTCCGTGCTGGAAAACGGCAAGGCCAAAGTGATTGAGAACGCCGAAGGCGCGCGCACCACGCCTTCGATCATCGCTTACGCCAACGACGGCGAAATCCTGGTCGGCCAGTCCGCCAAGCGTCAGGCGGTGACCAACCCGCACAACACACTGTTCGCGGTGAAGCGTCTGATCGGTCGTCGTTTCGACGAAGAAGTCGTGCAGAAAGACATCAAGCTGGTGCCTTACAAAATCGTCAAGGCCAGCAACGGTGATGCATGGGTCGAGGCCGCCGACAAGCAAATGGCTCCGCCGCAAATCAGCGCCGAAGTCCTGAAAAAGATGAAGAAGACCGCCGAAGACTATCTGGGCGAAGCGGTTACCGAAGCGGTCATCACCGTTCCGGCCTACTTCAACGACAGCCAGCGTCAGGCCACCAAGGACGCCGGTCGCATCGCCGGTCTGGACGTCAAGCGCATCATCAACGAACCGACGGCCGCTGCGCTGGCCTACGGTATGGACAAGGCCAAGGGCGATCACACGGTCATCGTTTATGACCTGGGTGGCGGTACTTTCGACGTGTCGGTCATCGAGATCGCCGAAGTCGACGGTGAGCACCAGTTCGAAGTATTGGCCACCAACGGCGATACGTTCCTGGGTGGTGAAGACTTCGACATGCGCCTGATCGACTACCTCGTCGACGAGTTCAAGAAAGAGTCGGGCATGGATCTGAAGAACGATCCGCTGGCGCTGCAGCGTCTGAAAGAAGCCGCCGAGAAGGCCAAGATCGAACTGTCTTCTTCTCAGTCGACCGACGTCAACCTGCCGTACATCACTGCAGACGCGTCCGGTCCGAAGCACATGAACGTGAAGATCTCCCGTGCCAAGCTGGAATCGCTGGTCGAAGATCTGGTGAACCGTACCATCGAGCCATGCCGCATCGCCCTGAAAGATGCCGGCATCGACGCCAGCCAGATCAACGACGTGATCCTGGTCGGCGGTCAGACCCGTATGCCGCTGGTGCAGAAGGCAGTGACCGATTTCTTCGGTAAAGAAGCACGTAAAGACGTCAACCCTGACGAAGCTGTTGCCATGGGTGCTGCGATCCAGGGCGCCGTTCTGGCTGGTGACGTGAAAGACGTCCTGCTGCTCGACGTCAGCCCGCTGACCCTGGGCATCGAGACCATGGGCGGCGTGATGACCGCGCTGATCGAGAAGAACACCACGATTCCGACCAAGAAATCGCAAGTGTTCTCGACCGCCGACGACAACCAGGGCGCCGTGACCATTCACGTCCTGCAGGGCGAGCGCAAGCAAGCCGCACAGAACAAGTCCCTGGGCAAGTTCGACCTGGCCGACATTCCGCCGGCTCCGCGCGGCGTGCCTCAGATCGAAGTGACCTTCGACATCGACGCCAACGGCATCCTGCACGTCGGCGCGAAAGACAAGGCCACCGGCAAGACCCAGTCGATCGTGATCAAGGCCAACTCCGGCCTGTCCGACGAAGAGATCGAGCGCATGGTGCGTGACGCCGAGGCCAACGCCGAGGAAGACCGCAAGTTCGAAGAGCTGGCCGCTGCCCGTAACCAGGGTGACGCACTGGTTCACTCGACCCGCAAGATGATTGCCGACGCGGGCGACAAGGTCACCGCCGAAGAGAAGACTGCGATCGAAGCGGCTGTGGTTGCCCTGGAAGCCGCCGTCAAGGGCGACGACAAGGCTGCCATCGACGCGAAGGTCGAAGAGCTGTCCAAGGTCTCCGCTCCGGTTGCCCAGAAGATGTACGCCGAACAGGCCCAGCCTGCCGAAGGCGCGGCACCGCACGACGAGAAAGCCGAAAAGGCTGACGATGTCGTCGATGCCGAGTTCGAAGAAGTCAAAGACCACAAGTAAGTTGTTGGTCGGCCGGTTGACTGCCGTTGGGCGGTGACTGGTAGGATGTCGCCGCGCGGGAGCTTGCTCCCGCGTTGGCGTATCTGGAATACGCGAATTTTTACAGCATGCGACAACGTTCGGATGCTGGCGGCATGGCCGGAAATGCTCCTGCTTTTCGCGCCGCAAGTGCCGCATCGGATCAAAGACCAGGATCGTTGAAATTGACGTGAGTTGGGTCCGGGCCTGTTTGGGGGCTCAACGAGTTCGGCGAAGCTCAGGAGGGGTTTGCCGAACGTCCTTAAGAGTGCGAAGACTTATGGCAAAGCGTGACTATTACGAAGTGTTGGGTGTGGAGCGCGGCTCAAGCGAAGCCGAGCTGAAGAAGGCTTACCGCCGCCTGGCGATGAAGCATCACCCGGACCGTAATCCTGATGACAAGGCGTCGGAAGAACTGTTCAAGGAGGCCAACGAGGCCTACGAAGTGCTGTCCGACTCCAGCAAGCGCGCCGCCTACGACCAGTACGGCCACGCCGGCGTCGACCCGAGCATGGGCGGCGGCGGTGCTGGCTTCGGCGGCCAGAACTTCTCCGACATCTTCGGCGACGTGTTCAGCGACTTCTTCGGCGGCGGCCGCGGCGGTTCCCGCGGCGGCGCACAGCGCGGCAGCGACCTGCGCTACACCCTGGAGCTGAACCTGGAAGAGGCGGTGCGCGGCACGACCGTGAACATCCGCGTTCCGACGCTGGTGAACTGCAAGCCTTGCGACGGCTCGGGCGCCAAGAAGGGTTCCTCGCCGTCCACGTGCCCGACCTGCGGCGGCATCGGCCAGGTGCGCATGCAGCAGGGCTTCTTCTCGGTGCAGCAGACCTGCCCGCGCTGCCATGGCCAGGGCAAGATCATCACCGACCCGTGCGACTCCTGCCACGGCGAAGGCCGTGTCGAAGAGTACAAGACCCTGTCGGTGAAAGTGCCGGCCGGCGTCGACACCGGCGACCGCATCCGTCTGTCCGGCGAGGGTGAGGCGGGCACCCAGGGCGGGCCGACCGGCGATCTCTACGTGGTGATCAACGTGCGCGAGCACGCGATCTTCCAGCGCGACGGCAAGCACCTGTTCTGCGAAGTGCCGATCAGCTTCGTCGATGCGGCGCTGGGCGGCGAGCTGGAGATCCCGACCCTTGATGGCCGGGTCAAGCTGAAGATCCCGGAAGGCACCCAGACCGGCAAGCAGTTCCGCGTGCGCGGCAAGGGCGTGGCGCCGGTGCGCGGCGGCGGTGCGGGCGACCTGATGTGCCGGGTGGCGGTCGAGACGCCGGTCAACCTTGACCGTCGTCAGCGTGAGCTGCTGGAGGAGTTCCGCAGTTCGCTGGCGGGCGACAACAGCCATTCCCCGAAAACCGCCGGTTGGTTCGACGGCGTGAAACGCTTCTTCGGCGATCTGTAAGGAGTCGGCATGCGACGTATAGCTGTGATGGGCGCTGCCGGGCGCATGGGCAAGATCCTGGTCGAGGCGGTGCAGCAACGCGCACCGCTGACCGGCCTGACGGCCGCCATCGTTCGTCCCGGCAGCACGCTGATCGGGGTGGATGCCGGTGAGCTGGCTTCGCTGGGCCGCATCGGCGTGCCGCTGTCCGGCAACCTGGAGTCGGTGGCGCAGGAATTCGACGTGCTGATCGACTTCACGCTGCCGGAAGTGATGCTGAAGAACCTGGCGTTCTGCCGCAAGGCTGGCAAGGCCATGGTGATCGGCACCACCGGTCTGGATGCTGCCCAGAAGCAGATCCTGGCCGAGGCCGGCCGGGAGATCCCGATCGTGTTCGCCGCCAACTTCAGCGTCGGCGTCAACCTGTCCCTGAAGCTGCTCGACATGGCGGCGCGGGTGCTGGGCGACGAGGCGGACATCGAGATCATCGAGGCTCACCACCGGCACAAGATCGACGCGCCGTCGGGCACCGCGCTGCGCATGGGCGAAGTGATCGCCGATGCGCTGGATCGCGATCTGCAGAAGGTGGCGGTGTACGGCCGTGAAGGACATACCGGCGCCCGCGAGCGGGAGACCATCGGTTTCGCCACCGTGCGCGGCGGCGATGTGGTGGGCGATCACACCGTGCTGTTCGCCTGCGAGGGCGAGCGCCTGGAGATCACCCACAAGGCCTCGAGCCGCATGACCTTCGCCAAGGGCGCGGTGCGTGCCGCGCTTTGGCTGGATGCCCGCGAGCCGGGTCTGTACGACATGCAGGACGTGCTGGACCTGAAGTAAGGGATCAGCAAGCAAACAAACAAAAGGCGCCTAAGGCGCCTTTTGTTTTGCCCGGTGTTTGCCTCGGGTCAGGCCAGTTCGAGGTTGAACTGGTGCTTCTGCTTCTGCTGTTCGAACAGATTAAGCCACTCGGTGTGGGACGTGGCCTGGTAGCGCGAAAACGGAAAGTTCTGCGGAGGGACGGTGTCGGTGCCGGCCAGCAGTTGGCGGATCAGCCTGCCGACCGCATGGCCGAGGCTCACCGGCACGGCGTTGCCGACCTGCTTGTACTGCTCGATCAGCGGGCCCGCCAGTTGCCAGTCGTCCGGAAACTCCTGGATGCGTTTGTACTCCTGGATCGACAGCGGACGGTCTTCCTCGGGGTGGGCCAGGTCGGTGGCCGGCATGGCCGGATGGGTCACCAGGGTCGGGGACGGCTTGTCCCAATGCAGGCGTCGCAGGAAACCGGTTTTGCCGCCGCCGGAAAAGTACGATTTGCCGAGGGCTTCCTGTTGCAGCTCTGGCGTCAGGCTGCGCCAGTTCTGTCCGGCCTTGAGCATGCGGTAGTACTTGAGGCGTTTTTCCGGGAAGTTCAGGTGCGTGTGCTGGCCGATGCCCTGCAGGGCGCCGCGCAGTTTGTTCCAGACCGGCAGGCCGTGGGAGCCGTCCTCGGAATGCGTAGGCGTCAGGAAAGGCGCTTCCTTGCCGTCGCGGGAGCAGATGATGATCACCCGCTCGCGGATCTGCGGCGTGCCGAAGTTGGCCGAGTTGTAGAGGTTGAACGTGCAGGTGTAGCCCGCCCGCTTGAGCACGCTGATGACGAAGTTCAGCGCGCCGCCCTTCATTTCGTCGAGGGACAGGTCCGGGAATTCGCTGCCGCGCTGGTTGTGCGGGCGGTGATCCATCGGACACGACAGCAGGCCGCGCACGTTCTCGATGACGATGAAGCGCGGGCGGATCTCCAGGGCGAGGTCGATGTACTTGAGGAAGGCGTTGCCGCGGTCGTCATTGAACGCCTTGCGCTTGCCGGCGGTGCTGAACGCCTGGCAGGGCGGGCCGCCGACGATCAGGTCGACGTCTTCGGCGCGCACTTGGGCAGCTTCCAGGATCCGCTCGGCGGTGCAGTCGTTGATGTCGCCGAGCAGGGCGGTGTTGGGGCGGTTCAGGGCGATGGTCTGGCGGCAGTGCTTGTTCGACTCGCACGCCAGGCGGATGTCGAAGCCAGCCTTTTCCAGGCCCAGGTCCAGGCCCATGGCGCCGGAGAAGAAGCTCAGGGCGATCGGTTTGCGTGAGTCGGACGACGTCTGGACGGCGTAGGCAGGGTGGTCTTGTGCGATCATGTGTGCGGTTCGAAGGCCGTAGTTTTTCAGGCTGGCTTGCTCGACGATCCAGGTGTTGCCGATCTTCTCGGACTGGAGCTCGCCGCAGCGGCATAAGGTTCTGACCCGCTGCGTGCTGACGTTCAGCAGTGCGGCGGCGTCGGCGATGCTGAGATGGGTACTCATCGCGGGTTTCTTTCTCGAAACTTGAGATGGGTACCCATTCTAGAGAGGGGCAAAGGGGTGTCAACCGCAGGGACGGTTTAATCTCAATTTGCCCTGCCGGCGTCCTGTCGAGTTTGTGCGAACCTACCCTTTCGATTTTGAAGGCATTCCTGTAAGCTACAGCTTTAGTGTGTCCACTAAAAGCGCGCAGAATAATTCAGTGAAGAAGCGGGGTGACGTGTCCATACGTCACTCCGCTTTTTTACAACCTGCGATTGCCCCTTCATGCGTTATTTACGGGAGGTCTTCTTGACTAAGCCAGCCATACTCGCCCTTGCTGATGGCAGCATTTTTCGCGGCGAAGCCATTGGAGCCGACGGTCAGACCGTTGGTGAGGTGGTGTTCAACACCGCAATGACCGGCTATCAGGAAATCCTTACCGATCCTTCCTACGCCCAGCAGATCGTTACCCTGACCTACCCGCACATCGGCAACACCGGCACCACGCCGGAAGACGCCGAGTCCAACCGCGTGTGGTCGGCCGGCCTGGTCATCCGCGACCTGCCGCTGGTGGCGAGCAACTGGCGCAACACGATGTCCCTGTCCGACTACCTGAAGGCCAACAACGTCGTGGCCATCGCCGGTATCGACACCCGTCGCCTGACCCGTATCCTGCGTGAGAAAGGCGCGCAGAACGGCTGCATCATGGCCGGCGACAACATTTCCGAAGAAGCCGCCATCGCCGCCGCGCAAGGCTTCCCGGGCCTGAAGGGCATGGACCTGGCCAAAGTCGTCAGCACCAAGACCCAATACGAATGGCGCTCCACTGTCTGGGATCTGAAGACCGACAGCCACGCCACCCTCGAAGCCTCCGAGCTGCCTTACCACGTCGTCGCCTACGACTACGGCGTCAAGGTCAACATCCTGCGCATGCTGGTCGAGCGCGGCTGCCGCGTCACCGTGGTGCCGGCCCAGACCCCGGCCGCCGACGTGCTGGCCCTCAAGCCGGACGGCGTGTTCCTGTCCAACGGCCCTGGCGATCCGGAGCCGTGCGACTACGCGATCCAGGCGATCAAGGATGTGCTGGAAACCGAGATCCCGGTGTTCGGCATCTGCCTCGGCCACCAGCTGCTGGCCCTGGCCTCCGGCGCCAAGACCCTGAAGATGGGCCACGGCCACCACGGCGCGAACCACCCGGTGCAGGACCTGGACACCGGTGTCGTGATGATCACCAGCCAGAACCACGGTTTCGCGGTAGACGAAGCGACCCTGCCGGCCAACGTCCGTGCGATCCACAAATCGCTGTTCGACGGCACCCTGCAAGGCATCGAGCGCACCGACAAGAGCGCGTTCAGCTTCCAGGGCCACCCTGAAGCGAGCCCGGGCCCGAACGACGTGGCGCCACTGTTCGACCGCTTCATCAACGAGATGGCCAAGCGACGCTGAGCGTTGCCTTGAGACTGTAGCGAGAAGCCCTTCGAGGGCGGCCCCGCGACCGGCGGCCCCCTCGATACTTCAGAAATCGATCAGGACGGCTTGCCGACTGACCTGCGGATTTGAGTGACAAACCCATGCCAAAACGTACAGACATTAAAAGCATCCTGATTCTCGGCGCCGGCCCGATCGTGATCGGCCAGGCCTGCGAATTCGACTACTCCGGCGCCCAGGCCTGCAAGGCCCTGCGCGAAGAGGGTTACCGCGTCATCCTGGTGAACTCCAACCCGGCCACCATCATGACCGACCCGGCCATGGCCGACGCCACCTACATCGAGCCGATCAAGTGGCAGACCGTCGCCAAGATCATCGAGAAAGAGCGTCCGGACGCGCTGCTGCCGACCATGGGTGGCCAGACCGCGCTGAACTGCGCCCTGGACCTGGAGCGCGAAGGCGTACTGGAAAAGTTCGGCGTGGAAATGATCGGCGCCAACGCCGACACCATCGACAAGGCCGAAGACCGCTCGCGCTTCGACAAGGCCATGAAGGCCATCGGCCTGGAATGCCCGCGCTCCGGCATCGCCCACAGCATGGAAGAAGCAAATGCGGTGCTTGAGCGCCTGGGCTTCCCGTGCATCATCCGTCCGTCCTTCACCATGGGCGGCACCGGCGGCGGCATCGCCTACAACCGTGAAGAGTTCGAAGAGATCTGCGCCCGCGGCCTGGACCTGTCGCCGACCAAGGAACTGCTGATCGACGAATCCCTGATCGGCTGGAAAGAATATGAGATGGAAGTTGTCCGCGACAAAAAGGACAACTGCATCATCGTCTGCTCGATCGAGAACTTCGACCCGATGGGCGTGCACACCGGCGACTCGATCACCGTGGCCCCGGCCCAGACCCTGACCGACAAGGAATACCAGATCCTGCGCAATGCCTCCCTGGCGGTGCTGCGTGAGATCGGCGTCGAGACCGGCGGCTCCAACGTGCAGTTCGGCATCTGCCCGAACACCGGCCGCATGGTCGTGATCGAGATGAACCCACGGGTGTCCCGCTCGTCGGCCCTGGCCTCGAAGGCCACCGGTTTCCCGATCGCCAAGGTCGCCGCGAAACTGGCCGTCGGCTACACCCTCGACGAGCTGTCGAACGACATCACCGGCGGCAAGACCCCGGCGTCCTTCGAGCCGTCCATCGACTACGTCGTCACCAAGCTGCCACGCTTCGCCTTCGAGAAGTTCGCCAAGGCCGACGCACGCCTGACCACCCAGATGAAATCGGTGGGTGAAGTCATGGCCATCGGCCGTACCTTCCAGGAATCCCTGCAGAAAGCCCTGCGCGGCCTGGAAGTGGGCGTCTGCGGCCTGGACGAGAAGCTCGACCTGAGCAACCCGGAAAGCATGAGTGTCCTCAAGCGCGAACTGACCGTGCCGGGCGCCGAGCGCATCTGGTACGTGGCGGACGCGTTCCGTGCCGGCCTGACCGTCGAAGACATCTTCGGCATGAACATGATCGACCCATGGTTCCTGGTGCAGATCGAGGACCTGGTCAAGGAAGAAGAGAAGGTCAAGACCCTCGGTCTGTCGGCCATCGACCGCGACCTGATGTTCCGCCTCAAGCGCAAGGGCTTCTCCGACCAGCGTCTGGCCAAGCTGTTGGGCGTCACCGAGAAGAACCTGCGCACCCACCGCCAGAAGCTGGAAGTGTTCCCGGTCTACAAGCGCGTCGACACCTGCGCCGCCGAGTTCGCCACCGACACCGCCTACCTGTACTCCACCTACGAGGAAGAGTGCGAAGCGGCGCCGTCCGGCCGCGACAAGATCATCATCCTCGGTGGCGGCCCGAACCGCATCGGCCAGGGCATCGAGTTCGACTACTGCTGCGTGCACGCGGCACTGGCGCTGCGCGATGACGGCTACGAGACCATCATGGTCAACTGCAACCCGGAAACCGTCTCCACCGACTACGACACCTCCGACCGCCTGTACTTCGAGCCGGTGACCCTGGAAGACGTGCTGGAAATCGTCCGCGTCGAGAAGCCGAAAGGCGTGATCGTCCAGTACGGCGGCCAGACTCCGCTGAAACTGGCCCGTGCCCTCGAAGCGGCCGGCGTGCCGATCATCGGCACCAGCCCTGACGCCATCGACCGCGCCGAAGACCGCGAGCGCTTCCAGCAGATGGTCGAGCGCCTGAACCTGCGTCAGCCGCCGAACGCCACCGTGCGCAGCGAAGACGAAGCCGTCCGCGCCGCCGCTAAGATCGGCTACCCGCTGGTGGTGCGTCCGTCCTACGTGCTGGGCGGCCGGGCGATGGAAATCGTCTACAAGGAAGAAGAGCTCAAGCGTTACCTGCGCGAAGCGGTGCAGGTGTCCAATGACAGCCCGGTGCTGCTGGATCACTTCCTCAACTGCGCCATCGAGATGGACGTGGATGCGGTCAGCGACGGCAAGGACGTGGTGATCGGCGCGATCATGCAGCACATCGAGCAGGCCGGCGTTCACTCCGGTGACTCCGCATGCTCGCTGCCGCCGTACTCGCTGCCGGCGCACATCCAGGACGAGATGCGCGAACAGGTCAAGAAAATGGCCCTGGAACTGGGCGTGGTCGGTCTGATGAACGTGCAGCTGGCGCTGCAGGGCGAAGACATCTACGTCATCGAAGTCAACCCGCGCGCGTCCCGTACCGTGCCGTTCGTGTCCAAGTGCATCGGCGTTTCCCTGGCGATGATCGCGGCCCGCGTAATGGCCGGCAAAACGCTGAAAGAACTGGGTTTCACCAAGGAAATCATCCCGAACTTCTACAGCGTGAAAGAGGCGGTGTTCCCGTTCGCCAAGTTCCCTGGCGTCGACCCGATCCTCGGCCCAGAAATGAAGTCCACCGGTGAAGTGATGGGCGTCGGCGACACTTTCGGCGAAGCGTTCGCCAAGGCCCAGATGGGCGCCAGCGAAGTGCTGCCGACCGGCGGCACCGCATTCATCAGCGTCCGCGACGACGACAAGCCGCTGGTGGCGGGCGTGGCCCGTGACCTGATCGGCCTGGGCTTCGAAGTGGTGGCCACCGCCGGCACAGCCAAGGTGATCGAGGCCGCAGGCCTGAAGGTACGCCGCGTGAACAAGGTGACCGAAGGTCGTCCGCACGTGGTCGACATGATCAAGAACGACGAAGTCACCCTGATCATCAACACCACCGAGGGTCGGCAGTCGATCGCTGATTCCTACTCCATCCGCCGCAATGCCCTGCAGCACAAGATCTACTGCACCACTACCATTGCTGCGGGCGAAGCCATTTGCGAAGCGCTGAAGTTCGGTCCCGAGAAGACCGTGCGCCGCTTGCAGGATCTACACGCAGGATTGAAGGCATGAACAAATACCCAATGACCGTCCGGGGCGCCAAGGCCCTGGAGGAAGAGCACACGTTCCTGAGCAAGGTCGAGCGTCCGCGCTTGAGCCAGGCCATCGGCGAGGCCCGCGAGCTCGGTGACCTCAAGGAAAACGCCGAGTACCATGCCGCCCGCGAGGAGCAGGGCATGGTCGAGGCGCGGATCCGCGACATCGAAGGCCGTCTGCAGAACTCGGTGGTGATCGATGTCACCACCATCGCCCATACCGGCAAGGTGATTTTCGGCACCACCGTGGATCTGGAAAACACCGAGACCGGCGATCAGGTGACCTACCAGATCGTCGGCGAGGACGAAGCCGACATCAAGAAAGGCAGGCTTTCGGCGGCAGCGCCGATCGCCCGTGCGATCATCGGCAAGGAAGAAGGCGATACGGTCGTGGTCAAGACTCCGAGCGGCACGGTCGAGTACGAGATTGTCGAAGTCAAGCACATCTGACGCGATGTTCCGGGCGCCCACCCTTGAGGCCATCCTTTGGCAGCTGTCCCAGGTCTTCTGGGTCGGCGGCCTTTGGGTGTTTCATGTCGGATTGATTCCGGCGCTGAAGGTCAGCGGGCTGGCGCCGTTGCTGATCGACGACGTCGCGACGCAGATCGACCGTTGGTTGATCGGTGTGGCGGCGGTGGGAATGCTGGTTCAGCTGACGCTGCTGGCGAGGGTTGCCGGTGTCGCGGCATGGTGGCGGGTGTTCAGTGGCCGGGTGCTGCTGGTCGGCCTGGCCGCCTGCTTCGGCTATTACACGCTGCGCTACGGCGTGTCGGTCGATCAGCGCTGGCAGATGTACTGTTTCGTGGTGCTGGGGATCAGCGGCATCGTGCTGGTGGCCCAGTCCGTGCCGGTCAGGGTGCGCAAGCCGCACCGCTGACCGGGGCCACCGTCATTTGTAGCGGTGGATGTTCGACAGCTGCTTGTTCGGCTGCGGGTTCTTGCGGTACAGCAGCACCATCTTGCCGATGATCTGCACCTGCTCGGCGCGGCCGGCCTTGGCCAGCTCGTCCATGACGGCGCGACGGTCGTCGCGGTCTTCGAGCTTGACCTGCACCTTGATCAGTTCATGATCGGTCAACGCACGCTCCAGCTCGGCGAGAACACCTTCGGTCAGGCCGTTGCCGGCCACCATCAGAACCGGCTTCAGGTCGTGACCAATGGATTTGAATTGTTTCTTCTGCTCGTTGCTGAGCGGCATAATCTGACCCTTTCGTCTGGATTCTGTAAAAATGGCGGCCATTTTACCCGAGGGCTCGTGGATCCGCCCGATAAATCACGACCCTTATCATCGAGGTGCCCAATGGCGCGTTCCAAGACAAGCCTTGGTTGGCTGAAACGACATGTCAACGATCCTTATGTGAAACAAGCGCAGAAGGATGGTTACCGCTCGCGCGCGAGCTACAAGCTTCTGGAGGTCCAGGAGAAGTACAAGCTGATCCGTCCGGGCATGAGCGTGGTCGACCTGGGCGCCGCGCCCGGCGGCTGGTCGCAGGTCACTAGCCGGCTGATCGGCGGCCAGGGCCGGCTGATCGCCTCGGACATCCTGGAGATGGACAGCATCCCGGACGTGACCTTCGTCCACGGCGACTTCACCCAGGACGAAGTGCTCGCCCGCATTCTTGAAGCCGTAGGCAATTCGCAGGTGGATCTTGTGATTTCCGATATGGCCCCCAATATGAGTGGTACGCCTGCCGTGGACATGCCCAAGGCCATGTTCCTCTGTGAGCTGGCCCTTGATCTGGCGGCCCGGATCCTCAAGCCTGGCGGCAATTTCCTGATCAAGATTTTCCAGGGCGAGGGGTTCGATGCCTATCTGAAGGACACTCGTCAGAAATTCGACAAGGTCCAGATGATCAAACCGGACTCTTCCCGCGACAGTTCCCGCGAGCAATACCTGCTGGCTTGGGGCTATCGCGGCGAGTGAAAGGCGTCAGGCCGGGGGCTTTCAGAGGCGTCCCATAGTTTTTTGCAATGGGACACGGAACCTGGCCTGGAACAACATCGTGTAGTCTAGGTTTCACAAAGGGTTACAGACGGCGCCTGCAGTCGTGCGGGTAATGTAGTAAGTTAAGCCGGTGATTATCATGCGAGGCACGGCTGCGCCTGGCCTGCTTCAGAGGGTAACGAATTGAACGATATGGCAAAGAACCTGATTTTGTGGTTGATCATCGCGGCGGTCCTCGTGACTGTGATGAACAACTTCTCCAGTCCGAACGAGCCGCAGACCCTCAACTATTCCGACTTCATCCAACAGGTCAAGGACGGCAAGGTCGAGCGCGTGGCCGTCGACGGCTATGTGATCACCGGCAAGCGCAATGACGGCGACAGCTTCAAGACCATTCGTCCGGCCATCCAGGACAACGGGCTGATCGGCGACCTGGTCGACAACCATGTGGTGATCGAAGGCAAGCAGCCTGAGCAGCAGAGCATCTGGACCCAGTTGCTGGTGGCCAGCTTCCCGATCCTGGTGATCATCGCGGTGTTCATGTTCTTCATGCGCCAGATGCAAGGCGGAGCCGGCGGTAAGGGCGGCCCGATGAGCTTCGGCAAGAGCAAGGCGCGCCTGCTTTCCGAGGATCAGGTGAAGACCACCCTGGCTGACGTCGCCGGCTGCGACGAAGCCAAGGAAGAAGTCGGCGAGCTCGTCGAGTTCCTCCGCGACCCGGGCAAGTTCCAGCGTCTGGGCGGTCGCATCCCTCGCGGCGTTCTGATGGTCGGCCCTCCGGGTACCGGTAAGACCCTGCTGGCCAAGGCGATCGCCGGCGAAGCCAAGGTGCCGTTCTTCACCATTTCCGGTTCCGACTTCGTCGAGATGTTCGTCGGTGTCGGTGCCAGCCGTGTTCGCGACATGTTCGAACAGGCCAAGAAGCACGCGCCGTGCATCATCTTCATCGACGAGATCGACGCCGTGGGTCGCCATCGTGGCGCCGGCATGGGCGGCGGTCATGACGAGCGCGAACAGACCCTCAACCAACTGTTGGTCGAGATGGATGGCTTCGAGATGAATGACGGCATCATCGTCATCGCCGCGACCAACCGTCCTGACGTGCTCGACCCGGCGCTGCTGCGTCCGGGGCGTTTCGACCGTCAGGTGGTGGTCGGCCTGCCGGACATCCGCGGCCGCGAGCAGATCCTCAAGGTGCACATGCGCAAGGTGCCGGTGGGCGACGATGTCGCTCCGGCCGTCATCGCCCGCGGTACTCCGGGCTTCTCCGGCGCCGACCTGGCCAACCTGGTCAACGAGGCCTCCCTGTTCGCGGCCCGCGCCGGCAAGCGCATCGTCGAGATGAAGGAATTCGAGCTGGCGAAAGACAAGATCATGATGGGCGCCGAGCGCAAGACCATGGTCATGTCCGAGAAAGAGAAACAGAACACCGCTTACCACGAGGCCGGTCACGCCATCGTCGGTCGCGTCGTGCCAGAGCATGACCCGGTCTACAAGGTGTCGATCATCCCGCGTGGCCGTGCGCTGGGCGTGACCATGTTCCTGCCGGAAGAGGATCGCTACAGCCTGTCCAAGCGCGCGCTGATCAGCCAGATCTGCTCGCTGTACGGTGGCCGTATCGCCGAGGAGATGACCTTGGGCTTCGACGGCGTCACCACCGGTGCTTCCAACGACATCATGCGTGCAAGCCAGATTGCCCGGAACATGGTGACCAAGTGGGGCCTGTCGGAAAAACTCGGTCCGCTGATGTATGCCGAAGAAGAGGGCGAAGTGTTCCTCGGACGCGGTGGTGGCGGCCAGAACGCGAGCTTCTCCGGCGAGACGGCCAAACTGATCGACTCCGAGGTGCGCAGCATCATCGACCAGTGCTACGGCACCGCCAAGCAGATCCTCACGGACAACCGTGACAAGCTCGACGCCATGGCCGATGCGCTGATGAAGTACGAAACGATCGATGCCGAGCAGATCGACGACATCATGGCCGGACGCGAACCGCGCGAGCCTCGCGACTGGTCGGGCGGCACCGGTACGCCTCCGCCCGTGGTGCGGGATGAGCGTCCGGAAACTCCGATCGGCGGCCCGGCAGCTGACGTTTAAGGTTTGAAATGACTTCTGCTCAGTCCCTGACCCGGTTGCCTTGCGGCAACCGGGTTCTTGATTTGGCCCGGACGCATGTCATGGGCATTCTCAATGTCACTCCCGACTCTTTCTCCGATGGCGGCCGGTACGGTCAGCTCGATGCTGCGTTGCGCCATGCCGAAGCGATGGTGCAGGCCGGCGCGACGTTGATCGATGTCGGTGGCGAATCCACCCGGCCCGGTGCGCGGGCGGTTTCTCCGCTGGAGGAACTCGAGCGCGTGGCCCCGGCCGTGGAGCGGATCGCCCGGGAGCTGGATGTGATCATTTCGGTCGACACGTCGACCCCGTCGGTGATGCGCGAGACGGCTCGGCTGGGGGCGGGGTTGATCAACGACGTGCGCTCGTTGCGCCGGGACGGTGCATTGGATGCGGCGGCGGCCACGGGTTTGCCGGTGTGCCTCATGCACATGCTGGGCGAGCCTGGCGACATGCAGGACAATCCGCGGTACCAGGACGTCACCCGTGAAGTGGGCGAGTTTCTGGTCGAGCGGATGTCGGCGTGCGCCGCGGCGGGCATTCCTGCCGAGAGGATCATTCTCGACCCCGGTTTCGGTTTCGCCAAAACCCTGCAGCACAATCTAAGCTTGTTCAAGCACATGGAATCCCTGCATGCGCTTGGGCGGCCGCTGCTTGTGGGCGTTTCCCGCAAGAGCATGATCGGGCAGACCTTGAATCGCCCCGTGGATGAACGTTTGAGCGGTGGTCTGGCACTGGCGGCGCTGGCGTCGGTCAAGGGCGCGCGCATACTGCGCGTGCATGACGTGGCGCAAACGGTGGATGTCGTGCGGATGATCGAAGCCGTGGAATCGGCCGAATAGGAATATGGAGCACTTATGAGCAAGAAATATTTTGGCACCGACGGTATTCGCGGCCGGGTCGGTGAGTATCCGATCACTCCAGACTTCATGCTCAAGCTCGGCTGGGCAGCCGGCATGGCATTCCGCAAGATGGGCGCCTGCAAGGTGCTGGTCGGCAAGGACACCCGGATTTCGGGGTACATGTTCGAATCGGCGCTTGAGGCCGGCCTGACCTCCGCCGGGGCCGATGTGATGCTGCTCGGCCCTATGCCGACGCCGGCCATCGCCTACCTGTCGCGCACGTTCCAGGCCGAGGCCGGGATCGTGATCAGCGCTTCGCACAACCCGCACGACGACAACGGCATCAAGTTCTTCTCCGGCAAGGGCACCAAGCTCCCGGACGAGCTGGAGCTGATGATCGAAGAGCTTCTCGACACGCCGATGACCGTGGTCGAGTCGAGCAAGATCGGCAAGGTCTCGCGGATCAACGATGCCTCGGGCCGCTACATCGAATTCTGCAAGAGCAGCGTGCCGTCCGGCACCAGCTTCTCGGGCCTCAAGATCGTGATCGACTGCGCCCACGGTGCGACCTACAAGGTGGCGCCGAGCGTGTTCCGTGAGCTGGGCGCCGAGGTCGTGGTGCTGTCGGCCCAGCCGAATGGCCTGAACATCAACGACAACTGCGGCTCGACCCACATGGGGCCGTTGCAGGCCGCGGTGCTGGCGGAGCACGCCGACCTGGGCATCGCCTTCGACGGTGACGGCGACCGGGTGCAGATGGTGGATCACACCGGCGCCGTGGTCGACGGCGACGAGCTGCTGTTCATCATCGCGCGGGACCTGCACGAGCGCGGCAAGCTTCAGGGCGGTGTGGTCGGCACCTTGATGAGCAATCTCGGGCTGGAACTGGCGCTGGCCGATCTGGGCATCCCGTTCGTGCGCGCCAATGTCGGCGACCGTTATGTCATCGCCGAACTGCTGGAACGCAACTGGTTGGTGGGCGGTGAGAACTCAGGGCATGTCGTGTGCTTCAACCACACCACAACCGGGGATGCGATCATCGCGGCGCTGCAGGTGCTGATGGCGCTGAAGACCCGCAACGAAGGGCTGGCCCAGACCCGCCAGGCGCTGCGCAAGTGTCCGCAGGTGCTGATCAACGTGCGTTTCGGCGGCGGCGAAAGTCCGCTTGAGCATCCTGCTGTCAAAGAAGCCAGTGCCCGTGTCACCCAGGCGATGGCCGGTCGTGGCCGCGTTCTGCTGCGCAAGTCCGGGACAGAGCCTTTGGTGCGTGTCATGGTCGAAGGCGAGGACGAGGCCCAGGTTCGCGGCTACGCCGAAGAGCTGGCAAAACTGGTGACTGAAGTTTCTGCATGATTCGGCTTGCCAGCCATGATTGTGTTGGGTAACATCTGCGCCCACTTTGACCGACGAGGTAAAGCATGCGTCGCCCTATGGTAGCTGGTAACTGGAAAATGCACGGTACCCGCGCCAGCGTCGCTGAGCTGATCAACGGCCTCCGTCATCTGGCATTGCCAAGCGGCATTGATGTCGCGGTATTCCCGCCTTGCCTGTTCATCAATCAAGTGATTGATGGCCTGAAAGGAAAATCGATTTCGGTCGGTGCGCAGAATTCTGCGGTGGAATCCATGCAAGGTGCCTTGACGGGTGAGATCGCTCCGAGTCAGTTGGTGGACGCAGGTTGTTCCCTGGTGCTTGTCGGGCACTCCGAGCGTCGCCAGATCATGGGTGAGCGTGACGGGATGCTGAACCGCAAGTTCGCGGCGGCACAGGCCTGCGGTCTGGTTCCGGTGCTCTGCATAGGGGAAACCCTTGAGCAGCGCGAAGCTGGACAGACCCTTGAGGTTGTCGGGCGTCAGCTGGGCAGCATCATCGAAGAGTTGGGGGTGGGTGCCTTTGCAAAGGCGGTCATCGCTTACGAGCCGGTCTGGGCCATTGGCACCGGGCTGACTGCGACGCCGCAGCAGGCTCAGGATGTGCACAAGGCCATCCGCGAGCAATTGGCGGCAGAGAATCCTGAAGTGGCACGAGGTGTGCGGCTTCTGTACGGCGGCAGCGTGAAGGCGGCCAATGCGGCTGAACTGTTCGGCATGCCGGATATCGATGGGGGGCTCATTGGTGGAGCTTCCCTGAATGCAGATGAGTTCGGTGCGATTTGCCGCGCCGCGGGAAACTGAAAAAATGCTGGAAACAGTCGTAGTCGTTTTTCATCTGCTGGGTGCATTGGGCGTAGTTGCTCTGGTTTTGCTGCAGCAGGGTAAGGGAGCGGACGCTGGTGCGTCTTTCGGAGCAGGTGCTTCAAATACTGTGTTCGGAAGCCAAGGTTCCTCTACCTTTCTTAGTAAGTTTACTGCTATACTCGCCGCCGGTTTCTTCATAACCAGCTTAGGGTTAGGATACTTTGCTAAAGAGAAGGCTCATCAGCTGACTCAAGCAGGTCTGCCAGATCCAGCGGTGTTGGAAGTTCCAAAGCAACAGCCGGCTTCTGATGATGTCCCGGTGCTTCAAGAGCAAAAGTCGGCCAACTCGGCGACTGACGTACCTCCAGCTCAAGAGCAGAAGTAAGAAGGGTTTCAAACGTAGTTTTGCCGAGGTGGTGGAATTGGTAGACACGCAACCTTGAGGTGGTTGTGCCCATAGGGTGTAGGGGTTCGAGTCCCCTTCTCGGTACCAATTAGTCAGGAGAGCCCGCTGTTGCGGGCTTTCTTGCAGGTGGAAGGTTACATTGACCCTCGTTAGGGTTCGGTCGTATACTTTCGCCCCAGCTTTGTCGCGGGGTGGAGCAGTCTGGTAGCTCGTCGGGCTCATAACCCGAAGGTCGTCGGTTCAAATCCGGCCCCCGCAACCAGTTTAAGGAGCCCCTTCTTCAGGGGCTTTTTGTTAGCTGGACACTTTCAATGCCGCTGTCGCGCGGCAATCTCATGGTGGGCTTCTTGCCCATTTTTTATTTGCACAGCATGCACGAGGGGGTTCAGGTGTCGAGCAAGCTAGAACAGTTGCAGGCCTTGTTGGCCCCGGTGGTCGAGGCTCTTGGCTATCAATGCTGGGGGATCGAATTCATCTCTCAAGGCAAACATTCGGTTTTGCGGATCTACATCGATAAAGAGGGCGGCATCCTGATCGACGACTGCACGGCAGTGAGTCGTCAGGCCAGCGCGGTCCTCGATGTGGAAGACCCGATCAGTTCCGAATACACCCTTGAGGTGTCCTCTCCTGGCATGGATCGCCCGCTGTTCACTCTGGAACAGTTTGCTTCGCATGCCGGCGAACAAGTGAAGATCAAATTGCGTTCGCCTTTTGAAGGCCGGCGCAACTTTCAGGGCCTTCTGCGCGGAGTGGAAGAACAGGATGTCGTGGTGCAGGTGGATGACCATGAGTTCCTGTTGCCGATCGATATGATCGACAAGGCCAACATTATTCCCAGTTTTGACTGAGACCTGCCAGATACTGCGGATCCCGCGGATCCAATGGCTTGCGAAAGGCGAGGCGTACGATGAGCAAAGAAGTACTGCTGGTTGTTGAGTCGGTATCCAATGAAAAGGGTGTACCGGCAGGCGTGATTTTTGAAGCGCTGGAGCTGGCTCTGGCCACTGCAACCAAAAAACGTTTTGAAGACGAAGTGGACCTGCGTGTGGAAATCAACCGCCACACCGGTTCCTACGAGACTTTCCGTCGCTGGACGGTGGTCGAGGAAGCCGATCTGGACGATCCGGCCATCGAGACCTGGCCGAGCAAGGTTGCCGAAACGCACCCGGGCGCCAAGGTCGGCGACGTCGTCGAAGAGAAGATCGAGTCCATCGAGTTCGGCCGCATCGCGGCGCAGACCGCCAAGCAGGTCATCGTACAGAAGGTTCGTGAAGCCGAGCGCGCCCAAGTCGTGGACGCGTACCGCGAGCGCCTGGGAGAGATCATCTCCGGCACCGTGAAGAAAGTGACCCGCGACAACGTGATCGTCGACCTGGGCAACAACGCCGAAGCGTTGCTGGCCCGTGAAGACATCATCTCCCGCGAGACCTTCCGTGTCGGCGTGCGCCTGCGTGCGCTGCTCAAGGAAATCCGCACCGAGAACCGCGGCCCTCAGCTGATCCTGTCGCGCACCGCGCCGGAAATGCTGATCGAGCTGTTCCGCATCGAAGTGCCGGAAATCGCCGAAGGCCTGATCGAAGTGATGGCCGCCTCCCGGGATCCGGGTTCGCGCGCCAAGATCGCCGTCCGCTCCAAGGACAAGCGCATCGACCCGCAGGGCGCGTGCATCGGCATGCGCGGTTCGCGCGTCCAGGCCGTGTCGGGCGAATTGGGTGGCGAGCGTGTGGACATCGTCCTGTGGGACGACAACCCGGCGCAGTTCGTGATCAATGCCATGTCGCCTGCCGAAGTGGCGGCGATCATCGTTGACGAAGACGCCCACGCCATGGACATCGCGGTGGGTGCCGACAACCTCGCTCAGGCCATCGGCCGCGGCGGCCAGAACGTGCGTCTGGCCAGTCAGCTGACCGGTTGGACCCTGAACGTGATGACCGAATCGGACATCCAGGCCAAGCAACAGGCGGAGACCGGCGACATCCTGCGCAACTTCATCGACGAGCTGGAAGTCGACGAAGAGCTGGCCCAGGTGCTGGTCGACGAAGGCTTCACCAGCCTGGAAGAGATTGCCTACGTACCGCTGGAAGAGATGCTCAACATCGACGGCTTCGACGAGGAAATCGTCAACGAGCTTCGCGCTCGCGCCAAGGACCGGTTGTTGACCAAGGCCATCGCTACTGAGGAAAAGCTGGCAGACGCCCATCCGGCCGAAGACCTGCTCTCGCTTGAGGGCATGGACAAGGATCTGGCGGCGGAACTGGCGGTGCGCGGCGTAGTTAACCGCGAAGACCTGGCCGAGCAGTCGATTGATGACCTGCTCGACATCGACGGTATCGACGAAGAGCGTGCCGGCAAGTTGATCATGGCCGCCCGAGCCCACTGGTTCGAGTAATTAGGCGCGGCCTGAGGAGAGAAGTGCATGACGCAAGTCACGGTGAAACAACTGGCCGATGAGGTCAAAACACCGGTAGAGCGCCTGTTGCAGCAGATGCGTGAGGCAGGTCTGCCGCACACCGCCGCCGAAGAACATGTGACTGACAGTGAAAAGCAGTCCCTGCTGACTCACTTGAAGAGCAGCCACAAGGCGAAAGTGGAAGAGCCACGCAAGATCACGCTGCAGCGTAAAACCACCAGCACCCTGCGGGTGGCCGGCAGCAAGAGCATCAGCGTAGAAGTGCGCAAGAAGAAAGTTTTCGTGCAGCGCAGCCCGGAAGAGATCGAGGCCGAGCGTCAGCGTGAGCTGGACGAGCGCCGCGCCGTGGAAAACGCCGCCCGTCAAAAGGCAGAAGAGGAAGCCCGCCTGCGCGCCGAAGAAGAAGCGCGCCGTCAGCCTCCTGCTGCCCCGGCCGCTGCGGCCGAGCCTGTTGCAGCCCCGGCTCCGGTTGCCGAGCCTGTGCGCGAAGCGGTATCCGCAGCGCCGGCCGCTCCGGTCGTCGAAGTGCGCAAGCGTGACGACCAGCGTCGTCCGGACAAGCCACGCGCCGACGAGAACAGCCGTCGCGGCGGCGGTGACGGCGAGCGCAAGAACGCTCCGCACCGCGCATCGGTCAAGGAAAAGGCGCCGGCCCCTCGCGTGGCGCCCCGCACTACCGACGAAGAAAGCGATGGCTTCCGCCGCGGCGGTCGCAGCAGCAAGTCCAAGCTGAAGAAACGCAACGCCCACGGTTTCCAGAGCCCTACCGGGCCGGTGGTGCGTGACGTGAAGATCGGCGAGACCATCACTGTGGGCGATCTGGCCCAGCAGATGTCGGTCAAGGCTGCTGAAATCATCAAGTTCATGTTCAAGCTGGGCACCCCGGCCACCATCAACCAGGTTCTGGACCAGGAAACTGCCCAGCTGGTCGCCGAAGAACTGGGCCACAAAGTGACCCTGATCAGCGACACCGCCCTGGAAGATTCCCTGGCCGAGTCCCTGAAGTTCGAAGGCGAGGCGGTGCCTCGTGCTCCGGTCGTGACCGTCATGGGTCACGTTGACCACGGCAAGACCTCGCTGCTCGACTACATCCGTCGCGCCAAGGTTGCTGCGGGCGAAGCCGGCGGCATCACCCAGCACATCGGTGCGTACCACGTCGAAACCGAACGCGGCATGGTCACCTTCCTCGACACCCCGGGTCACGCGGCGTTCACCGCGATGCGTGCCCGCGGCGCCAAGGCGACCGACATCGTGATCCTGGTGGTCGCGGCCGACGACGGCGTGATGCCGCAAACCATCGAAGCCGTTCAGCACGCCCAGGCTGCTGGCGTGCCGCTGGTGGTGGCGGTGAACAAGATCGACAAGCCGGGTGCCGACCTCGATCGCATCCGCAGCGAGCTGGCGACCCACGGCGTGACGCCGGAAGACTGGGGTGGCGACACGCCGTTCGTTCCGGTTTCGGCGAAGATGGGTACCGGCGTCGACGAACTGCTCGAAGCCGTGCTGCTGCAGGCCGAAGTGCTTGAGCTCACCGCCACTCCGTCGGCCCCTGGCCGTGGTGTCGTGGTCGAGTCGCGTCTGGACAAGGGCCGCGGCCCGGTGGCCACCGTGCTGGTTCAGGACGGTACCCTGCGTCAAGGCGACATGGTGCTGGTCGGTTCGAACTATGGCCGCGTGCGCGCCATGCTCGACGAGAACGGCAAGCCGATCAAGGAAGCGGGCCCGGCCATTCCGGTCGAGATCCTCGGCCTGGACGGCACGCCTGACGCCGGTGACGAGATGAGCGTGGTGGCCGACGAGAAGAAGGCCCGTGAAGTGGCCCTGTTCCGTCAAGGCAAGTTCCGCGAAGTCAAGCTGGCCCGCGCTCACGCCGGCAAGCTGGAAAACATCTTCGAAAGCATGGGCCAGGAAGAGAAGAAGACGCTCAACATCGTCCTCAAGTCCGACGTCCGCGGCTCGCTGGAGGCCCTGCAAGGCGCCCTCAACGGCCTGGGCAACGACGAAGTGCAAGTGCGTGTGGTCGGTGGCGGCGTCGGTGGCATCACCGAATCCGACGCCAACCTGGCACTGGCTTCCAACGCCGTGCTGTTCGGCTTCAACGTGCGTGCCGATGCGGGCGCACGGAAGATCGTCGAGCAGGAAGGTCTGGACATGCGTTACTACAACGTGATCTACGACATCATCGAAGACGTCAAGAAGGCCCTGACCGGCATGCTCGGCAGCGATGTCCGCGAGAACATCCTGGGTATCGCCGAAGTGCGTGACGTGTTCCGTTCGCCGAAGTTCGGCGCGATCGCCGGTTGCATGGTGGTCGAGGGTGTCGTGCACCGTAACCGTCCGATCCGCGTACTGCGTGAAGACATCGTGATCTTCGAAGGCGAGCTGGAATCCCTGCGCCGCTTCAAGGATGACGCTTCCGAAGTCCGTGCCGGCATGGAATGCGGCATCGGCGTGAAGAGCTACAACGACGTCAAGGTCGGCGACAAGATCGAAGTCTTCGAGAAGGTTCAGGTTGCTCGCAGCCTCTGACTCGCGCACTTCGGGAGCCGCAACGGGCCGCCGCAGCGATCTGCGCAGCCCGTCCGGCGGACTCTAAACGCAACGCCCGGTCTGGCCTCCGCCAGGCCGGGCGTTTGCCGCTTTCAGACCTCACGGGTTTCGCCGTGGGGCAGTTACAGGTAACAAACCATGGCAAAAGAATACAGCCGTACCCAACGTATCGGCGATCAGATGCAGCGTGAGCTGGCCCAGCTGATCCGTCGTGAAGTCAAAGACCCGCGCGTCGGCCTGGTCACCATCACTGCGGTGGATGTCAGCCGTGACGTCGGTCACGCCAAGATCTTCATCACTGTGATGGGGCAGGACAACGCTGCCGACATCGCGCAGAGCATCAAGGTGCTGAACGCCGCCGCCGGTTTCCTGCGCATGCAGCTGGCCCGCGAAATGAAGCTGCGCAGCGTGCCGCAACTGCATTTCCACTACGACGAAAGCGTCGCCCGCGGCGCGCACCTGTCGGCCCTGATCGACCGTGCGGTGGCTGAAGACAGCCTGCACGAGACGGCGGCCGAACCCGAAGACACCAAGGAGTAATCCGGTGGCCCAGGTCAAACGTATCCGTCGTAACGTCAGCGGCATCATCCTGCTCGACAAGCCGCTGGGGTTCACCTCCAACGCGGCGCTGCAAAAGGTTCGCTGGCTGCTCAACGCCGAGAAGGCCGGGCACACCGGCAGCCTCGACCCGCTGGCCACCGGCGTGCTGCCGCTGTGCTTCGGCGAGGCGACCAAGTTCTCGCAGTACCTGCTCGATTCCGACAAGGGCTATGAGACGCTGGCGCAACTGGGCAAGACCACTACCACGGCCGATGCCGAGGGCGAGGTTCTGCAGGAGCGTCCGGTGACCGTTGGTCGCGCCGACATCGAAGCCGTCCTGCCGAAATTCCGTGGGCAAATCAATCAGATACCGCCGATGTACTCGGCGCTTAAGCGTGATGGCCAGCCGCTCTACAAGTTGGCCCGTGCAGGTGAAGTAGTGGAGCGCGAACCGCGTTCTGTTACTATTGCGCGCTTGGAATTGCTGGCCTTCGAAGGCGATACTGCGCGACTGGCGGTGGATTGCAGCAAGGGCACCTATATCCGTACCCTGGTGGAGGATATCGGTGAGCAGCTCGGTTGCGGTGCGTACGTCGCTGAATTGCGGCGTACCCAGGCCGGGCCTTTCACCCTGGCGCAGACCGTGACCCTCGAAGAGCTCGAAGCGGCCCATGCCGAAGGCGGCAACGAAGCGCTCGACCGCTTCCTGATGCCGGCGGACAGCGGCCTGCAGGATTGGCCGCTGCTGAAGTTCTCGGAGCACAGCGCGTTCTACTGGCTCAACGGCCAGCCGGTGCGCGCTCCGGATGCGCCGAAGTTCGGCATGGTGCGGGTACAGGATCACAACGGTCGCTTCATCGGCATCGGTGAAGTGAGCGAAGACGGGCGCATCGCGCCGCGTCGCTTGATTCGGTCGGAATGACCGGAACCGGTTCGCGTAACAGCGGGCCGGCGAGGGTGGCTGTCAACAGGCACGGTCACTGCTCTTTTATTGATACAGGGATTTGTCCCTGGCCTGTTGAAACCGTCCCTGGACGGTTTCCTGATAAAAGGATTGCCTCATGGCTCTCAGCGCAGCAGAAAAAGCTCAAATCGTTACCGACTACCAGCAAGCCGTTGGTGATACCGGCTCGCCAGAAGTGCAAGTTGCACTGCTGACCGCCAACATCAACAAGCTGCAAGGTCACTTCAAGGCCAACGGCAAAGACCACCACTCCCGTCGTGGTCTGATCCGCATGGTTAACCAGCGTCGCAAGCTGCTGGACTACCTGAAAGGCAAAGATCTGAGCCGCTACAGCGCTCTGATCGGCCGCCTGGGCCTGCGTCGCTAATCAGCGATTGCGCTATGAGGTTGGTTGCCTGTCGGCTGTCTGCGGTTTTCCGCCGGCAGGCGGCAGGCTTCCAGCCTCAAGTTTTATCTGAGGCACCTGTTTCATCCCGGCAGCACCCCGGACAATCCGCATCGGGCCGATTCCCGACATTGCCCAAGAATTTCGCAAGAAACCAGTTCCCCCAAGAGCCACAAAGAAGGTAGGACACCGTGAACCCGGTAATCAAGAAGTTCCAGTTCGGTCAGTCGACCGTCACCCTCGAGACAGGCCGCATCGCCCGTCAGGCCACCGGCGCAGTGCTGGTCACCGTTGACGACGACGTCAGCGTATTGGTGACCGTGGTCGGCGCCAAGCAAGCCGATCCGGGCAAGGGTTTCTTCCCCCTGTCCGTTCACTACCAGGAAAAGACCTACGCCGCAGGCAAGATCCCTGGCGGTTTCTTCAAGCGCGAAGGCCGTCCTTCCGAGAAGGAAACCCTGACTTCCCGACTGATCGACCGTCCGATCCGTCCGCTGTTCCCTGAAGGCTTCATGAACGAAGTGCAGGTCGTCTGCACCGTCGTCTCCACCAGCAAGAAGACCGATCCGGACATCGCTGCGATGATCGGCACCTCGGCTGCCCTGGCCATCTCCGGCATTCCGTTCGACGGCCCGATCGGCGCCGCCCGCGTCGCTTTCCACGAAAGCACCGGCTACCTGCTGAACCCGACCTACGAGCAACTGGCCGCATCGAGCCTGGACATGGTCGTGGCCGGTACCGAAGAAGCCGTGCTGATGGTCGAGTCGGAAGCCAAGGAACTGACCGAAGACCAGATGCTGGGCGCCGTGCTGTTCGCCCACGACGAATTCCAGTCGGTCATCAAGGCCGTCAAGGAACTGGCCGCCGAAGCCGCCAAGCCGACCTGGGACTGGGCGCCTGCCGCCGAGGCCACCGAACTGCTGGGCGCGATCCGTGCCGAGTTCGGCGAAGCGATCTCCCAAGGCTACACCATCACCGTCAAGGCCGACCGCTACGCCCGTCTGGGCGAGCTGCGCGACCAGGCGGTCGCCAAGCTGTCCGGTGAAGAAGGCCAGCCTTCGGCCGGCGACGTCAAAGCCGCTTTCGGCGAAATCGAATACCGCACCGTTCGCGAGAACATCGTCAACGGCAAGCCACGCATCGACGGCCGCGACACCCGCACCGTGCGTCCGCTGAACATCGAAGTCGGCGTGCTGCCGAAGACCCACGGTTCGGCGCTGTTCACCCGTGGCGAAACCCAGGCCCTGGTGGTCGCGACCCTGGGCACCGCCCGTGACGCGCAACTGCTGGACACCCTGGAAGGCGAGAAGAAAGACTCGTTCATGCTGCACTACAACTTCCCTCCGTTCTCGGTGGGCGAGTGCGGTCGCATGGGCGGTGCCGGTCGTCGCGAAATCGGTCACGGCCGTCTGGCCCGCCGTTCGGTCCAGGCCATGCTGCCTGCCGCCGACGAATTCCCGTACACCGTTCGTGTGGTGTCGGAAATCACCGAATCCAACGGCTCCAGCTCGATGGCTTCCGTGTGCGGCGCTTCCCTGGCCCTGATGGACGCCGGTGTGCCGATGAAGGCACCGGTGGCCGGTATCGCCATGGGCCTGGTGAAGGAAGGCGAGAAGTTCGCCGTCCTGACCGACATCCTGGGTGACGAAGACCACCTGGGCGACATGGACTTCAAAGTGGCCGGTACCGCCAAGGGCGTCACCGCGCTGCAGATGGACATCAAGATCAAGGGCATCACCGAAGAGATCATGGAGATCGCCCTGGGCCAGGCCCTGGAAGCTCGCCTGAACATCCTCGGCCAGATGAACCAAGTGATCGGCCAGTCGCGTACCGAACTGTCGGCCAACGCACCGACCATGATCGCGATGAAGATCGACACCGACAAGATCCGCGACGTGATCGGCAAAGGTGGCGCGACCATCCGTGCCATCTGCGAAGAGACCAAGGCGTCGATCGACATCGAAGACGACGGCTCGATCAAGATCTTCGGCGAAACCAAGGAAGCCGCAGAAGCTGCCCGTCAGCGCGTTCTGGGCATCACCGCCGAAGCCGAGATCGGCAAGATCTACGTGGGCAAGGTTGAGCGCATCGTCGACTTCGGCGCGTTCGTCAACATCCTGCCGGGCAAGGACGGTCTGGTGCACATCTCGATGCTGAGCGACGCTCGCGTAGAGAAAGTCACCGACATCCTGAAAGAAGGCCAGGAAGTGGAAGTGCTGGTGCTGGACGTGGACAACCGCGGCCGGATCAAGCTGTCCATCAAAGACGTGGCGGCTGCCAAGGCTTCGGGCGTTTAATCGACCCCAGGCTTTCGCGCAATGAAAATGCCCCGCCGTGAAAACGGCGGGGCATTTTTTTTCCTGTCAAAAATGATTGCGGCGCGAGATGGGTTGCCGGGCGCCGAGACCGATGCTAGGTTTAGCCCACCGCCCGTGTAGCTCAGCCGGTAGAGCAGCGCACTCGTAACGCGAAGGTCGCAGGTTCGATTCCTGTCTCGGGCACCATTCCCCTCATTTCACCTTGCGGCTCAGCTCCTCCACGGTGCGCTTGAGCTGATCCATCGCACGGTCCTGATCGCTGACGTCCCGCTTGAGGCTCGACAGCTCGCTTGAGCTGGAGCTGGAACCGCTGCTGCTTTTGAGTTCCTCGACCTGCCGGCGCAGGTTGTCCAGTTCCCGGTCCTGCTCCTTGACCTTGTTCCTCAGTTCGTCGGTGTCGCGGCTGCCGGCGCTTGAGCTGGAACCGCTGCTGCGTTTGAGTTCTTCCATCTGCCGGCGCAGGGTGTCCAGTTCACCGTCCTGTTTCTTGACCTGTTCCTTGAGCTGGTCAGTCTCCCGGCTGCCGGCGCTGGCGCTGGAGCCGCTGCTGCGTTTGAGCTCTTCGAGCTGGCGCGTCTGGTCGCCGAGGGTGTCGCGCATCTTCTTCAGTTCATCGAGGCTGATGTCGGTTCTGACGATCACGGTCTTGCCGTTGTCGTTGTGGATGGCGGGAACCGAGTCGCCGTAGCCGGGGAGCCGGTCGCTCAGCTCGATGGCCATTGCATTGCCCGGCAGGGCCAACGCCCCGAGCAGGGCGGTCATTGCGGTAGTGGACACAACAGACGACATTTTCGAAAGGCTGCGCATCACTGGGTTTCCTTGTGGACAGCGGAGTGGCGTGCCGATATGGCACATCGCTATGACTCGGAATCCGGATTTATGTTCCCCCGGTCAGCTTTTTGTGCGAGAGATGTAAAGACCCGTGTCATTCGTCATCCAAACGTCCTATATTCGGCGCCAGCACAAGCATCGCCCTGCAGTGTTCAGATGATCCCGAATGGTTCCGAGGCCGGACAATCCGCGGCAGAGAGATCCCAGAAGATCCAGATCCATCACCCATTCCCCTGATCAGCGAGAACGCCATGATCCCAAAAGAACAACGAATCGATGTAGCGCTGGAGAAATACCTGGCGGCGACGCCTTCCCTTCAGGAAGAGATCAGCGCCCTGGACGCCACCGAGCAAAAGCAGCAGGCGCAGTGGGCGTTCGAGGACGAAGCCGAGTCCCGCGGGCTGGAGCCTTGGGAACTGGTGCTGGAGCTGGTGGCCGAGACGCCGCAGGAGCTCAAGGCCATGCGCCTGGAAGTGCATCAGGAAGTGGCCGAAGCCTTGGGCATGAAGCTGCAGGCCTATCTTGAACTCAACGAAATCGACGATTGAAACAAAAACGCCAGCCCCGACGGAGCTGGCGTTTTTCGTTGCGCGGCGGCTTCAGAGGCTCAGGCGCATCGACAGGTCCACCGCCTTCACGTCCTTGGTCATGGCGCCGATGGAAATGTAGTCCACGCCGGTGCGGGCGATCGGCAGCAGCGTGCTTTCGTTGATGCCGCCGCTGGCTTCCAGCTTCGCCTTGCCGCCGTTCAGGCGCACGGCTTCGCGCATGTCGTCCAGGCTCAGCTCGTCGAGCATGATGATGTCGGCCCCGGCGTCCAGCGCCTCCTTCAGTTCATCCAGGCTTTCCACTTCGACCTCCACCGGCTTGCCCGGCGCGATCCGGTGCGCGGCGGCGATGGCCTGGGGGATGCCGCCGCTGGCGGCGATGTGGTTTTCCTTGATCAGGAACGCGTCGTACAGGCCGATGCGGTGGTTGTGGCAGCCGCCGCAGGTCACCGCGTACTTCTGCGCCAGGCGCAGGCCCGGCAGGGTCTTGCGGGTGTCGAGCAGCTTCACGCCGGTCTCGGCGACGAAATCCGCCAGTTGTCGGGCGCGGGTCGCGACACCGGAGAGCATCTGCAGGAAGTTCAGCGCGCTGCGTTCGCCGGTCAGCAGCGAACGGGCCGGGCCTTCCAGGTGGAACAGCGGCTGGTTGGGGCTCACCCGGTCGCCGTCGCGCACCTGCCAGTGCACCGCCACCCGCGGGTCGAGCTGACGGAACACGGCGTCGACCCAGGCGGTGCCGCAGATGACGGCGGCGTCGCGGGTGATGATGGTCGCCTTGGCCAGGCGTTCGGCCGGGATCAGTTGTGCGGTGATGTCGCCGCTGCCGATGTCTTCGCGCAACGCACGGCGGACGTTGGCTTCGATTTCGGCGGTCAAATCGGCGAGACGTAGGTTCGGCATAACGGGCTCCACAGACAAAGTGGCCCGATTATAGGGGCATGGCAGGGCCCAACCCAAGGCGGGTGCGCAGGGACTTGAGCGCAGCCGGTCGATTTCCTTGAGCAAATGCGCGCCGGGAGCGGTCACTGGAACAGCGCCGGGGCCTAGGGGAATCCCTGAGGGCTCTGGCGCCGGGGACATTTTTTGCAAGATAATCCGCCTTGCATTTGACGTCATGGCTTTGACGTTTGTCTTTGAGCCCGCTTTCCGGCCGTTCCCCGACAGGGATCGGCAGGCCCGCGCACTTGAAGAATCACCGTTTCAGGAGGCTTGGATGCACAACGACGGGAATGTAGTGCCTTTGCGCAAGGCCGCTACCGATCCGGCGAACCCTTCGCCGCTCGCCCGCCTGCCTGTGATTCTGCTTCAGGTGCGCGACAAGGCCACCCAGCAACTGCGCCACGGCCTGCAGGCGCTGTTCGACAATGCCGACGACACCCTGTTCGAAATGGCCGACCGAGCCCGCAGCGACGTCGAGCAGAACCTCTTTTTCGAGGCCATGCGCGACCTGCGCCTGAAGCGCAAGAACATCGAGCGCGGCTTTCTCGAACATCTCTTCGAGGCGTTCGTCGGCCTCACCCAGTACGATCCCGCGCAAAACGCCTTGCCGTCCTCGCTGCTGCCGGACGAAACCTCTGAACGCACCGACGACCGGGAGCGCAGCGTCGCCATCGAGACCATGGTCGGCCGTGTGCTGAGCCGCGACGGTTTCGCCCTCGATCAATTGACGGCGCGGCTCAATGCCCTGCTCGGCAAGACCCTGGAGGATCGGCACAACCCGCTGGGTCCTTCGATGCTGTGCGAATATTTCCTGCTGGCCGGGCGCAACCTGGGGGTGGGGATCAAGGTCAAGCTGATTCTGCTCAAGCTGTTCGAGCGTTACGTGCTGGCCGACACCGATCAGCTGTATGCCGAAGCCAATCAGTTGCTGGCCGCCACCGGCGTGCTGCCCGAGCTGAAACCGGCGCCCGCGCGCCGTGCCATCGACCAGGCCGTCACCCGTGCCAGCAGTGAGCCGACGCACAGCGAACCGCCTCCGCTGGAGGACGGCGTGCAGGAAGTCTTCTCGGCGTTGCAGGCACTGCTGTCGCACCTGCGCGGCAGCGTGGCGCCGATCCTGGAGCCCAGTTCGGCGGTTCAGCCGATCTCCACCCGCGACCTGCTGCGCCTGCTTTCGCACTTGCAGCAGTACGTGCCGACGCTGGCGGCGTTGGACGATTTCGACCTGCGCAACCAGCTCGAGCAATTGCTGACCCAGGTGAGCGTGCGCAGCGGCAAGTCGCGCATCGTCGGCGGCGCCGACGAGGACGTGATCAACCTGATCGCCATGCTGTTCGAGTGCATCCTCGACGACCGCAACCTGCCGGATTCGCTCAAGGCGCTGATCGCTCGGCTGCAGATCCCGATGCTCAAGGTCGCGGTGCTCGACAAGAGTTTCTTCAGCCGCAGCAGTCACCCGGCGCGGCGCCTGCTCAACGAAATCGCGGACGCCGCCATGGGCTGGGGCGAGTGCGACGGCCATGCGCGGGACAGCCTGTACCTGCGCATCGAGCAGGTGGTGCAGCGCTTGCTGACCGATTTCAATGACGATCCGGCGATCTTCTCCGAGCTGCTGGCGGATTTCCTGGCCTTCACCGGCGACGAGCGCCGCCGCAGCGAATTGCTCGAGCAGCGCCTGCGCGATGCCGAGGAGGGGCGGGCGAGGACCGAACTGGCTCGCCGCCGGGTGGAGCAGGCGCTCAACCAGGCGTTGCCGGGCAAGGTGCTGCCGCCCAAAGTGGTGGCGTTCGTCCAGGATGCCTGGAGCAAGGTGCTGCTGTTGACCTGCCTGAAGCACGGCGACCAGAGCGCCGAATGGCGGGCGGACGTGCAGACCATGGAGCAATTGGTCTGGAGCGTGCAGCGTCACGATGGGCCGGAGTCCGGCATGCGCCTGCTGGCGATGGTGCCGGGGCTGCTCAAGTCGTTGCGCGACGGCTTGAGCAGTTCGGCGTTCGACCCGTTCGCCACCAGCGAGTTTTTCAGCGAGCTGGAAGCGCTGCACGTGCGCCTGTTCGAGCGTGCCGATGAGTCCGGCCCCGCCGAGGCGCTGGTCTTAGTCGAGGTGGCGTTGCCGGTGGCCCTGCGCGCGGCGGACGAGGGCATGCCTTTGCGCCTGCCGCAGGACGATGCCGGCCTGCGGCAGGTCGAGCAGTTGCGGCTGGGCAGTTGGGTGGTGTTTCGCGAAGACGAAGAGCACACCTTGCGCTGCAAGCTGGCGGCCATCAACGAGACCACCGGCAAATACGTGTTCGTCGACCGCACCGGCATGAAAGTGCTGGAGCGCGACCGCACCGGGCTCGCCCTGGAGCTGCGTCGCGGCGCGGCGTGGCGGCTGGACGACACCTTGCTGTTCGACCGCGCGCTGGAGTCGGTGCTGGGCAATCTGCGGCGGCGCAATCGCGCCAAGTGATCGCGTCCGGCACGCCGATCACGGCATACTGGGCGCCAACACAGATGGCGTTGAAGGAATCGGTATGCAGTTGGATCCCGCAAGCGGGTGGTGTCACGGGGTGCAGGTCTGTCCGTCGCCCAACTTCAATGAACGCCCGACGGGCGAAGTCTCCCTGCTGGTCATCCACAACATCAGCCTGCCGCCGGCGCAGTTCGCCACCGGCAAGGTGCAGGAATTTTTCCAGAACCGTCTGGATGTCACCGAACATCCCTACTTTGCGGGTATCGCCGACCTGCGGGTGTCTGCGCACTTTCTGATCGAGCGTGACGGCAAGGTCACTCAGTTTGTCTCCTGTCTTGAGCGCGCCTGGCACGCCGGCGTCTCCCGTTTCGAGGGACGCGAGACCTGTAACGATTTTTCCGTGGGCATCGAGCTCGAGGGCACCGATGATCTACCGTTCACCGACGCGCAGTACCAGGCGCTGACCGCGCTGACCCGGCAGTTGCAGGCGAGGTTTCCGGCCATCACCGGACAACGCATCTGCGGGCACAGCGACATCGCCCCCGGCCGCAAGACCGACCCGGGGCCGGCATTCGACTGGGCACGCTACCGGGCGGCCCTGGCACAAGAGGAAGGACAATGAGTTTTCTGGTGTTGCTGTTGGCGGTCTGGATCGAGAAATTCTCGGCCCTGCGCCATCGGGTCCAGCGCGACGGCGGATGGATCCGCGAACTGCACAAGCTCGAAAGCGGCGGCCTGGCCAAGCGCCCTTGGCTGGTGCTGACGGTGCTGGTGCTGCTGCCGGTGGCGCTGCTGGCGTTGCTGCTGGTGGTGCTGGAACCGGTGGCCTACGGCCTGCTGGCCCTGCCGGTGCATCTGCTGGTGGTGATCTACAGTCTGGGGCGCAACGACCTGCTCGGCGGCCTGGGGCCGTTCCGCGACGCCTGGCGCCGGGAAGACCTGCAAGCGGCGGCCCACGTGGCCAAGCGCGACCTGGGCATCTGCGCCGACCGTGGCGAGCAGTTGCTGGCGCGGGTGCAGGGGCATCTGCTGTGGCAGGCCTACCAGAGCTTCTTTGCGGTGATCTTCTGGTATTTCCTGCTGGGCCCGGTGGCGGCCTTGAGTTACCGCTTGCTGGCGCTGGCCGAGGAGAACGCCGCGAACCCGGCGGTGGCCGAACGGGCGGCGCAGCTGCGGCACGCGTTCGACTGGGTGCCGGTGCGCCTGCTGGCGGCGAGCCTGGCCTTGGTGGGCAACTTCGTCGCGGTCAGCCGGGTGATGCTGCATGAACTGCTGAACTGGCACATCAGCGCCGCCCGCCTGATCGACAAGGCAGGCCTGGCCGCCGGGGAGATCCCGCCGCCGGTGACCGGCCCGGAAGGCATCAATACCCTGGATTGCCTGTGGGAACTGCTGCTGCGCGCCGCCGTGCTGTGGTACGCCGGGTTTGCCTTGTGGACCGTCCTGGTTCGCTGACCCGAATACCCTGTGGCGGGAGCTAGCGCCCTCGCCACGGCCGTTAACCTTAAGTTACAAAACCTCCCTCCGATTTGAGCTATACAGAGATGGCGCTCGATAGTGGCTATCTGCTGTCGCCCCGCGCCTGCCAATAAAAACAAGAACAAACCGAGGGAGACTTCCAGTGAAGAGCTTGCTCTATCCCGCCGTCTCGCTGATGAACCGCCTGAGCTTCGGCATGAAGTTCAGCCTGATCAGCGTCCTGTTCCTGGTGCCGATGCTGGTGACCAACTTCTATCTGGTGCGCGATTCGTACCGCGAGTTCCAGGGCACCCGGGTGGAACTGCAAAGCCTCGACCTGCTGGGCAGCAGCCTGAGCCTGCGGCGGGACCTGGAGACCCTCAACAACCTGGTGCAGATCAACGTGACCCTCGGCCAGTCGGGCAAGGCGGGCAATGTCGAAGCGAACATCACCACCCTTGAGCAGAACGTGCTGACGCGCCTGCAAGGGCTGAAGGCGATGACCGACGATCCGGAGCAGACCGCGGTGTTCGACGCCAAGCGCGATGAGATGATCGCCGCGTTCAAGGCCCAGCAAGCGGAGAACTCCCTGCAAAGCAAAAGCGCGCTGATCGGCAAGCTGCTGGGCAGCGCGCAGATCTTCAGCCAGATCGTCGCCAGCCAGGCCGGCCTGAGCCGCGACGGCCAAAGCGACATGCGCCAGCTCAGCGAGCTGGTCACCGCCATCACCCCGGCCGTCACCCAGACCCTCGGCGAAGGCCGGGCCATGGGCTCGTACTCGTTGGGCCAAGGTTTTCTCAACAGTTCATCCAGCACCCGCTTCGACGAACTGTTGGCGCAGATCGAAAAACTCCAGGCCGAGTACGGCCTGAAACTGCAGGATGCCCTCGGTTCGAGCAAGGCGGCGCGGGAGTTCCTCAGCGCCCCGGCGGACGCCAGCAAGGCCTCGCTCAAGCAGGCCAGCGAGCTGTTCGAGGAGCAAGTGGTGATGGCCGACACCCTCGATGCGCCCTGGCAGGCGTTCTACGATCAGGTCAGCGGGCTGATGGAGCGCACTTACCAGCTCAACGAAGCGACCCTGAAGTTCCTCGACAGCCAATTGCAGCAACGCCTGGCCCAGAACCGCACGCACATGGTGCTGCAGGCGGTGGCGCTGGCGGTGGTGTTCGTGCTGATTTTCTACCTCTACGGCGGTTTCTACGCGTCGACCCGCACCACCCTGAAACGTCTGGGCGCCATGATGGACAAAGTGGCGGCCGGCGACATGACGGTGAATTTCCGCGCCAACAGCCGGGATGAACTGGGCGAGCTGGGCGAGGTGTTCAACGGCACCGTGAAGAAGATCCACGACCTGATCGAACGGGTCGGGCAGACCGTCAGCGAGGTCGAGCGCCAGGCCGGTCAGGTGCAGAGCGTGTCGGCCCAGAGCAACCAGGCGGTGGCCGGCCAGCGTACCCAGATCGAGCAGGTGGCGACGGCCATGAACCAGATGTCGGCCACCTCCCAGGAAGTGGCGCGCAGCGCTGCGGCGGCGGTCAGCAGCGCCCACAGCGTGAACGACGAGACCGTCAGCGGGCGCGGCCTGGTGGAGTCCCAGCAGGGCAGCATCGCGGCGCTGGCCAGCGAGATCGATCAGTCAGTGTTGGTGATCAACCAGTTGGCCAGCGACAGCCAGTCGATCAGCAGCGTGCTGGAAGTGATCAAGAGCATCGCCGAGCAGACCAACCTGCTGGCGCTCAACGCCGCTATCGAAGCGGCGCGGGCGGGCGAGCAGGGGCGGGGTTTTGCGGTGGTGGCGGACGAGGTGCGCACGTTGGCCAAGCGCACCCAGCAATCGACCGAGGAAATCGAGCAGATGATCGCCAAGCTCCACGGCGGCGTGGGCGCGGCGGTGAAGGCCATGGGCGTCAGCCATCAGATGGCCAACGGCACCGTGGGGCAGTCGGAAAAGGTACAGCAGGCGCTGGAAAACATCCTCGGCGCGGTCGGAATGATCGTCGACCAGAACCAGCAGATCGCCGCCGCGGTGGAGCAGCAGACTGCCGTGGCCCACGACATCGACCAGAACATCGTCGAGATCAACCGTGCCGGCGAGCGTACGGCGCAAGGCGCGCACCAGACCGAGAACGCCAGTCGCGCCCTGTCGGCGCAGGTGGTGGAGCTCAAGCAGTTGATCAACGCGTTCCGGGTCTGACGTTGGGTTCGATCCGGCCTTCGTGGGAGCGGTCGTGCTCCCACGTCTGAGGTTGTGGAATTTTTTGTAGTACTTTTTTGCTTACATTTGTAAGCCAAATCCTGTTTTTCTCCGCGCTCTGTTTTTTCGTCTTCAATCAATCAAGATCACCCGACTTGACCGCTTGGAGGAGCCCGTTAATGTCCGTCGCCACCTTGGGAGTCCAAGGCCGTTGCGCCCATTGTCAGACCACCCTGGTGCTGAAACCCTGGCAACTCAATGCCCTTTCGATCAACGAAGCCTTCACCTGCCCCCATTGCGAGCAACGGCTGGAGCTGCGTTGCCCGCAGCAGATCAAACGGTTCAGGTCCCTCGACTCGCTGGGGCTGTTGCGCGCCAGCGCGCGGGTGACGGTGTGCACCGCGCTGCTGGTGGCGCTGGTGATGGAGTGGGTGGGGCTGCTCAGCGTCACCGAACAGTTGAACGCGTCTTTGATCACGGTGTTCGTGTACTTCGCCGTCACGCGTTACTTCCGCCACCGGCAGCACCTGACGCTGATCCTCGACGCCGCCAAGGCCCACGGCGACTGATCACCAGCCGAACACCTCGCAGGCATTGGCCGTGCTGGCGGCGGCCAGTCGTTCGGGGCTGACGGCCATCAGGGCGGCCAGCGCCGCGCAGATCGCCGGCAGATGCGCGGGGGTGTTGCGCACGCCGGGGAACATGGCGGGGGCCATGTCCGGCGAGTCGGTCTCCAGCACCACCGAATCGAGCGGCAGATCCGCCAGCACCCGGTGCAGGCGCAGCGCCTGGGGCCAGGTCGGCGCGCCGCCCAGGCCCAGCCGGAACCCCAGCTTGATGTACTCCCGCGCCTCTTCGCGGCTGCCGGCGAAAGCGTGGATGATGCCGGCGCGCTTGAGCCTGAAGCGCTTGAGCGTGGCGATCACCGCCGCATGGCTGCGCCGCACGTGGATCAGCGCGGGCAGCCCGAAGTCCGCCGCCAGTTGCAGCTGAGCCTCGAACAGCGCCTGCTGGCGCTCGCGGTCGAGGGTTTCGATGAAGTAGTCCAGGCCGATCTCGCCCACCGCGCACAATTGCCGATGGCCGCGCAGCCGGGTCAGCCAGTCGCCGAGGGCCTGCACGTCTTGCGGGCGGTGTCGGTCGAGATACACCGGATGCAGGCCGAACGCCGCGTACAGGTCGGCGTCGCCCTGCACCAGGTCCCACACCCGTTGCCAATTGCCTTCATATACCCCCAGCACCACCATCCGCCGCACTCCGAGGGCGCGGCTCTCGGCCATCAACGCCGTGCGGTCGGCGTCGAAGTCGGGAAAGTCCAGATGGGTGTGGCTGTCGATCAGCTCCACGGTTCAGTCCCGGCGGATGCGCTGCTTGAAGGTGCGGGCGATGGCCTGCACGCCGGGCTCGTAGTCCGATTGCTCGACGGCGGCCAACGCCAGGGCCAGGGCCTTGTCGGCGATCAGCTGGTGCTGCTGGGCCATGGCGTTGACCGGCAGCGGCAGGAAGTCCAGCAGTTGCGTGTCGCCGAAGGTGCCCAGGCGCAGCGGGCGGTTCTTGAGCGGGAAGTCGTGCAGCGCATCGAACACGCCCTGCAGCAGCACGTAGGACGTAGTCACCAGTGCGTCCGGCAAATGCCCCAGCCGTTGCAGGAGTTCTTCCATCAGTTGCTTGCCGCAGTCGCGGCTGAACGACTCGGCATGCTCGATGAGGATGTCGCCCTTGAACCCGGCCAGCGCCTGCCTGAACCCGGCGGCCCGCTCCTGGCTGATGCTCAGTTCGGGACGGGCGCCGAGCAGGACGATCTGCTTGGGTTGCGGTTCGAGCAGGCTTTGGGTCAGGTGCAGGCTGGCCTCGCGGTCGTCGCTGATCACCGAGCAGAAGTGCGCAGGATCCATCACCCGGTCGATGGCAATGATCGGCAGGCCCTTGGCCTGCAATTGGCGATAGCTGTCGTCGCCGGCCGGCAGGCAACTGGCGACGATCAGCGCATCGCAGCGGCGGGCGCGGAACAGTTGCAGCAGTTGCCGTTCGCTGTCCGGCGCATCGTCGGAGCTGGCGATCAGCAATTGGTAGCCCCGGGCCCGGGCGCCTTGTTCCAGCAGCTTGGCGATCCGCGCGTAACTGGGGTTTTCCAGGTCCGGCAGGATGAAGCCCAAGGTGCGGGTGTGCCGGCTGCGCAGCCCGGCCGCCTGGGGGTTGGGGGTAAAGCCGTGCTGATCGACCACCGCCCGCACCCGCTCGACGGTGGCGTTGCTGATGCGTTGCTGTTCGGCCTTGCCGTTGATGACGTAGCTGGCGGTGGTCACGGACACTCCGGCCAGCCGCGCGATATCACTGAGTTTCACCCGGGATTTCCTTGTTTTTTCCAGCGTGCCCCGACATTTTCGCCAATCCTACCCGATTCGGGGAGGCGACCATTGTCGCAGCGCAGCCGACGGTTGGCCTTCAAGGATGGGACATTATCGAGTAACGTGCCGATCAATCTAGATTAAACGTTTCAGCAGGCGTATTTTCTGCACTTTAGTCGCCTTTGGCCGCAGCTGCCGCGAATCCGCCAAAACTGCCCCTGAAAAGTGCAGGCGCTAAGCTGAAACTATCCACAACAATACCTGGCACCTCCCGATGCCAAAAAGGAGAACGCATGCTCGAGCTCACTGTAGAGCAGATTTCCATGGGCCGGTCGGCTGTGGATAAGTCCGCCGCCCTGCAACTGCTGGCTGACCGCCTGGTGGCCGATGGATTGGTGGCCGACGGTTACCTGGCCGGGCTGCAGGCCCGGGAGGCCCAGGGCTCGACCTTTCTCGGGCAAGGCATCGCCATTCCCCACGGCACCCCGGAGACCCGCGATCAAGTGTTCGCCACCGGCGTGCGGCTGATGCAGTTCCCCGACGGCGTGGATTGGGGCGACGGCCAGATCGTCTACCTGGCCATCGGCATCGCGGCCAAGTCCGATGAGCACCTGCGTCTGCTGCAACTGTTGACCCGCGCCCTGGGCGAGACCGACCTGGGCCAGGCGCTGCGCCGCGCCGGCTCGCCCGAGGCGTTGCTGAAGCTGCTGCAGGGCGCGCCCCAGGAGCTGGCGCTGGATGCGCAGATGATCGGCCTTAGCGTGTCCGCCGACGATTTCGAAGAACTGGTCTGGCGCGGTGCGCGCTTGCTGCGCCAGGCCGATTGCGTGAGCAACGGTTTCTCCGGCGTGCTGCAGCAGGTCGAAGCGCTGCCGCTGGGCGACGGCCTGTGGTGGTTGCACAGCGAGCAGACCGTGAAGCGCCCGGGCCTGTCCTTCGTCACCCCGGACAAGCCGATGCGCTACCTCGGCCAGCCCCTCAACGGGCTGTTCTGCCTGGCCAGCCTGGGCGAGGCCCACCAGGCGCTGCTCGAACGCCTGTGCGCGCTGCTGATCGAGGGGCGCGGCCATGAGCTGGGCCGCGCCACCAGCAGCCGCAAAGTGTTGGAAGTGCTGGGCGGCGAGCTGCCGGCCGACTGGCCGAGCGCGCGCATCGCCCTGGCCAATGCCCATGGCCTGCATGCACGGCCGGCGAAGGTGCTGGCGCAACTGGCGAAGAATTTTGAGGGCGAGATCCGCATCCGTCTCGTCGACGGCCAGGACAGCGCCGTGTCGGTGAAAAGCCTGAGCAAGCTGCTCAGCCTCGGCGCCCGTCGCGGCCAGGTGCTGGAACTGATCGCCGAACCGGCCATCGCCGCCGATGCCTTGCCGGCGCTGCTGGCGGCCATTGAAGAAGGGCTGGGCGAAGAGGTCGAGCCGCTGCCGGCGGTCGCCCCTGCGCAGGAGGCGCTCGCCGAGGTGGCCGAGGTGCTTGTCGCGCCGGCCTCCGGCAGCCTGCTGCAAGCCATCGCCGCCGCCCCCGGCATCGCCATGGGGCCGGCGCACATTCAGGTGCAACAGGCCATCGATTACCCGCTGCGCGGCGAGTCCGCCGCCGTCGAGCGCGAGCGTCTCCAGCAAGCGCTGAGCGAAGTGCGCCACGACATCCAGGGCTTGATCGAGCGCAGCCAGGCCAAGGCCATCCGCGAGATCTTCATCACCCACCTGGAAATGCTCGACGACCCGGAGCTCACCGACGAAGTCGACACCCGCCTCAAGCAGGGCGAAAGCGCCGAGGCGGCGTGGATGGCGGTGATCGAGGCGGCGGCGAAGCAACAGGAGTCGCTGCAGGACGCCTTGCTCGCCGAGCGCGCCGCCGACCTGCGCGACATCGGTCGGCGGGTGCTGGCGCAACTGTGCGGCGTGCAGACCCTGAGCGAGCCCGCGCAACCTTACATTCTGGTGATGGAAGAGGTCGGCCCCTCCGATGTGGCGCGGCTCGATCCGGCGCGGGTGGCGGGGATCCTCACCGCGCGCGGTGGGGCCACCGCCCACAGCGCCATCGTGGCCCGGGCGCTGGGCATTCCGGCGCTGGTCGGCGCCGGCGCTGCGGTGCTGTTGCTGGCGCCGGGCACGCCGCTGCTGCTCGACGGGCAGCGCGGCCGCCTGCACGTGGACGCCGACGCCGCGACCCTGCAACGGGCCGCCGAAGAGCGCGACAGCCGCGAGCAACGTCTGAAGGCCGCCGCCGAACAGCGCCATCAACCGGCGCTCACCGCCGACGGCCACGCAGTGGAGGTGTTCGCCAACATCGGCGAAAGCGCCGGCGTCGCCCGCGCGGTGGAGCAGGGCGCCGAAGGCATCGGCCTGCTGCGTACCGAGCTGATCTTCATGGCCCACCCGCAAGCGCCGGACGAAGCCACCCAAGAAGCCGAGTACCGCCGCGTCCTCGACGGCCTCGCCGGTCGGCCGCTGGTGGTGCGCACCCTGGACGTGGGCGGTGACAAGCCGTTGCCCTATTGGCCGATCGCCAAGGAGGAAAACCCGTTCCTCGGCGTGCGCGGCATCCGCCTGACCCTCCAGCGTCCGCAGATCATGGAAGCGCAGCTGCGCGCCTTGCTGCGTTCGGCCGACAACCGTCCGCTGAGGATCATGTTCCCCATGGTCGGCAGCGTCGAGGAGTGGCGTCAGGCCCGGGACATGACCGAGCGTCTGCGCCGGGAAATCCCGGTGGCCGACCTGCAACTGGGGATCATGATCGAAGTGCCCTCCGCCGCGCTGCTGGCGCCGGTGCTGGCCCGTGAGGTGGATTTCTTCAGCGTCGGCACCAACGACCTGACCCAGTACACCCTGGCCATCGACCGCGGCCACCCGACCCTTTCGGCCCAGGCCGACGGCCTGCACCCGGCGGTGCTGCACCTGATCGACATCACCGTGCGCGCCGCCCATGCCCACGGCAAATGGGTCGGCGTGTGCGGCGAGCTGGCGGCCGATCCGCTGGCGGTGCCGGTGCTGGTCGGCCTCGGTGTGGATGAACTGAGCGTGGCCGCCCGCAGCGTCGCCGAAGTCAAGGCGCGCATCCGTGAACTGACCCTGACCCAGGCGCAAACCGTTGCCCGGCAAGCGCTTGCCGTGGGCAGCGCACAGGATGTGCGCGCATTAGTGGAGGCTCTGTAAATGGCCAAGATCCTGACCCTGACCCTCAACCCGGCCCTCGACTTGACGGTGCGCTTGCCGCGCCTTGAGGCCGGCCAAGTCAACCGCAGCGACGAGATGCACAGCCACGCCGCCGGCAAAGGGGTGAACGTCGCCCAAGTGCTGGCGGACCTTGGGCATCAGCTGACGGTCAGCGGGTTCCTCGGCGAGGAGAACCTGCAAGCGTTCGAGAACCTGTTCGCCCGGCGCGGGTTCGTCGACGCTTTCATCCGCGTGCCGGGCGAGACCCGCAGCAACCTCAAACTGGCCGAGCACGACGGTCGCATCACGGACATCAACGGGCCGGGGCCGGTGGTCGGCGCCGTGGCGCAGCAAGCCTTGCTCGACCGTCTGGTGCAGATCGCGCCGGGGCACGATGCGGTGGTGGTGGCCGGCAGCCTGCCGCGCGGGGTGAGCGCACAGTGGTTGCGCGAGCTGATCGAGCGCCTGAACGGTTTGGGCCTGAAGGTCGCGCTGGACACCAGCGGCGAAGCGTTGCGCACGGCGCTCAAGGCCAACCCGTGGCTGATCAAGCCCAACGCCGAAGAGTTGGCCGATGCGCTGGGTTGCGATGTGCTGTCCCACGAGGCCCAGGCGCAGGCGGCCAACCGCCTGCACGCCCAGGGCGTCGAGCATGTGGTGATTTCCCACGGGGCCGAGGGCGTGAGCTGGTTCGCGGTCGGTGCGGCCCTGCACGCCACGCCGCCGAAGGTCCGCGTGGCCAGCACGGTGGGGGCGGGCGACTCGCTGCTGGCCGGCATGCTTCACGGCCTGCTCAGCGCCGATACGCCCGAGCAGACCCTGCGCACCGCCACGGCGATCGCCGCGCTGGCGGTGACCCAGATCGGTTTCGGCATCCACGATGCGGCGCGCCTGGCGCCGCTCGAACAGGGCGTGCGCGTGCGTCCCCTGACAGAACAATAAGAGGGTTTGTCATGAAGTTAGCCATTGTCACGGCCTGCCCGAACGGCATGGTCACCAGCGTGCTGTGCGCCCGCCTGCTGGAGGCGGCGGCCCAGCGCCAGGGCTGGAGCACCAGTGTCGAGGTGGTGGATGCCGCGCACCCGGAACGCCGGATGTCGGCCGCCACCCTTGAGGCGGCCGAGTGGGTGCTGCTGGTCGCCACGGGGCCGGTGGACATGACCCGGTTCATCGGCAAGCGGGTGTTCCGCATCGCGCCGTCGCAGGCGTTGCAGGATGTCGAAGCGGTGCTGCGGCGCGGGGCCGTCGAGGCCGCCGTGCACGTCGCCGATCACGCCGAAGCCGTGCCTGCGGCAGTGGGCGCTCCGCGCCTGGTGGCCGTCACGGCATGCCCGACCGGCGTCGCCCACACGTTCATGGCCGCCGAAGCCTTGCAGCAGGCCGCCAAGCGCCTGGGCTATGAGCTGCAGGTCGAGACCCAGGGCTCGGTCGGCGCCCGCAACCCGCTCAGCGCAGCGGCCATCGCCGAGGCGGACGTGGTGCTGCTCGCGGCGGACATCGAAGTCGCCACCGAGCGTTTCGCCGGCAAGCGGATTTACCGCTGCGGCACCGGCATCGCCCTCAAGCAGTCCGAAGCCACGCTGAAGAAAGCCTTGGCCGAGGGCAAGCAGGAGAGCGCCGCGGGCGACGCAAAGGCTGCGCCGAAACAAGAGAAGACCGGCGTCTACAAACACCTGCTGACCGGTGTGTCGTTCATGCTGCCGATGGTGGTGGCGGGCGGCCTGATGATCGCGCTGTCGTTCGTGTTCGGCATCACCGCGTTCAAGGAGGAGGGCACGCTGGCGGCGGCGCTGATGCAGATCGGCGGCGAGACGGCGTTCAAGCTGATGGTGCCGTTGCTGGCCGGCTATATCGCCTATTCCATCGCCGACCGTCCGGGCCTGGCGCCGGGGATGATCGGTGGCCTGCTGGCGAGCACCCTCGGGGCCGGGTTCATCGGCGGGATCGTCGCCGGGTTCATCGCCGGCTACGCGGCCAAAGCGATCAGCCGCTATGTGGCGTTGCCGCAAAGCCTCGAGGCCTTGAAGCCGATCCTGATCATCCCGTTGTTCGCCAGCCTGTTCACCGGGCTGGTGATGATCTACGTGGTCGGCAAACCGGTGGCGGGCATGCTGGCGGCGCTCACGCACTTTCTCGACAGCATGGGCACCACCAACGCGATCCTGCTGGGCGTGCTGCTGGGCGGCATGATGTGCGTCGACCTCGGCGGGCCGATCAACAAGGCCGCGTATGCGTTTTCGGTGGGGCTGCTGGCGTCTCAGAGCTACGCGCCGATGGCCGCGACCATGGCCGCCGGCATGGTGCCGCCGATCGGCCTCGGCCTCGCGACGTTCCTCGCCCGGCGCAAGTTCGCCCAGACCGAGCGCGAGGCCGGCAAGGCGGCGCTGGTGCTGGGGCTGTGCTTCATCTCCGAAGGCGCGATCCCGTTCGCCGCCAAGGATCCGCTGCGGGTGATCCCGGCGAGCATCGCCGGCGGCGCGCTGACCGGTGCGTTGTCGATGTACTTCGGCTGCAAGCTGATGGCGCCCCACGGCGGGCTGTTCGTGATGGCGATTCCGAACGCGATCAACCATGCGTTGCTGTACCTGCTGGCGATTGTCGCGGGGAGTGTGCTGACGGCGTTGGCGTACGCGGTGGTCAAGCGGCCGGAGTCGGTGGAGCTGGCTGTGGAGCCCAGCGCCGCGTGATTGCCCGGGGAGCGGCGCTGCCTGTGTCGCCTTCATCGCCAGCAGGCTGGCTCCCACAGGCCTGATCGCCTGCCGAAAGGCATCGGGTGTCACTCCGGGGTCATGAAGCCGTGCTTTAGTTTTCCTTTTTCAGGGAGAACACCATGAGCGAATTCGACCTCGGTCGCCGACGGGTCATGCAGGTCGTCGGCGCCGGATTGCTGGTGCCGGGGATGGCGCCGGCCGTGATCGCCTCGGTCAAGGACCGGCCGAAACTCACCGACGGCGTGCAGTCCGGCGATCTGCTGGGCGACCGGGCCATGATCTGGAGCCGCACCGACCGCCCGGCGAAGATGGTGGTGGAATGGGACACCCGCAGCCGCTTCGCCAATCCGCGCCGCGTCGTATCGGCGCTGGCCGATGCCGGCACCGACTTCACCGCCCGGGTCGAGCTCACCGGCCTGCCCGCCCACCAGGCGATCTTCTATCGCGTGCACTTCGAAGACGCCCGCACCGGGGTCGCCAGCGAACCGTGGCTGGGCCACCTGCGCAGCGCACCGTCGGGCCGGCGTGACATTCGTTTCGTCTGGAGCGGCGACACCGTCGGCCAGGGCTTCGGCATCAACCCGGACATCGGCGGCATGCGCATCTACGAAGCCATGCGCCTGCGCCTGCCGGACTTCTTCATCCACAGCGGCGACACCATCTACGCCGACGGCCCGGTGCCGGCGCAACTGACCGTCGAAGGCGGCCGCCTCTGGCGCAACCTCACCAGCGAAGCCAAGAGCAAGGTCGCCGAAACCCTCGACGAATACCGCGGCAACTACCGCTACAACCTGATGGATGAGAACGTCCGCCGGTTCAACGCCGAGGTGCCGCAGATCTGGCAGTGGGACGACCATGAAGTGGTGAACAACTGGTCGCCGGGCAAGCAGCTCGACGAGCGCTACCAGGAAAAGGACATCCACACGCTGCTGGGCCGCGCCCGCCGCGCCTGGCTCGAGTTCGCGCCGATGCGCCTGCAGGCTGCCGACGGCGGCGGGCGGATCTACCGCCGGCTGAGATACGGGCCGATGCTGGAGGTGTTCGTGCTCGACATGCGCAGTTACCGCGGGGGCAACGACGACAACCTCGGCGCGGCCAAGCCGTTCCTGGGGCGTGAGCAGTTGGACTGGCTCAAGCGCGGGCTCAAGAGTTCCAAGGCCCAGTGGAAGGTGATCGCCGCCGACATGCCTATCGGCCTCGGCGTGCCGGACGGCGAAGTCAGCCCCGGCGTGCCGCGCTGGGAAGCGGTGGCCAACGGCGACCCCGGCCCGGCCCAGGGGCGCGAGCTGGAGATCGCCGAACTGCTCGGTTTCCTGCGGGCGCAGCAGGTGCGCAACTTCGTGTTCCTGACGGCGGACGTGCATTATTGCGCCGCCCATCACTACCACCCGGACCGCGCCGCGTTCCAGGACTTCGAGCCGTTCTGGGAGTTTGTCGCGGGGCCGTTGAACGCCGGCAGCTTCGGGCCCAATGCGCTGGACAAGACCTTCGGTCCCGAAGTGGTGTTCCAGAAGGCGCCGCCGACGCAGAACGCCTCGCCGTTCGCCGGCTTCCAGTTTTTCGGTGAGGTGAACATCGACGGACGCAGCGGCGAGATGAGCGTGGTGCTGCGGGATCTGAACGGGGTGGCGGTGTTCGAGCAGAAGCTGCAGCCGGCCTGACCCCTGCGGCACCTGTAGAAGCGAGCCTGCTGGCGATGGGTCAGTCAACGGTGAGTCGACAGGCCCGGCGCCATCGCCAGCAGGCTCGCTCCCACAGTGGGGATGTGTCAGTAGACGTCGCGGCGATAGCGGCCCTGTTCGATCAGGCGTTCGACTTCGGCGGCGCCGAGGATGTCGTTGAGCGCTTCGTCGACGCCCGAGGCCATGCCCTTGAGGCTGCCGCAGATGTAGATCACCGCGCCGTCCGCCAGCCATTTCTTCAGTTCGCCGGCCGATTCGCGCAGGCGATCCTGCACGTAAATCTTTTCGGCCTGATCCCGCGAGAAGGCCAGATCCAGCCGCGCCAGATCGCCGTTGACCAACCACTCCTCCAGCTCCGCGCGGCAGAGGAAATCGTGCGCGCGGTTACGCTCGCCGAACAGCAGCCACTGGCGTTGCTGGCCATCGGCGATCCTGGCCTTGAGCAGGCTGCGCAGCCCGGCCAGCCCGGTGCCGTTGCCCAGCAGAATCATCGGCACCGGCGCATTGGGCAGGTGGAAACCGCTGTTGCGCCGCACCCGCAGGCTGATGCTGCCGCCCACCGGGGCATGCTCGGTCAGCCAGCCGGAGCCGATGCCCAGGCTGCCGTCGCTGCGCAGTTCCTGGCGCACGATCAGCTCCAGCACGCCGTCGGCGGCGATCGAGGCGATCGAGTACTCGCGCATCGGCAGCGGCACCGTCGCATCGATCAGCGCCTGGGCGTGCAGGCCCACCAGGTGCGCCCGGTGTTCGGGCAACTGGCGGCTGGCCAGGGCCAGCTCCAGCGGTTCTTCGAGGCCGTTGACCTTGACGGTGCTTTCGCCGCGGATGCCGAGGCCGTCGAGGAAGTGCTCGATGGCCCACGGGCAGTTGCGCGGCAGCACTTCCACCAGGTCACCGGCCAGCCAACTGCCGATGCCCGGTGCTGTCAGGCCCAGCAGGAAGACCGGGGCGCCGCTGCTGTCGGCGTTCATCAGCTCGCGGCGCGCCAGCGTCCAGTTCTCATAGTCCGGGGCCTGCCAGGTGTCGACCGGGGCCTGCCCGGTGATCAGGCCCAGTTGCGTCTGCCAGTGGCGCAGGGCGTAAGGGTCGCCGCCGTCGACTTCCACCGGGGCGAACAAGGTCTTGCCGCCGTGCTCGCCCAGCCAGCGGTGCAGGCGCCGGGCGAAGCCGCAGAAGTGTTCGTACTGGCGGTCGCCGAGGCCGAGCACGGCGTAGTTCAGGCGGTCGAGGGCCGGGGCGTTGCCCAGTACCTTGCGCTCGAAGCCCCGGGCGCTGTCCGGCGCCTGGCCGTCGCCGAAGGTGCTGACCACGAACAAGGCGTTGTCCGACTCGCGCAGGTCCTGTTCGCGGACGTGCGCCAGCGGCTGCACCTTCACCGGCAGCCCGGCGGCCTGCAACTGGCCGGCGGTCTGCCAGGCCAGCTGTTCGGCGAATCCGCTCTGGCTGGCGAAGCCGATCAGCCACGCCGGCGCGTCGCCGGTCGGTTGCCCGATGCCTTGGCGGGCGTCCCTGACCTGCTTTTTCTTGCGCCGGCGGTCCAGGTACAGCAGCCAGCCGGTGATGAAGAACAGCGGCATGAGCACGGCGGCGACGGTCACGATGATCCGCCCGGCGAGGCCGAAATAGCTGCCCACGTGCAGGGCGTAGATGCTGGTCAGCAGCTGTGCCTTGAAGCTCTTGTCCGCGTAGCGGTCGACCCGTTTGACGATGCCGGTGGCCGGGTCGAGGGTGATCTGGTTGAGGGCGCGCTCATGGGGTGAGCTCTCCAGCAGGTAGAACACGGTGGCCGGTTGATCTGCCACCGGCGGCATGCGGATGTTGTAGGCGGCAAGGCCGGGGCCGGCGGCGCTGTAGATGCTGCTCCACATCGCCGCGTAGTCGGCGGTCGGCGCCGGGCCTTCGGGGGCCGGGCCGCGGCCGCCGCGCACGCGCTCGTTCTGCGGGGCGTCCGACAGCAGGCGGGTCAGGCCTTTGTTGTACCACTCGTAGGACCAGGACAGCCCGGTCAGCGCCAGCAGCAGGTACACCAGCAGGCACCAGGTGCCGGCCACCGAGTGCAGGTCCCAGTTGAAGTTGCGGCCTTTCTTGTTCCAGTCCAGGGTCAGCCACACGCGCCAGCTGTTCCACTGGCGCGGCCAGCGCAGGTACAGGCCGGACAGGCAGAAGAACACCAGGATCAGGGTGCAGGCGCCGGTGATGTTGCGGCCGGTGTCGCCCATGGCCAGAAAGCGGTGCAGCTGCAGCATCAGGCCGAAGAAGTCCTGGCCGACGGCATCGCCCATGAACTCGGCGGTGTAGGGGTCGAAGTAGCGCATTTCGCCGCGGCGCTCGCCCTTGGGCGGGGTGAAGTACACACGGGCGGCGGTGCCGCTGTCGGTCTCGACCCACAGCATCGAGACCTTCTTGCCCGACGCGCCCTCGATGCGTTCCACCAGCTCGGCGGGCGGAAGGACGCCGGCCACCTGTTTTTCCACCTGCAGCACCGAAGGGTTCAGCGCCCGCAGGATTTCGTCCTGAAAGGAATAGGCCGCACCGGTGATGCCCATCAGGGCCAGCACCAGGCCTGCGCTGATGCCAAAAAACCAGTGCACCTGGAACAGGGTCTTCTTCAACACGTCATTCGCCTTGTCCGTTCGAAAATGTCGTCACGGCGCGCATTATGCCGTGGGCTTCGAGAAGCGTTCTTTGATTACGCACAAATGCCCCGTTCAATCGAATGAACGGGGCATTGGCGTTTCCACGTCTTCCTTGTGGGAGCGAGCCTGCTCGCGAAAGCGGTGGGTCAGTCAGCATCGATGTCGCTGATCGATCGCCATCGCGAGCAGGCTCTCTCCTACAGGTCTTGCAGCCGTCAGAAGTGGAAGTTGGTGCTCAACAGTGCCGTACGGCCCGCCGCCTGGTTGGCGAAGTGGGTCGAGAAGGCCTTGTCGTAGTAGGTCTCGTTGGTCAGGTTCTGCACGTTCAGCTGCAGATCGACGTTCTTGCTCAGCTTGTAGGCGGCCATCGCGTCGTAGCGCACGTAGGAATCGACCATGGTGGTGTTGGCCACGCTGCCGAACACGTCGTCCACATAGAACGCCCCGCCACCGACGGTCAGCTTCGGCGTGACCTGATAGGTGGTCCACAGGCTGGCGCTGTTCTTCGGCGTGTTGGGCAGTTCGTTGCCGTCGTTGGCCTTGCCCATCGGGCCGCCGTCGATCTGCTCGCTGTCCATGTAGGCGTAGCCGGCGAACACTTGCCACTTGTCGGTGATCTTGCCGCTGGCCGACAGTTCGATGCCCTGCACGCGGGTCTTGCCGGCGTTTTCGTACGAGGTGGTGTCGACCTGGACGCGGGCGTTCTCCTTCTCGGTGCGGAAGATGTCGGCGGTCAGCGACAGGCGATCGTTCAGCAGGTCCCACTTGGTGCCGATTTCGTAGTTCTTGGTGGTTTCCGGCTCCATGTCGCTCTTGAGCAGGTTGCCGTTGCGGTCCGGCGTGCCGGCCAGCGGGTTGCCTTCCATGCCTTCGCCCAGGGTGTTGCCCGGCGGCGTGGCGGAGGTGGCGTAGGACGCATAGATGCTGCCGTTCTCGGCCGGCTTGTAGACGACGCCGAACTGGCCGGTGACGAACTCGCTGGTGTCATCACCCTTGGAGGTGGTGCGGCCTGCGTTGTTGTAGGTCTTGTAGCCGGTCTCGAAGTGGTCGTAGCGCAGGCCCATGTTGACCAGCCACTGCTCGGTCAGCTCCAGGGTGTCGAACACGTACAGCGCGTAGGTGTCGGACTGGGTGTCGGTGCCGGCGTAGTTGCGCGAGATGGCGCCGTTCCACGGGTCGTTCGGGTTCGGGTTGGACAGCGAGGTGCAGTTGTAGCCGCTCGGTGCGCCGATCATCGCCGGGGTGCAGTTGGTGCTGGACGGCACGTTGGTGGTGCGCGGCGTGGTGTCGGTGTTGACGTTGTACGAGGACTTGCTGCTTTCCTCGCGGGTGTACTCGACGCCGGTGGAGAAGCTGTTCTTGAAGCCGCCCAGGTAGAACGTGCCGAACAGGTCGGTCTGGTTGGTGGTGGTCTCGGTGTTGCTCACGCGGGTGTTGGCGCGGCGCCAGACGCTGCCGTTGTTGACGTTGCCCTTGCTGTCGTCCGGCTGGGTCAGGATGTAGTCCTGCATGCTGGTGCCGTGGCGCAGGGTGTTCTTGATCGTCAGCGAGTCGTTCAGGTCATGCTCGATGGCGAAGGTCGCGGTGTCGGTGCGGCCCTTGCGGAAATCGCGGTCCAGACCGTAGAAGTTGCTGTGGTCGCCGCCGGCGTAGGGCTTGTCCGGATCGGACTTGGTGCGTGCGGCGGAACCGGCTTTCGGGATGGTGTACGGGATGCCCGAATCCGGGGTGTCGTTGCTCTCGAGGTGGTAGTAGTCGAGGTTGACGCGGGTGTCGGTGCCCAGGCCGAAGGCCAGGGACGGCGCGATGCCCCAACGGTCGTAGTCGACCTTGTCGCGGCCGGCGACGTTGCTTTCGTGGCTCATCAGGTTCAGGCGGCCGGCGGCGGTGTCGCTGAACTGGTAGTTGCCGTCCAGGGTGTAGCGCTGGGTCTGGTCGGAGCCCCAGGTGAAGCCGCCGTCGAACGAGTTGCCCAGGTGCGCCTTCTTGCTCACCAGGTTGATGCTGCCGCCGGCGGCGCCGCGCCCGCCGATGGCCGAGTTCGGGCCCTTGCTGACTTCGATGTTTTCCACGGCGAAGATTTCGCGGCTCTGGGAGCCGGTGTCGCGCACGCCGTCCAGGTAGGTGTCGCCCTGGGCGTCGAAGCCGCGGATGAACGGACGGTCGCCCTGAGGGTTGCCGCCTTCACCGGCGCCGAAGGTGATGCCCGGCACGGTGCGCAGCGCGTCCTGCATGTTCAGGGCGCCGGTGTCCTTGAGGACTTGTTGCGGAATCACGGTCACCGAGCGCGGTGTGTCGACCAGCGGCGCGGTGTACTTGGGCGAGGAGGCTTTCTCGACCTGGTAGGAAGTCGAACTCTGGTTTTCGCCGGTGATGGACGTGGCGTCCAGGGCGATGGCATTGCCGGAAGGCTTGCTGTCGGTCTTTTCGGCGGCGAATGCCACGTGGCCTGCGGAGCTGGCGGTGATCGCCACGCCAATGGCAGAAGCGAGCAAACGTGGTGAGCTGACCGGCATTTGTACTTGTCGACGTGACATTGAAGATTCCCCTCCCCAAGGATTTGAGGTCGCGGAATATAGGGTAAACAAGTATTCGTATCAATTGCGAAACATTGCCATTCGCACTGAATTTACATTCTTTACAATTTAGCCTTACGGTTTTTGCCGGTTCATTCGTCACGCGGGTTTTACACAGCCAATAAGAATCAATACCATTGCCGCCTCTTTGCCATCAGGTGACATCGCCATGCTGCTGCACATCCCCGGACTGTTCGAAAAGGACGAAGTGCAGCGCATCCGCGAGGCGTTGGAGCAGGCCGACTGGGCCGACGGCAAGATCACCGCCGGCTACCAATCGGCCAAGGCCAAGCACAACCTGCAACTGCCCGAAGGCCATCCGCTGGCCAAGGAAATCGGCGCGGCCATGCTCGACCGGTTGTGGAAGAACCCGCTGTTCATGTCCGCCGCGCTGCCGCACAAGGTGTTCCCGCCGTTGCTCAACTGCTACACCGCCGGCGGCAGCTTCGGCTTCCACATCGACAATGCGGTGCGCCAGCCCAAGGGCAGCATCGAGCGGGTGCGCACGGACCTGTCGGCCACGCTGTTCTTCAGCGAGCCTGAGGACTACGACGGCGGCGAACTGGAGGTCCAGGACACCTACGGCACCCAGCGGGTCAAGCTGCCCGCCGGCGATATGGTGCTGTACCCCGGCACCAGCCTGCACAAGGTCAACGCCGTCACCCGCGGCGCGCGCTATGCGTCGTTCTTCTGGACGCAGAGCCTGGTGCGCGAGGACAGCCAGCGCGCCTTGCTGTTCGAGATGGACGGCGCGATCCGCCAGCTCACCCAGGACATGCCCGACCACCCTTCGCTGATCCGCCTCACCGGCACCTACCACAACCTGCTGCGCCGTTGGGTCGAGGTGTAAGTGACGGACTTCCGCTTGCGCCGCGAGGAAGCCCTCGACGGCGACCGGCTCAACGCCATGCTCGAAGAGAGCCCGGCCCGCGCCGCCCAGGCGATTCTGCTGGCGGCGGGCGAAGGCGTGCTGGAGGCGCAGGCATTGCTCGGGCAGATCCTGCTCGACGGCCACGGTATCGCCCAGGACCTGCCGCTGGCACTGCGTTGGTTCGGGATCGCGGCAGGGCAAGGCCATGCGATGGCGCGCAATATGGTCGGCCGTTGCCATGAGCACGGTTGGGGTTGCGCGGCGGACGCTGCGCTGGCTGCACGGCATTACCGGATCGCGGCGGACGCCGGACTGGACTGGGCGATGTACAACCTCGCCAATCTGCTCGCCACCGGACGCGGCATGGACGAGGACCAGGGGCAAGCGCTGGAACTGTATCGGTGCGCCGCTGAACGGGGGCATGCCAAATCCATGAACCTGTTGGGACGCTATCTGGAGCAAGGGCAGGCATGTGCGCAGGATGTGGCGGCGGCGCATGAGTGGTATCGCCGCTCGGCCGAGGCCGGGGATTTTCGTGGGCAGTTCAGTCATGCAGCAGTGCTGGCGGATCAGGGGCGAGTCGAGGAGGCACTGGTCTGGCTGGAAAAAGCGCGGGTCGGCGGCAATCTGAAATTTCTGCGGGTGGCGAGCGAAGCGCTGGCCGGGGCGAGTGATCCCCGGATTCAAGCCATCGCAGACACCTACCGGACGCGCCAAAACGAACTGACTGCCTGACCCTGTGGGAGCGAGCCTGCTCGCGAAAACGGTGGGTCATTGCAGATGCTGGAGCCTGACACGACGCCATCGCGAGCTGGCTCGCGCCTACCGGAGAAGTGCCAAACAAAAAAGCCCATGACGTGTCATGGGCTTTCGCTTGGCGCTTGCAGCTTGATACGGACCGCTGCCTTTACACGTAGAACGACTTCAGCGGCGGGAAGCCGTTGAACTCCACCGCGCTGTAGCTGGTGGTGTACGCGCCGGTCGACAGCCAGTACAGGCGGTCGCCGATGGCCAGGTTCAGCGGCAGGCCGTATTTGTAGTTCTCGTACATGATGTCGGCGCTGTCGCAGGTCGGGCCTGCGATGACCACTTCTTCCATCTCGCCTTTCTTCTCGGTCCAGATCGGGAACTTGATGGCTTCGTCCATGGTTTCGATCAGGCCGGAGAACTTGCCCACGTCGGTGTACACCCAGCGCTCGACGGCGGTGCGCGACTTGCGCGCCACCAGCACCACTTCACTGACCAGGATGCCGGCGTTGGCGATCAGCGAGCGGCCCGGCTCCAGGATGATTTCCGGCAGGTCGTCGCCGAAGTCTTCCTTGAGGAAGCGGATGATTTCCTCGGCGTAGGTCTCCAGGCTGTTGGTGCGGGTGATGTAGTTGGCCGGGAAGCCGCCGCCCATGTTGATCAGCTTCAGGTGGATGCCGTCTTCTTCCTTCAGGCGTTCGAAGATCACCTTGACCTTGGCGATGGCGGCGTCCCACACGCTGATGTCGCGCTGCTGCGAGCCGACGTGGAACGAGATGCCGTAAGGCACCAGGCCCAGGTCGCGGGCGAGGATCAGCAGGTCCATGGCCATGTCGGTCTGGCAGCCGAACTTGCGCGACAGCGGCCAGTCGGCGGTGGTCGAGCCTTCGGTCAGGATGCGTACGTACACTTTGGCGCCCGGCGCGGCCTTGGCGATGTTGCGCAGGTCGGCTTCCGAGTCGGTGGCGAACAGACGCACGCCCTTCTCATAGAAGTAGCGGATGTCCTTGGACTTCTTGATGGTGTTGCCGTAGCTGATCTGGTCCGGGCGCACGCCGCGGCCCAGCACCTTGTCCAGCTCGTAGATGGAGGCGATGTCGAAGCTCGAACCCTTTTCCTTGAGCACGTCGATGATCTCGACGGCCGGGTTGGCCTTGACCGCGTAGTAGACCTTGGCGAATTCGAAACCGGCGCGCAGGTCATCGTAGGCCTGGGCGATCATCGCGGTGTCGATCACCACGAACGGGGTTTCCTGCTTGTCGGCGAACGCCTTCATCTTCTGAAAGGTTTCGCGCGCGAAATAGTCTTCGACCTGGATCGACATACCTGGGAGCTCCTATGGGCAAACTCGTGAAAACAATGGGTGCAATGAACGTCCTCCGTATCCCCACTTTGGTTCGCCTACTTCCCAAGGCATGTCGCCGAAAGCAAAAAGGCCATGGGAAATGCAGCTTTCTTTCCCTTGGCCTTGCTGTCTCGTCGTCAGTACTTGAGCCGGATGGATCGTTTCCAGCATGGACGTTCGGCGCGAACTTTAGGGCGTGGGGGGCCTGAGATCAACTAAAAATGTCGCGTTTTTGCACGCTTCTGACGTACGTCGTCCGCAGCACTCTTTGTAGCCGACCGAGATGACGGCCAGATGTTCCATGAAAATATCGAAGTGTTAAAAATACCTGCATGTTCGAAGCTTTTGCGCGCCAGATCGTCGATAAGTACGATGGCTGCAACTTCGGCGACGTTGGCCGCGAGAAGGTTTTCCGAAAGGGGATTTGGTCGGTTCGGGAGGGATTCTTGAGGGGGACTTCGAGGACGTGGTGTTGATATTTCTTTCCGGTCGCTGTGCTGGTCGAAAAATGTACAGGGCCTAGGGGCGACGGGGCTGATCCGGCCTGCGGCGCCTTGACTCACCCCACCATCCGCACGCTGGTTCCCAAAGAGAACCAGGGTGAAGGGAGAATCTCTGGCCACCGAATAGCCCTGCGGGAGCGGGCTTGCCCGCGAAGGCGTCCTCACGGACACCTTCGCGGGCAGGTTTCCCGGTGATGGCCGGGTCAGGCGAGCGCTTCGGCCGGCGACACGATGTGGGTCTTCATCCCCCGCGAACGGCCCGAGCTCAGGTACGCCGCAATCGACTCCTGCGTCACCTCGCCGAGGAACACCCGCTCGGCGTCGAGCACCGGCAGCCATGCACGGTTGAACTCGTACATGCGCGACAGCAGGATCCGCAGGTGCTCGTCGTAGGCCGCCGTGGCGTTGAACTCGCGCAGGAACTGCCCGCAGGCGCCGGCCTGGCGGTGCAGGTCGCGGCGGCGCACATAGCCCAGCGCCTTGTTCTGGGCGCAGGTGACCACGACGTAGCGGCGGTCGAGTTCGTCCATCAGTTCCAGCGCCTCGGCCACCGGGGTCTCGGGGCTCACCGACGGCGCGTTGTCCGCGGCGTCTTCGGCCTTCACCAGCAGCAGGCGCTTGAGGGTGCTGTCCTGGCCGACGAAGTGGCTGACGAAGTCGTCCGCCGGGTGCGCGAGCAACGTGTCGGGATGGTCGATCTGCAACAGCTTGCCGGCACGGAAGATGGCGATCTTGTCGCCCAGCTTGATCGCTTCGTCGATGTCGTGGCTGACCATGATCACGGTCTTGTTCAGCGCCCGCTGCATCTCGAAGAACTCGTTCTGGATCATCTCCCGGTTGATCGGGTCGACCGCGCCGAACGGCTCGTCCATCAGCAGCACCGGCGCATCCGCCGCCAGCGCGCGGATCACGCCGATCCGCTGCTGCTGCCCGCCGGACAGCTCGCGGGGGTAGCGGTGCAGGTACTGCTTGGGTTCCAGCTTGATCATGTTCATCAGTTCGCGGGCGCGGTCGTGGCAATTCTGTTTGTCCCAGCCGAGCAGCTTCGGTACCACCACGATGTTTTCCTCGATGGTCATGTTCGGGAACAGGCCGATCTGCTGGATCACGTAGCCGATGTTGCGGCGCAGGGTCACTTCATCGAGGGCGGTGGTGTCCTCGCCGTTGATCAGGATCTTGCCCGAGGTCGGTTTGATCAGGCGGTTGATCATTTTCAGAGTGGTGCTTTTGCCGCAACCCGATGGCCCGAGGAACACGCAGATTTCACCTTCATTGACGGTCAGGCTTACCGAGTCCACGGCTTTCACATCTTTGCCGTTGCTTTGGAAGGTCTTGCTGAGGTTTTGAAGTTCGATCATTTGAGGAGTCCTTTTGGAGTCAGCGAACGTTGCAGCCACTGCAGAATGAGGTCGGCGAAAATCGCCAGCAGGCTGACCAGCAGCGCGCCGACGATCAGCATCGGCATGTCGCTGCGGCTGATGGAGGCGAGGATCAGCACGCCGAGGCCGCCGGCGCCGATGGTGGCGGCGATGGTCATCACGCCGATGTTCATCACCACGGCGGTGCGTACGCCGGCGAGGATCACCGGCACCGCGATCGGCAGTTCTACCATGCGCAGGCGCTGGCCGAAGGTCATGCCGATGCCCCGTGCGGCTTCGCGGATGCCGGGCTCCACGCCGGTCAGGGCCAGGTAGGTGTTGCGCATGATCGGCAGCAGTGAATAAAGGAACACGGCGGTGATGGCGGGCAGCGGCCCGAGGCCCTGGCCGAACTTCGAATAGAACGGCAGCAGCAGGCCGAACAGCGCAATCGACGGCACGGTCAGCAGCACCGTGGCGCTGGCCTGCAGGGGGCCGGCGAGGCTCGGAAAGCGCGTCATCAGGATGCCCAGCGGCACGCCGAACAGAATCGCCAGGCTGACGGCGACCCCGACCAGGGTGATGTGCTGCCAGGTCAGGTGCAGCACCTGCTGCCAGTCGAGATGGGAAAAGGCGTTGAAGAATTCCATGGCTTTTCCTCCTTCAGTTCAGTGGGTGCCGGCGCAGGAAATCGGCGGCCACTTTCGATGGGCTCTCGTGATCGACATCGACCCGCGCGTTGAGCTGGCGCATGGTTTCGTCGTCGAACAGTTCGGCCAGCGGCTTGAGTTGTTCCGCCAGTTGCGGATGGGCGTCGAGGTAGGCCTGACGCACCACGGGGGCGGCGGTGTAGTCCGGGAAGTAATGCTTGTCGTCTTCCAGCAGCTTCAGGCCGAACGCGTTGAGGCGCCCGTCGGTGGTGTAGACCAGCCCGGCGAACACCTGGCCGTTGCGCAACGCCGTGTAGACGAGGCCGGCATCCATCTGCCGGATGTTTTGGCGGGTCAGGTTCATGCCGTAGCGTTTGACCATGCCCGCCAGGCCGTCGGAGCGGTTGGCGAACTCGGTGTCCAACGCCACCAGATGATGGGTCTTGGCCTCGCCGCGCAGCACCTCGTTCAACTGACTGATGTTGCTGATCTGCGGATATTCCTCGGCCACTTTTTTCGGCAGGGCGAGGGCGTAGGTGTTGCTGAATTTCGACGGCGCGAGCCAGACCAGTCCTTTTTTCGCGTCGAGTTCTTTCACCCGTGCGTAGGACTGTTCGCTGTCGAGTGTTTCGGTGACATGGTTGTAGGCCACCAGCGACACACCGGTGTACTCCCAGAGCAGGTCCAGTTGCCCGCTTTCGTGGGCGCTGCGGGCCAGGTTGCTGCCCAGGCCGCCGGTGATCTGCGCGTCGTAGCCTTTACTGCGCAGGTATTGCGAAGTGATTTCCGCCAGCAGGGTCTGTTCGGTGAACACCCGGGCGCCGATGCGGATCGCCGGTTTGTCGGCGGCTTGGGCAAATCCTGCGAACAGCAGGGCACAGCCTAGGAAAAAGCTAAGTCGTTTCATGGGTTTTCCTTCCGGGAGCCTTAGGACGGGCGCAGACCACGTTCCAGCCAGAGGCGGCTGGCGAGGGTGACCGCGCCGTCGAGCAGCAGGGCCAGCAGCGCGGTGCACGCGGCGCCGAGCAGCAGTTGCGGCTGATTGTTCAGGGCGATGCCGGGGAAGATCAGGCTGCCGAGGCTGTTGGCGCCGATCAGGAACGCCAGCGGCGCGGTGCCGACGTTGATCGCCAGCGCCACCCGTACGCCGCCGACGATGATCGGCACGGCGTTGGGCAGCTCGACCTGCCACAGCACCTGGCGCGGAGTCATGCCGATGCCGATCGCTGCTTCCTTCAATGAGCCCTGGACGTTTTTCAGGCCTTCGTAGGTGTTGCGCACGATGGGCAGCAGGGAGGCCAGGAACAGGGCGAAGATCGCCGGGCCGCTGCCGATGCCGAGAATCCCCAGGGCGATGGCGAGCACCGCCAGCGGCGGCACGGTGTTGCCGATGTTGAAGCCTTGCATGAAGCGTTCGGCGCGGCCGAGCATGGCCGGGCGGCTGAGGAGGATGCCGGAGGGTATGCCCACGGCCAGGGCGGCCAGCATGGACGCGAGGACAAGCACCAGGTGGGCTTGCAGGTAGAACAGCAGATCGTCGCGGTAGCGTTGGATCGTGTCGGTGCCGATCCAGTGGATCAGCAGGGCCAGGAGGGCGATCACCACCGCACCTCCCGTCAGCCCTTTGCCATAGCGGATAGCCACAGGCGGACTCCTTTTCCAGTCGGCGACCGCTGTCCCGTGCGGCAATGCCATACCTGGCTGCCGGAGCGGCGGTCGCGAGAAGCGGCTGTTTTCCGGTACGCCTAGACGTACCGCAAGCGAGCCATGAGCGCGGCCCCGCAGGGCCGACTTGCCGGATTCTCAGGCCCTCGCGAGAGGGCGTGACAGGGGAGTGGACGTGCGCGCGCTTTGAAAGGTTCCCCGGCGAGACAGCATTTGGCCATTTCGGATGCGCTCAACGGTTCGGATATTGAAGCGAGTTGGGCTATAATCGCCGCCCTTTTTGAATCACCGCCAGGCGATTTCCCATGACCAGACAGGCCGCCGAAGTCGCGAAACGCCGCACTTTCGCCATTATTTCCCACCCCGATGCCGGTAAAACCACCATCACCGAAAAGCTCTTGCTGATGGGCAAGGCGATTGCGGTGGCCGGTACGGTGAAGTCCCGCAAATCCGATCGCCATGCGACATCCGACTGGATGGAGATGGAGAAGCAGCGGGGCATTTCCATCACCACGTCGGTCATGCAGTTCCCGTACCGCGAACACATGATCAACCTGCTCGACACCCCGGGCCACGAAGACTTCTCCGAAGACACCTACCGCACCCTGACCGCAGTGGACTCGGCGCTGATGGTGCTCGACGGCGGTAAGGGCGTGGAGCCGCGCACCATCGCCCTGATGGACGTCTGCCGTCTGCGCGACACGCCGATCGTCAGCTTCATCAACAAACTCGACCGTGACATCCGCGACCCGATCGAACTGCTCGACGAGATCGAAGCCGTCCTCAAGATCAAGGCCGCGCCGATCACCTGGCCGATCGGCTGCTACCGCGACTTCAAGGGCGTGTACCACCTGGCCGGCGACTACATCATCGTCTACACCCCGGGCCACGGCCACGAGCGCACCGAAACCAAGATCATCGAGAAGCTCGACTCGCCGGAAGCCCGCGCGCACCTGGGCGACGAGTACGACCGCTTCCTGGAGCAGCTCGAACTGGTGCAGGGCGCCTGCCACGAGTTCGACCAGCAGGAATTCCTCGACGGCCAGCTGACCCCGGTGTTCTTCGGTACGGCCCTGGGCAACTTCGGCGTCGACCACGTCCTCGATGCCGTCGTCGACTGGGCGCCGCGCCCGCTGGCCCGGGTCGCCAACGAGCGCACCGTGGAGCCGGTCGAAGAGAAGTTCTCGGGCTTCATCTTCAAGATCCAGGCGAACATGGATCCCAAGCACCGCGACCGCATCGCGTTCATGCGCATCTGCTCGGGCAAGTACGAAAAAGGCATGAAGATGCGCCACGTGCGCACCGGCAAGGACGTGCGCATCGGCGACGCCCTGACGTTCTTCTCCTCCGAGCGCGAGCAACTGGAAGAGGCCTACGCCGGCGACATCATCGGCCTGCACAACCACGGCACCATCCAGATCGGCGACACCTTCAGCGAAGGTGAAGCGCTGGGCTTCACCGGCATTCCGCACTTCGCCCCGGAACTGTTCCGCCGCGTGCGCCTGCGCGATCCGCTGAAATCCAAGCAGCTGCGCCAAGGTCTGCAGCAACTGGCCGAAGAAGGCGCGACCCAGGTGTTCTTCCCGGAGCGCACCAACGACATCATCCTCGGCGCCGTCGGTGTGCTGCAGTTCGATGTGGTCGCCAGCCGCCTGAAAGAGGAATACAAGGTCGAGTGCTCCTACGAGCCGATCACCGTGTACTCCGCGCGCTGGATCGATTGCAGCGACAAGAAGAAGCTGGAGGAATTCTCCAACAAGGCGGTGGAAAACCTGGCCATAGACGGCGGCGGTCACCTGACCTACCTCGCCCCGACCCGGGTCAACCTGGCGCTGATGGAAGAGCGCTGGCCAGACGTGAAATTCCGCGCTACCCGTGAGCACCACTAAGCGCTGAGCGATGCACCCGAAACCCCGTTGCGAAAGCAGCGGGGTTTTTTGTTGCCTGCCGGTTCCCTGTGGTAGCGAGCCTGCTCGCGATAACGGTATGTCAGGCGCCCCTTGAGCGACGGGATGACCGCCATCGCGAGCAGGCTCGCTCCCTCATGCGCGGGGATAAGAGCCATTTGGCATAACGCTTATTTCAAAGCGGTCTTCGGCATCAGGGCAATTTAGCCGGGCCGTCAGCGTCCCATATGGAGAACCCGGCTGACCGGAACTAGATTTCACAGAGCGCCAGTCCGGCACTGTTGTTTCACCTGAAAAGGGATGGAATCGGCTATGAAGAGCAGGTTGCTACGCGTATTGCTGCTGTTGAAAGTGATGGTGATGCTGTCCCTCGGCACGGCGACGGCCTGGGCCGAATGCGAGGATCACGATACCCAGGCGTTCAGCGGGCAGGTGGGGCACAGCGGCCTGATGCTCGCCAAGTCCGAATCCGAACCGGGTGACCAGGGCCAGGGCGGCAGCGCCGATGACGATGACTCGACCACCGACGAGCCGGACAGCGACGATCCGGATGACGGTGACAGCCAGACATAGGTCGCCGGCAAAAGAAAACCCCTTCTCCCCCGACTGATGCGCAATCGGGGGAAGAGGGGTTTGTTGAACGCTTGATCCCCTGAGGGAGCGGGCCGGCCCGTTCCCTCAGTTCGTTTGGCTCAGGCCGCGCCGTCGAGGAACTGCTCGGCGTAGTGGCAGGCCACCTGCCGTGTGTCGAGCTGGCGCAGTTCCGGCACTTCGCTGCTGCAGCGCTCGGTGGCGTACGGGCAACGCTTGTGGAACGCGCAGCCGGGCGGCGGGTTCAGCGGGTTGGGCAGTTCGCCGGCGATCTTGATCTTCGGCTTGTCCGGATCCGGATGGATGGCCGGGGTTGCCGACAGCAGCGCCTGGGTGTACGGGTGCAGGGGACGGGTGTAGATGTCCTCTTTCGGGCCCATCTCCACCGGACGGCCGAGGTACATCACCAGCACCTGGTCGGCGACGTGGCGCACCACCGCCAGGTTGTGGGAGATGAACACGTAGGCGGTGTTGAACTCCTGCTGCAGGTCCATGAACAGGTTCAGCACCTGGGCCTGGATCGACACGTCCAGCGCCGACGTCGGTTCGTCCGCCACCAGCACCTTCGGTTGCAGCATCATCGCCCGGGCGAGGGCGATCCGCTGGCGCTGGCCGCCGGAGAACATGTGCGGATAGCGCTGGTAGTGCTCGGGGCGCAGGCCGACCTGCTTCATCATCGCCTGGACTTTCTCGCGACGCTCGGTGGCCGACAGGTTGGTGTTGATCAGAAGCGGCTCGGCCAGTTGGTCGCCGATCTTCTGGCGCGGGTTCAGCGACGCGTAGGGGCTCTGGAACACCATCTGCACGTCTTTGCGCAGTTGCTTGCGCTGGGCCTTGTCGGCGCCGGCGACTTCTTGGCCGGCGATCTTCAGGGAACCGGACGACGGCTCCTCGATCAGGGTCAGGGCCCGGGCCAGGGTGGATTTGCCGCAGCCCGACTCGCCCACCACGGCGAGGGTCTTGCCGGCCTCCAGCTCGAACGACACGCCGTTGAGGGCGCGCACGGTCGCATGGCCCTTGAACAGGCCGCGGGAGACCTCGTAGTGACGGGTCAGGTCACGGGCGGTAAGTACGACGGCCATTACGCCACCTCCTGGTTCAGCGGGTAGAAGCAGCGGGCGAGGCTGTGGGTTTTCGGGTCAAGGGCAGGGCGCTGCGCGCGGCAGCTCTCTTGCACGTAAGGGCAGCGCGGCGACAGCAGGCAGCCCTGCGGACGGTCGTAGCGGCCCGGCACGATGCCCGGCAGGGTCGCCAGGCGCTCGGCGCCCAGGCTGTGCTCCGGGATCGCCTTGAGCAGCGCTTCGCTGTACGGGTGCGCCGGGATGTCGAACAGCTGCGGCACCTGGCCGACCTCCACCGCTTGCCCGGCGTACATCACGCACACGCGCTGGGCGGTTTCGGCCACGACGGCGAGGTCGTGGGTGATCAGCACCAGGCCCATGTTCTGCTCTTTCTGCAAGGCCAGCAGCAGGTCCATGATCTGCGCCTGGATCGTCACGTCCAGCGCGGTGGTCGGTTCGTCGGCGATCAGCAGCTTGGGTTCGCCGGCGATCGCCATGGCGATGGCCACCCGCTGGCTCATGCCGCCGGACAGCTGGTGCGGGTAGGCGTCCATGCGGCTGGCGGCGGCCGGGATCTCGACCTTTTCCAGCAGTTCGATGGCGCGCTTGCGGGCGGCCTTGCCGGACATCTTCAGGTGCAGGCGCAGCACTTCCTCGATCTGGAAGCCGACGGTGTAGCTCGGGTTGAGCGCGGTCATCGGATCCTGGAAGACCATCGACAGGTCCTTGCCGACGATCTGCCGGCGCTGGCGGTTGCTCAGCTTGAGCATGTCCTTGCCGTCGAAGCTCAGGGCGTCGGCGGTGACGATCCCCGGGTGCTCGATCAGGCCCATCAGCGCCATCATGGTCACGGACTTGCCGGAACCGGACTCGCCGACGATGGCCAGCACTTCGCCCTTGTCCACTTTCAGGTCCAGGCCGTCGACCACCGGGGTGGCGTTCTTGTCGCCGAAACGGACGTTGAGATTCTTGATTTCTAACAGTGACATGGGAATCTCCTCAGGCGGCGTTCTTGAGTTTCGGGTCCAGCGCGTCGCGCAGGCCGTCGCCCATCAAGTTGATTGCCAGCACGCTGAGCAAAATGGTCAAGCCAGGCAGACTCACTACCCACCAGGCGCGTTCGATGTAGTCGCGGGCCGAAGCCAGCATGGTGCCCCACTCAGGGGTCGGCGGCTGCACGCCCAGGCCCAGGAAGCCCAGGGCGGCGGCGTCGAGGATCGCCGAGGAGAAGCTCAGCGTCGCCTGGACGATCAGCGGCGCCATGCAGTTGGGCAGCACGGTGATGAACATCAGGCGCGGCAGGCCGGCGCCGGCCAGGCGCGCGGCGGTCACGTAGTCGCGGTTCAGCTCGCCCATCACGGCGGCACGGGTCAGGCGCACGTAGGACGGCAGGGACACCACGGCGATGGCGATCACGGTGTTGATCAGGCCTGGGCCGAGGATGGCGACGATGGCCACGGCCAGCAGCAGCGACGGCAGGGCCAACATGATGTCCATCAGGCGCATGATGGTCGGGCCGAGGATCTTGGGGAAGAAACCGGCCAGCAGCCCCATGAGGATGCCCGGGATCAGCGACATCACCACCGAGGACAGGCCGATCAGCAGCGACAGGCGCGAGCCCTGGATCAGGCGCGAGAGCAGGTCGCGGCCCAGCTCGTCGGTGCCGAGCAGGAATTGCCATTGTCCGCCTTCGAGCCAGACCGGCGGGGTCAGCAGGAAGTCGCGGTACTGCTCGCTCGGGTTGTGCGGCGCCACCCACGGGGCAAAGATCGCGCAGAACACGATCAGGGCGAAGAACATCAGGCCGGCGACCGCGCCCTTGTTCTTGGCGAACGCTTGCCAGAATTCCTTGTAGGGCGACGGGTACAGCAGGCTTTGGTCCACGGCGGAAGCGGCGGTGGCGACTGAGGAAGTTTGAGTGCTCATGGGTATGTCCTCAGCGCTGGTGACGGATGCGTGGGTTGGCGAAGCCGTAGAGGATGTCCACCACGAAGTTGACCAGAATCACAATGCAGGCAATCAGCAGGATGCCGTTCTGCACGACCGGGTAGTCCCGGGCGCCGATGGCTTCGATCAGCCATTTGCCGATGCCGGGCCAGGAGAAGATCGTCTCGGTCAGCACGGCGCCGGCCAGCAGGGTGCCGACTTGCAGGCCGACCACGGTCAGCACCGGGATCAGCGCGTTGCGCAGGCCGTGGACGAACACCACGCGCGCCGGCGACAGGCCCTTGGCCTTGGCGGTGCGGATGTAGTCTTCGCGCAGCACTTCGAGCATCGACGAACGGGTCATCCGGGCGATCACCGCCAGCGGAATGGTGCCCAGCACGATGGCGGGCAGGATCAGGTGATGCAGGTAGTCGAGCAGGGCGCCCGGTTCATCGCTGAGCCAGGTGTCGATCAGCATGAAGTGGGTCTTGCGCTCCACGTCGATCAGCAGGTCGTTCTGGCCGGAGACCGGTGTCCAGCCCAGGCTGACCGAGAAGAACATGATGAGGATCAGGCCCCACCAGAAGATGGGCATCGAGTAGCCCGTCAGGGAGATGCCCATCACGCCGTGGTCGAACAGGGAGCCTCGCTTGAGCGCGGCGATCACGCCGGCCAGCAGGCCGAAGACGCCGGCGAAGAGCAGGGCCGCCATCGACAGTTCGAAGGTGGCCGGAAACAGCTGCGTGAACTCGGTCCAGACGCTTTCCCGGGTGCGCAGGGATTCACCGAGGTCGCCGTGGGCGAGCTTGCCGACGTAGTCCAGGTACTGGACGTACAGCGGCTTGTTCAGACCGAGGCGTTCCATTGCCTGAGCGTGCATTTCGGGGTCGACCCGACGTTCGCCCATCATCACTTCCACGGGGTCGCCGGGAATCATGCGGATCAACGCGAACGTCAGTAAGGTGATGCCGAAAAACGTGGGGATCAGCAATCCCAGTCGGCGGGCAATAAAACTAAACATCTTGTGTGGTACCTCATCAGCCGGTTAGGCGTGCCCGGCGACCCTGGGTTCAGGGAGGCCGGGAGTCTCTTATCTACTTCACCTGGGTGGTGGCGAAGTTATTGGTGGTCAGAGGGCTGATGTAGTAGCCCTCTACGTTGTTGCGCATCGCCGTGAACATCCGGGTGTGGGCCATGCTGATCCAGGGTTGGTCCTGGTTGAACAGCACCTGGGCTTGTTCGTACAGCTTGGCCCGTTCGGCCGGATCTACTTTAGCCCGTGCTTCGTCCAACAGCGCCTGGAATTTTTCGTTGCACCAGCGCGAGTAGTTTTCGCCGTTCTTGGCGGCCTCGCAACTGAGCATAGGCGTCAGGAAGTTGTCCGGGTCGCCGTTGTCGCCCGCCCATCCGGCTGAGACCATGTCGTGCTCGCCGCTTTTGGCGCGTTTGAGCATTTCGCCCCATTCCATCACGCGGATGTCGATCTTGAGGCCGATCTTGGCAAGGTCGGCCTGCATCATCTGCGCGCCGAGCATCGGGTTCGGGTTGGTCGGGCCGCCGCCGTTGCGGGTGAACAGGGTGAACACGGTGCCTTCCGGCACGCCGGCTTCCTTGAGCAGGGCGCGGGCCTTGTCGAGGTCGCGGGGCGGGTTCTTCAACTCATGGTTGTAGCCCAGCAGGGTCGACGGGTAAGGGTTGACCGCCACGGTGGCGTTGCCCTTGCCGAACAGCGCATCGACATAGGCTTCCTTGTCGAAGGCGATGTCGATCGCTTTGCGCACCCGCACGTCGCTCATGTATTTGTGCTGGGTGTTCAAGGCGATGTACGACACGGTCATCGCATCCAGTTCGGAGACTTTCAGCTTGTCGTCCTTCTTGATGCTCGGAATGTCATCGGGCTTGGGATACAGCGCGACCTGGCATTCGTTGGCCTTGAGCTTCTGCAGGCGCACGTTGTTGTCGGTGGTGACGGCCAGGATCAGGGCATCGGCCGGCGGCTTGCCGCGGAAGTAGTCCGGGTTGGCCTTGAACCGCACCTGCGCGTCCTTGTTGTAGCGCTGGAAGACGAACGGGCCGGTGCCGATCGGTTTGCTGTTCAGGTCGCCGGTCTTGCCGGACTTGAGCAGTTGGTCGGCGTATTCGGCCGGATAGATCGAGGCGAACGCCATGGCCAGGTCGGCCAGGAACGGCGCTTCGCGGCGGGTCAGGGTGAACTTGACCGTGTTGTCGTCGACTTTCTCGACGTTCTTGAGCAGTTCTTTGAAGCCCATGCTTTCAAAGTACGGGAAGCCCACGCTCGACAGTTTGTGCCACGGGTGGTTCGGGTCCAGCTGACGCTGGAAGCTCCAGAGCACGTCGTCGGCGTTCATGTCGCGGGTCGGCTTGAAGTATTCGGTGGTGTGGAACTTGACGCCTTTGCGCAGGTGGAACGTGTAGGTCAGGCCGTCCTCGCTGATGTCCCAGGATTCGGCCAGGGCAGGCACTACCTCGGTGGTGCCCGGCTTGAAGTCCGCCAGCCGGTTGAAGACGGTCTCGGCCCCCGCATCCGCGGTGACTGCAGTCGTGTACTGAACCACATCGAAGCCTTCCGGACTGGCTTCGGTGCAGACCACCAAGGGTTTGGCCGACACGCCGACAGCGACGCTCAGCAACGCGGCCGCGACGGCCGCACGTAGGGGAAGCATTTTCATCAAGAACCCTCTGCAATCGGTTGAAGACAAAAAGCCGGACGGCCGACCCTTCATGAGTCAGCCGTCGGCGTGCGGTTTTACAGGATGTTGAACGGAACGGTGGTCACCAGGCGGAACTCGTTGATGCTGCCGTCCAGTTGGTTGTCGCTGGCGCGGTGGGCGGTGTAGGTCGCGCGGACGGTGGTCGCCTTCAGCGGGCCGCTCTGCACGGCGTAGGTACCGCCGATGCCGTATTCGTAGTGGGTCTCGCCGTTCATGGCCAGAACGCTGTCGTAGGCGCCGCCCTTGTAGTGGGTGCCGTCGATGCCCCAGCCACGGGCGCTGTAGATGTTGAACTTCAGGCCCGGTACGCCGTACTCCGCCATGTTCAGGCCGTAGGCGACCTGGAACGATTTTTCGTTCGGACCGTTGAAGTCCGAGAGCAGGGAGTTGGCCAGGTAGATGCCGTTGGTTTCGTGCAGGTAGTCGAAGTACTCGTTGCCGTTCACTTGCTGGTAGGAGAACGTCAGGCTGTGGGCCTGGTGAGTCAGCCCCAGGGACAGGGAGTAGGTGTCGTTGTCGATCTCGCCCAGCTTGGCTTTGCCTTCGTCCACGGTCTTGTAGTAGTTCAGGCCGGTGGTCAGGGCCAGGAGGGAGCTGTCGCCCAGCTCGTGGGTGGCGCCGAAGTAGTACTGCTTCCAGATGTCTTCAGCCTGGGTCGCCCAGAGGCTGGTCTTCAGGCTGGCGAATGGCTGGTAGGACACGCCCAGGGTGTTGACGTGATCGATCTCGACCAGGGTATCGGCGTATTCGGTGCGGAACTTGCTCAGGCTCTGTTCGCTACGCGGCGATACGCGGTCGAAGGTCGCGGCGTCGAACGTCAGGTTGTTCAGTTCTTCGCTGTGGATCGACACGCCCTGGAAGCTGGAAGGCAGCGGACGGTTGCCGATGACATCGACCTGCGGGCTGCTGAAGTTCTGGCGACCGGCGGTCAGGGTCGTGTTGGAGATGCGTGCCTTGACGTTGGCCAGGCCCAGCTTGCTCCACTGGCCTTCGGCGTCGCCGCCGTTCTTGGTCAGGGTACGGTTGTTGCCGCGGCCGCCGACGCCCGGGATCGGAGCGCCGCCGTTGGCGGAGGCGAGATCCTTGCGGTCACGTTCCAGGGCAATGGCGTTGTAGGCGGCGAGTTCGGTGCTGAAGCCCACGGTGCCTTCGGTGAAGCCGGAGTTGTACTTGACGATGGTGCCTTGGACCCAGTTGATACGGCGGTCGGTCTCTTGCAGCGCGCCGTCCTTGTTGTAGCGGAATTTCGCCCCGCGCTTGAGTTGCTCGTTGGCGTACCAGTTGCGGGTCGTGCCGCTGATCGACTGGCCTTCGAGGAAGCCGGTGGCTTCGGCCTGGGCGCTCTTCTCGTTGACGGTCACCGGGGTGAACGCCTGGCTCTGGGTTTCCGCATAAGCCGTGGCGGTGATGCTGCTGATGGCCAAGGCCAGTATCGCGGTGCTGCTCAGTTTCATGGGTGAAGCTCCTTTACTTTCTTTTTATGCCGGCCTTTTTGGTTTGGCCGGTTATTGGTTTAGAACTCATTCACACATCGCAAACGTTTGCAGAAGGCCTGAACGGCGAATTTCGGCAAAACGCTTGCGTGAGGGGGTAGACGGCCCCCCCAGCGTTGCGGCTATTCGGTTTTGTGTTTAATCGATGCTGACACCCGAGAACACGTTGCGGCCGAAGGGGCTGACCTTGAATCCTTCGACTTTGGCGCTCAACGGCTGGTTGACCGTCGAGTGGGCGACAGGCGTGATCGGCACTTGCTGCTTGAGCAACTGCTGGGCCTGTTTGTAGAGCACGGTGCGCTGGTCGCGGTCGGTGACGACCTTGGCTTCCTTGATCAGCTTGTCGTAGGCCGGATCGCACCACATGGAGTAGTTGTTGCCGCCGATGGCGTCGCAGCTGTACAGCGTGCCGAGCCAGTTGTCGGGGTCGCCGTTGTCGCCGGTCCAGCCGATCAGGCTGATGTCGTGCTCGCCGTTCTTGGTGCGCTTGATGTACTCGCCCCATTCGTAGCTGACGATCTTGACCTTCAGGCCGATCTTCGCCCAGTCGGCCTGGAGCATCTCGGCCATCAGCTTGGCGTTGGGGTTGTAGGGGCGCTGCACGGGCATCGCCCACAGGGTGATCTCGGTGCCTTCCTTGACGCCGGCGGCCTTGAGCAGTGCCTTGGCCTTTTCCGGGTCGTAGGCGGCGTCCTTGATCGAATCGTCGTAGGACCACTGGGTCGGCGGCATGGCGTTGACCGCCAGTTGGCCGGCGCCCTGGTACACGGCGTTGAGGATCGCCGGCTTGTTCACTGCCATGTCCAGCGCCTGGCGCACTTCGAGCTGGTCGAACGGCTTGTGGCGGGTGTTGTAGGCGATGTAGCCGAGGTTGAAGCCCGGCTTGGTGATCAGTTGCAGCTTGGGATCGTTCTTCAGCGCTTCGACGTCGGCCGGGCGCGGATGCAGGGTGACCTGGCACTCGTTGGCCTTGAGCTTCTGCACCCGCACCGAGGCATCGGTGTTGATCGCGAAGATCAGGTTGTCGAGCTTGACCCGGCTCGGATCCCAGTAGTGCTTGTTGCCGGTGTAGCGGATATTCGAGTCTTTCTGGTAGCTCTTGAACACGTACGGCCCGGTGCCGACCGGCTTCTGGTTGATGTCGCTCGGCTTGCCTTCGGCCAGCAGCTTGTCGGCGTACTCGGCGGACAGGATGGCGGCGAAGCTCATGGCGATGTTCTGGATGAACGCGGCGTCGACGGTGTTGAGTGTCATGACCACGGTCAGCGGCCCGGTCTTCTCGACCTTGGCGATGTTCTTGTTCAGGCTCATCCCGTTGAAGTACGGGAATTCTGTCGGATAAGCCTTACGGAAAGGCTGCTGCGGATCGAGCATGCGGTTGAAGGTGAACAGCACGTCGTCGGCGTTGAAATTGCGGGTGGGCTTGAAGTACGGCGTTGTATGAAATTTCACGCCTTCACGCAGGTGGAAGGTGTATTTCAGGCCATCTTCGGAGATTTCCCAACGGGTCGCCAGGCCAGGTACGACGTTGGTCGCGCCTTTCTCGAATTCGGCGAGGCGGTTGTACAGCGGCTCGGCGGCGTCGTTGTCGGTGGCCGTCGTGTACTGCGCGGTGTCGAAGCCGGCCGGGCTGCCTTCGGAGCAGAACACCAGGCTGTTGCCGGCGGCGAGGCTGGCGGATGAGGCGGCCAACAGGCCGGCGCCCAGCAATGCGGAAAAAACCAAGGAATGGCGCATGACGCTCCCTCTTATTGTCGTGTGTTCCGATGCGCGCGATCCCGTCCGGGGATCTGGCGGCCGCATCGGGCTCAAACCAGTACGGGCAACAAACCGATGGCCCGCGCGATCACTGGTCAGCACCCGACGGTAGGGGCCGTGGGGCTGGCAGTAAATGCGCTGAGTCCTAAAGACTCGTAGGAAAAGGCAACGCGTCCTAAACCACTATGGTCAGACCCAGTGGAAACGGATGTAGGCAAATTCCTGGCTTCTCGGCAGAAAAAAGCAGCGGCGACGCTGAATACGTCGCCGCTGCCGTTTCTTACTTGCTGACGCTGACGCCGTAGAAGGAGTTCAAGCCGAATGGGCTGATCTTGAAGTCCTGCACGTTGGCGCGCATGGGTTGATACACCGTCGAGTGAGCGATAGGTGTCATTGGCACAGCATCTTTGAGGACGTGTTGCGCCTGTTTGTACAGTTCGGTGCGCTTGGCCTGGTCGGTGGTGCGCTTGGCTTCCTTCACGAGGCCGTCAAACTTCTTGTCGCACCATTTGGAGAAGTTGTTGCCGCTGAGCGAGTCGCAGCCGAACAGCACGTTCAGCCAGTTGTCGGGGTCACCGTTGTCGCCGCTCCAGCCGATGATCATCGCCTGGTTCTCGCCGCCCTTGGAGCGCTTGATGTACTCGCCCCACTCGTAGCTGACGATCTTCACGTTCAGGCCGATCTTCTTCCAGTCGGACTGGAGCATTTCGGCCATCAGCTTGGCGTTCGGGTTGTACGGACGCTGTACCGGCATCGCCCACAGGACGATCTCGGTGCCTTCCTTGACGCCGGCTTCCTTGAGCAGCTCCTTGGCTTTCTCTGGATCGTACTTGGCGTCCTTGATGGTGGTGTCGTAGGACCATTGGGTCGGCGGCATGGCGTTGACGGCCAGTTGACCGGCGCCCTGGTAAACGGAGTCGATGATCTGCGGCTTGTTGACCGCCATGTCCAGCGCCTGACGGACCTTGAGGTTGGCCAGCGGGTTCGCGTCGTTGCTGCCCTTGACCTTGTCCATCACGTTGTAGGCGATGTAGCCCAGGTTGAAGCCGGCCTGGTCAGGCATCTTCAGCGCCGGATCGGCCTTCAGCGCGGCCAGGTCGGCCGGACGTGGGAAGAGGGTGATCTGGCACTCGTTCTTCTTCAGCTTCTGGATGCGCACCGACGGGTCGGTGGTGATGGCGAAGATCAGGTTGTCGATCTTCACGTCATCCGGTTTCCAGTAGTCCTTGTTGCCGGTGTAGCGGATGTTCGAGTCTTTCTGGTAGCTCTTGAACACGAACGGGCCGGTGCCGACCGGTTTCTGGTTGATGTCGGCGGCCTTGCCTTCCTTGAGCAACTGGGCGGCGTATTCGCCGGACTGGATCGAGGCGAAGCTCATCGCCAGGTTCTGGATGAACGCGGCGTCCACTTCCTTGAGGGTGAACTTGACGGTGTGGTCGTCGACTTTCTCGACCTTGGTGATGTTGGTGTCCATCCCCATGTCGGTGAAGTACGGGAATTCGGTCGGATACGCCTTACGGAAAGGGTCGTCCTTGTTGATCATGCGGTTGAAGGTGAACAGCACGTCGTCCGCGTTGAACTCACGAGTCGGCTTGAAATACGGGGTGGTGTGGAACTTGACGCCTTCACGCAGGTGGAAGGTGTAGGTCAGGCCGTCGTCGGAAATGTCCCATTTGGTCGCCAGGCCAGGAATCACGGCGGTGCCGCCGCGCTCGAACTGGGTCAGGCGGTTGAACATGGTCTCGGCCGAGGCGTCGAAGTCGGTTCCGGTGGTGTATTGGCCTGGGTCGAAACCGGCCGGGCTGCCTTCGGAGCAGAACACCAGGTTAGTCGCAGCGGAAGCGAAAGGTGCGGAGGCAAGCATGCCTGCGCCGACTAAAAACGGAATGACCGCGTGTTTAAGCATGTTGGCCTCATGATTTGTTGTCATTTTTTGATATTGAGGTACGACCTCGTGAGTCGTGCCTGCGGATACTTATGCAGGCCCCATACCCAATGCAAGATGCAGAGCGACGGCAGGCGTCAAACGGTGGCACGAACGTACCTTAATGTCGCATTGGTGTAAGTTTTGACGCATTTGACCGTTTGCGGGTGGTTTTTACGGTGCACGGGGCGCTCTAAAACGGTGCATTGGCGGGTGCAGCCGCTCCGCAATGGGGCCGGGTGTTACCTATTTATACCGGCGGTTTGCGGGACGCTTCGGGGCAGGCCGGCGCGTATCGGACGCAAGGCGTCTGGATCGCAGGGAAGGGCGGAGTTTCACCAGGTGCAACTGGTGCTTCTTTTGGTAGCGCCGGGTTTCTGTGGTGTATGGGTCATTGGGCGCCCTGTCGGACGCCATCGCCAGCAGGCTGGCTCCCACGGGAACTTGTGCGCGATGCAGATCATGTGGGAGCCAGCCTGCTGGCGATGGCGTCAGTGAAGACACTGCCGACCGTGCGCATTGGCACGGTCGGCAGGCACAAAAAAACCGGCGGTCGCTGCCGATCGCCGGTTTCCGTTCACGGATCAGATCACTGCATCAGCACTTCAATCGACCCGTCCGCCGTCATGCCGACCTGGCTGGTGCCGGCTTCGACTTCCGGGGTCACCGGCGCTGCGTCCATGCCGGCCGCCTTCATCATCATCGGCGCGCGCAGGTACGGCTGCGGGTAGCCGTTGCTGTTGAGGTTCAGGTTGACGATCTTGTAGCCCTTGCCGCCCAGTGCATCGGTGGCCAGTTGGGCGCGGGCCTTGAACGCGCTCACGGCTTCCTTGAGCAGCTTGTCTTCGCTGGCCTTGCGGGTGGCGTCGGCAATGGCGAAGTCCATGCCGCCCATCTTCAGCTCGCCCAGCAGTTCGCCGGTGAGCTTGGACAGGGCGGCGAAGTCGGCGCTTTCCAGGCGCAGTTCGGCGCGCTCGCGCCAGCCGGTGATCTTCTGGCCCTTGGTGTCGTAGATCGGGTAACTGTTGCGGCTGCCTTGGCGCAGGGTGACGTCCTTGACCTGCTTGGCCTGGGCCAGCGCCTTGTTCATGGTGGTGCTGACGTCGGCGGCGAGCTTGGCCGGGTCGGTGTTCTGCTCTTCGGTGTAGAGGGTCACGATCATCAGGTCGCGGGCCACTTCCTGGCTGACTTCGGCGCGCAGGGAAATCTGGTTGTAGTGCAGCTCGTCGGCGGCCAGGGCCGGAAGGCTGGCGACGCTGCCGACGGTCAGGGCGAGAAGGGCGGCGCTGCGGCGGAATGTGTGCATGAAGGCTCCTTGATGGGGGCGCAGGCGTTGGTTCGGGGGCCTGCGTGAAACCATCAGACTCTAGCCCTGTCGGCGCGGTTCGCCCAGTTACAACTTCTATACAGATGGCCCGCTCCACTTGCCCTAGATCAATTTCCCGTTTGCGCCATGTGGTCGTTTGCCGCACTTTCGACTCTCAGGCGCGCCGCTTCGGTATACTCCGAGCGATCCGCCTGGAGCGCTCATCAGGAGAGCTCATGCTCGCCCCCGTACAACTGACTTCCGCCACCCGCCAGAACCTCTGGCGCCTGACGTTCATACGCATTCTGGTGCTCGCCGCCCAGGCCGGCTCCGTGGGCCTGGCCTACTGGCTGCAACTGTTGCCGTTGCCGTGGGTGCAACTGGTGATGACCCTGGGCTGTTCGATTCTGCTGTGCACGTTCACCGCCGTGCGCCTGCGCACCTCGTGGCCGGTCACCGAGCTTGAGTATGCGCTGCAGCTGGCCTGCGACCTGTTTATCCACAGCGCCTTGCTGTATTTCTCCGGCGGTTCGACCAACCCGTTCGTGTCCTATTACCTGGTGCCGTTGACCATCGCGGCGGTGACGCTGCCGTGGCGCTACTCGGTGATCCTGTCCGGCATCGCCCTGGCCCTGTACACCTTGATGCTGACCCATTTCTATCCGCTGGAGACCCTGCCGGTCGCCCGGGAGAACCTGCAGATCTACGGCATGTGGCTGAGCTTCGCCCTGGCCGCCGCCGTCATCACGTTCTTTGCCGCACGGATGGCCGAAGAGCTGCGCCGCCAGGAAGAACTGCGCGCGATCCGCCGCGAAGAAGGCCTGCGCGATCAGCAACTGCTGGCCGTCGCGACCCAGGCGGCCGGCGCGGCCCATGAGCTGGGCACGCCGCTGGCGACCATGAGCGTGCTGCTCAACGAGATGCAGCAGGACCATCACGACCCGATGCTTCAGGACGACCTGAAAGTGCTCAAGGATCAGGTCAAGCTGTGCAAGGAGACCCTGCAGCAACTGGTGCGCGCCGCCGAGGCCAACCGGCGGATGGCGGTGCAGATGCAGGACGTCACCGACTGGCTGGACGAAGCCCTGAACCGCTGGCACCTGATGCGCCCCGAAGCCAGCTACCGTTTCCAGCGCCTGGGCCAGGGCACGCTGCCGCGCATCGCGCCGCCGCCGGACCTGACCCAGGCGCTGCTGAACCTGCTCAACAACGCCGCCGACGCCTGTCCGGAAAACCTTCAGGTGACCCTGGACTGGACCGCCGAAGACCTGACCATCAGTATCCGCGACCACGGCGCCGGCGTGCCGCTGGCCATCGCCGAGCAGATCGGCAAACCGTTTTTTACCACCAAGGGCAAGGGCTTCGGCCTGGGCCTGTTCTTGAGCAAGGCCAGCGTGACCCGCGCCGGCGGCTCCGTGAAACTCTATAGTCATGAGGAAGGCGGCACGCTCACCGAGCTGCGCTTGCCCCACGGCGCCCGAGGAGACCAACTATGAGTGACGAAGAAATCCAAACCGAAGGCGAAGAGCTGCCGCATCTGCTGCTGGTCGACGACGACGCGACCTTCACCCGGGTGATGGCCCGCGCCATGGCCCGCCGCGGCTTTCGCGTCAGCACCGCCGGCTCCGCCGAAGAGGGCCTGGCCCTCGCCCAGCAGGACCTGCCGGACTACGCCGCGCTGGATCTGAAGATGGACGGCGACTCCGGTCTGGTGCTGCTGCCCAAGCTGCTGGAGCTGGATCCGGAGATGCGCGTGGTGATCCTCACCGGCTACTCGAGCATCGCCACGGCGGTCGAGGCGATCAAACGCGGCGCCTGCAACTACCTGTGCAAACCGGCGGACGCCGATGACGTGCTGGCGGCGCTGCTGTCCGAACACGCCGACCTCGACAGCCTGGTGCCGGAAAACCCGATGTCGGTGGATCGCCTGCAATGGGAGCACATCCAGCGCGTGCTGACCGAGCACGAAGGCAACATCTCCGCCACCGCCCGCGCCCTGGGCATGCACCGCCGCACCTTGCAGCGCAAGCTGCAGAAGCGCCCGGTCCGTCGCTGAACCTGCGCTGAACGGCCATCGCCGCCGCTCGCGATGAAACGCACCGATCTACTATGATCGGTGCGTGTCTGTTCTTTTCTCTATCGAGCCTTATCCATGAATCAGAACGCTGAATATTCCGCGGTCAACGATGCCGTGCGCGGGCAGTTTTTCCGCAAAGTGTGGGCGATGACCACGCCTTACTGGCGCAGCGAAGAGAAGGGCAAGGCGTGGACGCTGCTGATCGCCGTGATCGCGCTGTCGCTGTTCAGCGTGGCGATTTCGGTGTGGATCAACAGTTGGTACAAGGATTTCTACAACGCCCTGCAGAAAAAGGATGAGGCGGCGTTCTGGCAGTTGATCCTGTATTTCTGCGGGATTGCCACAGTGGCGATCCTCGGCGCCGTGTATCGGCTGTACCTGACGCAGATGCTGACGATCCGTTGGCGGGCCTGGCTGACCGAAAACCACTTCAAGCGCTGGCTCGGCCACAAGAACTATTACCACTTGGAGCAGGGCGGCTACACCGACAACCCTGACCAACGGATTTCCGAAGACCTCAATACCTTCACCGCCAACACCCTGAGCCTGGGCCTGGGGCTGATCCGCACCGTGGTCAGCCTGGTGTCGTTCTCGATCATTCTGTGGGGCGTGTCCGGCAGCATCGAAGTGTTCGGCGTCGAGATCCCCGGCTACATGTTCTGGTGCGCACTGCTGTACGCCGCCGTCGGCAGTTGGCTGACGCACCTGATCGGCCGTCGCCTGATCGGCCTGAACAACCAACAGCAACGCTTCGAGGCCGACCTGCGTTTCTCCATGGTACGGGTGCGCGAGAACGCCGAGAGCATCGCCCTGTACAACGGCGAGCCCAATGAGAACCGTCGGTTGAGCAACCGTTTCGGTCTGGTCTGGCACAATTTCTGGGACATCATGCGGGTGTCCAAGCGCCTGACGTTCTTCACCTCCGGCTACGGCCAGATCGCGATCATCTTCCCGTTCATCGTCGCCGCGCCGCGTTATCTGGCGGGCAAGATCGAGCTGGGTGAGCTGATGCAGATCAACTCGGCCTTCGGCAACGTGCAGGAGAACTTCAGTTGGTTCATCAGCGCGTATGCGGACCTGGCCGCCTGGCGCGCCACCTGTGACCGTCTGCTGAGCTTCCGTCAGGCGATGACCGACAACGAAGAGCGTGCGCCGGCCATCGACGTGCAGAACCAGGGCAGTGAACTGAAAGTGCACAACCTCGGGCTGGACCTGGCCGACGGCCGTCACCTGCTGACCAGCGCCGACATGACGGTCGACGCCGGCGACCGGGTGATGCTCAGCGGTCGCTCCGGCAGCGGCAAGTCCACCCTGCTGCGGGCGATGGGGCACCTTTGGCCGGCGGGGCACGGGAGTATCCGTCTGCCGGCGGCGCGCTACCTGTTCCTGCCGCAGAAACCCTACCTGCCGATCGGCACCCTGCGCGATGCGCTGAGCTATCCGCAACCGGGCGACACCTATGCGCCGGAGCGCTATCAGGAAGTGCTGGACATCTGCCGCCTGCCGCACCTGGCGGCGCGTCTGGACGAGGCCAACCACTGGCAGCGCATGCTCTCGCCGGGCGAGCAGCAACGCCTGGCCTTCGCCCGTGCGCTGCTGTACGCGCCGCAGTGGCTGTATATGGACGAGGCCACGTCGGCGATGGACGAAGAAGACGAAGCGAACCTGTACCAGGCGCTGATCGACCGCTTGCCGGGGCTGAGCATCGTCAGCGTCGGTCACCGCAGCAGCCTCAAGCGTTTCCACCCAAGGCATGTGCGGATCGACAGCGGCCATCTCGTTGAGCAGGCCGTCACCGCCTAGTCAGCGAAGCCCCCGTGGGAGCGGCCGACGCCATCGCCGGCAGGTCGGCTCCCGCAGGGGCAATGCGAGCCGGCAGTGATCGTACAACCCGCTTGCGCTATGATGCCCGCCAAGCCGACCTTCGAGACAAGACGCAGACCATGCAAACCCCGATCGACACCCCGCGCCTTCCGCGCAAGCGCCGCAGCCTGGCCCAGGAACTGGTGACGGTGCTGACCGAGCAGATCCGCGACGGCCTGCTCAAGCGCGGCGACAAGTTGCCCACCGAGTCGGCGATCATGGAGGCCCATGGCGTCAGCCGCACGGTGGTGCGCGAGGCGATTTCCCGCTTGCAGGCCGCAGGCCAGGTGGAGACCCGCCACGGCATCGGCACCTTTGTGCTCGACACGCCGAGCCCGAGCGGCTTTCGCATCGACCCGGCCACGGTGGTCACCCTGCGCGACGTGCTGGCGATCCTGGAGTTTCGCATCAGCCTGGAAGTCGAATCCGCCGGCCTGGCCGCCCAGCGCCGCAATCCCGAGCAACTGGCGGCCATGCGCGCCGCCCTCGATGCCCTGAACGAAAGCGTGGCCCACGCCAGCGATGCGGTGGCCTCGGACTTCCAGTTCCATCTGCAGATCGCACTGGCCACCGGCAACCGCTACTTCACCGACATCATGACCCACCTGGGCACCAGCATCATTCCGCGCACCCGCCTGAACTCCGCGCGCCTGGCCCACGACGATCAGCAGCACTACATGAATCGCCTGAGCCGCGAGCACGAAGAGATCTATGAAGCGATCGCCCGCCAGGACGCCGACGCCGCCCGGGCGGCCATGCGCCTGCACCTGACCAACAGCCGCGAGCGGCTGCGCCAGGCCCACGAGGAGGCGCAGGCGCAGGGCAACTGACGGGGCAGCCCCACCGCCATCGCCAGCAGGCTGGCTCCCACAGTGAAGCTTGGGTGGATGCAGAATCTGTGGTCACTGCAGAACCCTGTGGGAGCAAGCTTGCTTGCGATGACGGCGGCCCATCCGACCTCGATGCGCCAGACAGACCGCCATCGCCAGAGGGCTGGCTCACACAGTTTTGGGTTGCGCACCGACCCCGGTGGGAGCGAGCCTGCTCGCGATAGGCCGGTGCCTTCAGCGCAAAGGCATCAGCCTGCCGGCAGGATCGAACGGTCCACCCGGACCGCCAATGCCCCTTTCACAGGCCCGGTCTCGAACACCGCATACCCCTGTTTATCCACAACCCCCCGGGCCACCGGCCGTCCATCGGCCAGCAGTTCCAGCGGCGCCCCTTGCATCGATTGGCCCGAAGCCAGTTCCAGCTTCAATCTGATCGTCATCGCAGCGTGCCTCAATTCGTGTTGCCGGTCGGTTGATAGTTCTTGAGCAGCAGGTAAGTGCTCCAGCCCCACCAGTCGTCGACGGTGGCGGTGTCGTTGAGGTTGTTCACGTCCTTGCGCCGCAGCACCTTGCCGTTCTCCAGGCGGAACAGCGGCGAGTAGTTGCTCTTCAGGTCCAGCACCGCCGTCAGGTCGGGGAGCCGTTGCAGCGCGGCGAAACCGGAGGCGGCCGGCACGCTGCCGCTGGCGTAGGCGGCGAAGACCTCGTCCGCCGACGCCTGCACCGCCTGGTTGACCTGCTGACGATTGTCGTTGTCGGCGGCCGCGAAGTAGCGCTTGTCGCCGAAGGCGCGCCATTGCTCGCCGCGGCCGTTGCGCACCTTGAGGCCGAACCGGCTGTCTTCGTCGTGCATGAAGCGGCTGACCAGCGAGCCCAGGTCGCTCGGCGTCACCACGGCGGCCATGGCCTTGCGCGGCACCCGCAGGTGGCCGGCGGAGAACAGGTCGGTGAGGTAATGGTCGGCGAACGCGTTCATGGCGTAGGCCCGTTCCAGCTGTCGTTCATCTTGGCCTGCGTGAGCCGCCGCAGCGGCCTGCAACGCGACGGTGTGCCCGGCGATGTAGGCGGCCCTGGCCCATTCGGCGAAGTGGTCGGCGTTGTTCGCGGCCAGTTTCAGGTAGCGTCCCAGCGGAATCAGCGCCGAAATGAAGCTGCCGCCGCCGGTGATCTTGTTCCACTCTTCCGACAACGTATCTCCCAATGCGTCGTAGGCTTCGTGGGGCGGCTTGCCGTCCTTGATCGCCTGTTTGACCGCGTCGATTTCCTTCTGCATCACCGCCAGGATCTGCGCCGCCTCGGCCCGGGAGGCCGAGGTCACGGCGAGGGTGTCGAACGCGGCGCTGAAGCGCTGCTGACGCTCCGCTGCGCTGGCGCCTTCATTGATCGGCCGGTCCGCCACGCCGTAGAAGTCGCCGCCCAGCGAGATCACCTGGCCGTAGGTGAGGGCCAGGCCGTTGGGCAAGTGCAGCGGCACGCTGTGGGCGGGCACCGGTTCGGCGTTTTCCGAGAAGCGCAGCCGGGTGCCGTCGCCGATGGCGGTGTGTTCGGCGCCCTCGAACCTCAGCGGTGGCTTGCCTTTGAGGGCTTTGCCTGCGGAGGCGGGGGACGCTGCGACGTCGCTGTGGGCATCGGCGATGTGCAGCAGCAGGTGTGGCTCGTCAGGGTGGAAGGGGATACCGTGTTCGGTGAACAGGTCGTCGAGACGGGCCACGGTCGGCGTGGGTCTTTCCTGGGGTTTCGGTACGAGTCCGGACATTTCTTTCTCCTTGATATGTCGTCGGTAGGTTCTTATTTAGCTGTATGGATATACAGCTAGAGCGAGCCTAGCCGAGAAACCTCCCACGTCAAGAAACGATCTTGTCCGACAAAAAATGCCCCACAGCGATGAAATGCAGTTGACGGTTGTCTTTTAAGTTGTACGATGACCTACAACTTCGGCCAAGGCTGAACAGTCCACTCACAAAAAACGTTGCTACAGGGTGTTCGAACAATGAATCCACAAGAACTGAAGTCCATCCTCTCCGCCGGCCTGCTGTCGTTCCCGGTCACCGATTTCAACGCCCAGGGCGATTTCAACCGCGCGGGCTACATCAAACGCCTGGAATGGCTGGCCCCGTATGGCGCTTCGGCCCTGTTCGCCGCCGGCGGCACCGGTGAGTTCTTCTCCCTGGCCGCCAGCGAATACTCGGAAATCATCAAGACCGCCGTCGACACCTGCTCGAGCAGTGTGCCGATCCTGGCCGGCGTCGGCGGCTCGACCCGCCAGGCCATCGAATACGCGCAAGAGGCCGAGCGCCTGGGCGCCAAGGGCTTGCTGCTGCTGCCGCACTACCTGACCGAAGCCAGCCAGGACGGCGTCGCCGCCCATGTCGAGGCCGTGTGCAAATCCGTGAACATCGGCGTGGTGGTCTACAACCGCAACGTCTGCCGCCTGAACGCGCCGCTGCTGGAACGCCTGGCCGAACGCTGCCCGAACCTGATCGGCTACAAGGACGGCCTGGGCGACATCGAACTGATGGTGTCGATCCGCCGCCGCCTCGGCGACCGCTTCAGCTACCTGGGCGGCCTGCCGACCGCCGAAGTCTATGCCGCGGCCTACAAGGCACTGGGTGTGCCGGTCTACTCGTCGGCGGTGTTCAACTTCATCCCCAAGACCGCGATGGACTTCTACCACGCCATCGCCCGTGAGGATCACGCCACCGTCGGCAAGCTCATCGACGATTTCTTCCTGCCGTACCTGGACATCCGCAACCGCAAGGCCGGCTACGCCGTGAGCATCGTCAAGGCCGGCGCCAGGATCGCCGGCTACGACGCAGGCCCCGTGCGCGCGCCGCTGACCGACCTGACCGGCGAAGAGTACGAAATGCTCGCCGCGCTGATCGACAAGCAAGGTGCGCAATAACATCCGCGACTGAATCGGGGCCGCTGAGCGATCAGCGGCCTTTTGCGTGAGGAGAACGACTCGTGACAAAGCGCTACGACAACTACATCAACGGCGAGTGGGTCGCCGGCACCGACTACTCGGTCAACATCAACCCGTCCGAACTGAGCGACGCCATCGGCGACTACGCCAAGGCTGACGTGACCCAGGTCCACGCCGCCATCGACGCGGCCCGCGCCGCGTTCCCGGCCTGGTCGGTCTCGGGCATCCAGGCCCGCCACGATGCGCTGGACAAGGTCGGCAGCGAGATCCTCGCCCGCCGCGAAGAACTGGGCATCCTGCTGGCCCGGGAAGAGGGCAAGACCCTGCCCGAAGCCATCGGCGAAGTCAGCCGCGCCGGCAACATCTTCAAGTTCTTCGCCGGCGAGTGCCTGCGCCTGTCCGGCGACTATGTGCCGTCGGTGCGTCCGGGCGTCAACGTCGAAGTCACCCGCGAAGCCCTGGGCGTGGTCGGCCTGATCACTCCGTGGAACTTCCCGATCGCCATCCCGGCCTGGAAGATCGCCCCGGCCCTGGCCTACGGCAACTGCGTGGTGCTCAAGCCGGCCGACCTGGTGCCGGGCTGCGCCTGGGCCCTGGCCGAAATCATCTCCCGCGCAGGTTTCCCCGCCGGGGTGTTCAACCTGGTGATGGGCAGCGGCCGCGTCGTCGGCGAAGCGCTGGTCAACAGCCCGAAGGTCGACGGCATCAGCTTCACCGGTTCCGTGGGCGTGGGCCGCCAGATCGCGGTCAACTGCGTGTCGCGCCAGGCCAAGGTGCAACTGGAGATGGGCGGCAAGAACCCGCAGATCATCCTCGACGACGCCGACCTCAAGCAGGCGGTCGAGCTGTCGGTGCAGAGCGCGTTCTACTCCACCGGCCAGCGCTGCACGGCCTCCAGCCGCCTGATCGTCACCGAGGGCATCCACGACAAGTTCGTAGAGGCGATGGCCGAACGCATGAAGTCGATCAAGGTCGGCCATGCGCTGAAGACCGGCACCGACATCGGTCCTGTGGTGTCCCAGGCCCAGCTTGAGCAGGACCTGAAGTACATCGACATCGGCCAGTCCGAAGGGGCTCGGCTGGTCAGCGGCGGCGGCCTGGTGACCTGCGACACCGAGGGCTACTTCCTGGCGCCGACGCTGTTCGCCGACAGCGACGCGTCGATGCGCGTCAGCCGCGAAGAGATCTTCGGCCCGGTGGCCAACATCGTCCGCGTGGCCGACTACGAGGCGGCGCTGGCCATGGCCAACGACACCGAGTTCGGCCTTTCGGCGGGCATCGCCACCACCTCGCTCAAGTACGCCAACCACTTCAAGCGCCACTCCCAGGCCGGGATGGTGATGGTCAACCTGCCGACCGCCGGCGTGGACTACCACGTTCCGTTCGGGGGCCGTAAGGGTTCATCCTATGGCTCACGTGAGCAAGGCCGTTACGCGCAAGAGTTCTACACGGTCGTGAAGACCAGCTACATCGGTTCCTGATACAGGCAATACCGGTGGGAGCCGGCTTGCCGGCTCCCACAAGACAGACCAAAGAAAAGATTCACCCGCGCATAAAAACAATCAGTGGGAGTACATCTGCATGCAATCCTCCAAGCCGACTCACGTCCGCTATCTGATCCTGCTCATGCTGTTTCTGGTGACCACGATCAACTACGCCGACCGGGCCACCATCGCGATCGCCGGCTCCAGCCTGCAAAAGGACCTGGGCATCGACGCGGTCACCCTCGGCTACATCTTCTCCGCGTTCGGCTGGGCCTATGTGGCCGGCCAGATTCCCGGCGGCTGGCTGCTCGACCGCTTCGGCTCGAAAAAGGTCTACGCCCTGAGCATCTTCACCTGGTCGCTGTTCACCGTGCTGCAAGGCTTCGTCGGTGAGTTCGGCCTGTCCACCGCCGTGGTGGCGCTGTTCATGCTGCGCTTTCTGGTGGGGCTGGCCGAGGCGCCGTCGTTCCCCGGCAACGCGCGCATCGTCGCGGCGTGGTTCCCGACGGCCGAGCGCGGCACCGCGTCGGCGATCTTCAACTCGGCGCAGTATTTCGCCACCGTGCTGTTCGCGCCGCTGATGGGCTGGATCGTGTTCACCTTCGGCTGGGAACACGTGTTCATCGTCATGGGCATCCTGGGCATCGCGTTCTCGCTGGTCTGGCTGAAAATCATCCACAGCCCGCGCCAGCACCCGATGGCCAACGAGGCGGAAGTGAAGTTCATCGCCGACAACGGCGGCATGGTCGACATGGACCAGAAGCAGGGCAAGCGCGCCGACGGGCCGAAATGGGACTACATCCGCCAGTTGCTGACCAACCGCATGATGCTGGGCGTGTACCTGGGCCAGTACTGCATCAACGGCATCACCTACTTCTTCCTGACCTGGTTCCCGGTGTACCTGGTGCAGGAACGCGGCATGACCATCCTCAAGGCCGGTTTCATCGCCTCGTTGCCGGCGATCTGCGGCTTCATCGGCGGCGTGCTCGGCGGGGTGATTTCCGACTGGCTGCTGCGCAAGGGCCATTCGCTGACCTTCGCCCGCAAGGCGCCGATCATCGCCGGCCTGCTGGTGTCCAGCAGCATCGTGGCCTGCAACTACGTCGAGGTGGAATGGATGGTGGTCGGCTTCATGGCCCTGGCATTCTTCGGCAAGGGCGTCGGCGCGCTGGGCTGGGCGGTGGTCTCCGACACTTCGCCCAAGCAGATCGCCGGCCTGAGCGGCGGCCTGTTCAACACCTTCGGCAACATCGCCTCGATCACCACGCCGATCGTCATCGGCTACATCATCAGCTCCACCGGCTCGTTCAAGTGGGCGCTGGTGTTCGTCGGCGCCAACGCACTGGTCGCGGTGTTCAGCTACCTGGTGATCGTCGGCCCGATCAAGCGTGTGGTACTCAAGGAGCCGCCGACCAACGGCGGATCCGAAGCCACCGGCAAATTGTCCCAAGCGCATTCCTGAGGAGCGGCGCCATGCAGTTGATTGAACATTCCGACTCGCCGCGCTACATCCGCCTGCACGAGCGGGACAACGTCGTGGTCGTGGTCAACGACCAGGGCGTGCCGGCCGGCACCGAATTCGCCGAGGGCCTGGTCACGGTGGATTTCGTGCCGCAGAGCCACAAGGTCGCCGTGGAGGACATTCCCGAGGGCGGACAGGTGATCCGTTACGGTCAGATCATCGGCTACGCGTTGCAGCCGATCCCGCGCGGCAGTTGGGTCAAGGAAGATCAACTGCGCATGCCGACCGCGCCGCCGCTGGACAGCCTGCCGCTGTCCACCGACGTGCCGGATGCCCAGGCGCCGCTGGAAGGCTATACCTTCGAGGGCTACCGCAACGCCGACGGCACCGTCGGCACGCGCAACATCCTCGGCATCACCACCACGGTGCAGTGCGTCACCGGGGTGCTGGATCACGCGGTCAAGAAGATCAAAGAGGAACTGCTGCCCAAGTATCCCCACGTCGATGACGTGGTGGCGCTGACCCACAGCTATGGTTGCGGCGTGGCGATCACCGCCACGGACGCGTACATCCCGATCCGCACCGTGCGCAACCTGGCGCGCAACCCGAACCTGGGTGGCGAAGCGCTGGTGATCAGCCTGGGCTGCGAGAAACTGCAGGCCGGGCAGGTGATGCACGAAGGCGACGCCTCGGTGGATCTGAGCGAGCCATGGCTGTACCGCTTGCAGGATTCCAGCCACGGCTTCACCGAAATGGTCGAGCAGATCATGGAACTGGCCGAGACCCGCCTGAAGAAACTCGACCAGCGCCGCCGGGAAACCGTGCCGGCTTCGGAGCTGATCCTCGGCATGCAGTGCGGCGGCAGCGATGCGTTTTCCGGCATCACCGCCAACCCGGCGCTGGGGTACGCTTCGGACTTGCTGCTGCGGGCCGGGGCGACGGTGATGTTCTCCGAGGTCACCGAGGTGCGCGACGCGATCTACCTGCTCACCTCCCGGGCGCAGACCAAGACTGTCGCCGAGGAACTGGTGCGCGAGATGGACTGGTACGACCGCTACCTGGCCAAGGGCGAGGCGGACCGCAGCGCCAACACCACGCCGGGCAACAAGAAGGGCGGGCTGTCGAACATTGTCGAGAAGTCCCTGGGCTCCATCGTCAAGTCCGGCGGCAGCGCCATCAGCGGCGTGCTCGGCCCCGGCGAGCGGTTCAAGCACAAGGGGCTGATCTTCTGCGCGACCCCGGCCAGCGACTTCGTCTGCGGCACGCTGCAACTGGCGGCGGGGATGAACCTGCATGTGTTCACCACCGGTCGGGGCACGCCTTACGGGCTGGCCATGGCGCCGGTGGTGAAGGTCTCGACCCGCACCGAGCTGGCGCAGCGCTGGCCGGACCTGATCGACATCGACGCCGGGCGGATCGCCACCGGGCGCGCGTCCATCGAGGAACTGGGCTGGGAACTGTTCCATTACTACCTGGAGGTGGCGAGCGGCAAGCAGCAGACCTGGGCGGAGAAGCACAAGCTGCACAACGACATCACCCTGTTCAACCCGGCGCCGATCACCTGATCGGGGGCAGGGCACTTGTGGTGAGGGAGCTTGCTCCCGCTGGACTGCGCAGCAGGCCCCTTCTGATGGCGAGACAGAAGGGCCGCTTCGCGCCCCAGCGGGAGCAAGCTCCCTCGCCACAAGTCCCTCGCTGCAACAGACGCCGGAGGACTTGTGGCTTATCATTAGCCCCCTAACGACACCCATCCAAGGTTCCCCGGCATGCTGGCCATTTTCCTCGAAACCCTGAACATCACCGCGCCGGTGTTTGCCATGCTGTTTCTGGGTGTGCTGCTCAAGCGCATCGACTGGATCAACGACAACTTCATCCACACCGCGTCGGCCCTGGTGTTCAACGTCACCATGCCGGCGCTGCTGTTTCTGGGCATCCTCCATGCCGACCTGCACGCCGCCCTGCAACCGGCGCTGCTGATCTATTTCGCCATCGCCACGCTGGCCAGCTTCGCGGCGGCCTGGGGCTGGGCGATCCTCAAGTGCCCGCGCGAGGATCGCGGCATCTACACCCAGGGGGCGTTTCGCGGCAACAACGGGGTCATCGGCCTGGCGCTGGCGGCGAGCATGTACGGCGACTACGGCATCTCCCTCGGGGCGATCCTCGCGGCGCTGGTGATCCTGTTCTACAACACCCTCTCGACCATCGTGCTGGCGGTGTACAGCCCGGTGATCAAGTCCGACCCGTGGAGCATCTGCAAAAGCGTGGTCAGCAACCCGCTGATCATCAGCGTGATCGCGGCGGCGCCGTTCGCCTACTTCAAGATTGCCTTGCCCGGCTGGCTGGAGACCTCCGGCCAGTACCTGGCGCAGACCACCTTGCCGCTGGCGCTGATCTGCATCGGCGGCACGCTGTCGCTGGCGGCGCTGCGCAAGAGCGGCAACATGGCGCTCAGCTCCAGCCTGGTGAAGATGGTCGGCCTGCCGGTGCTGGCGACGCTCGGCGCCTGGCTGTGGGGTTTTCGCGGGGCGGAGCTGGGGATTCTGTTTCTGTACTTCGGCAGCCCCACCGCCGCAGCCAGTTTCGTCATGGCCCGGGCGGCGCAGGGCAACCATGAGCTGGCGGCGGCGATCATCGTCATGACCACCTTGATGGCGGCGGTGACCACCAACATCGGGATCTTCTTTTTGCAGTGGGGCGGGTGGATCTGACCTGCGGGTTGACGGTGTCCTCGGGGGCCTCATCGCTGGCAAGCCAGCTCCCACAGGGTTCTGCGGTGTGAATGCAATCACATTGGCAACACAAAACCCTGTGGGAGCTGCGGTGCGACGATTCGACTTGCCTGCGATGGCGCCCGATCAGGCGCCGGGAAACTCACTCAGGCTTCTGAAAACTCTCGATCACTTCCTGCGCCGCCCGGAACGCATCGATCGCCGCCGGCACGCCGGCATACACCGCGCAGTGCAGCAGCGCCTCGCGGATTTCCTCCACGGTGCAGCCGTTGTTCAACGCGCCGCGCACGTGGCCCTTCAGCTCCTGCGGGCACTTGAGCGCCGTCAGCGCGGCGAGGGTGATCAGGCTGCGGGTCTTGAGCGGCAGGCCTTCGCGGTTCCACACGCCGCCCCAGGCGTGTTCGTTGACGAAGTCCTGCAGCGGCTGGGTGAATTCGGTGGCGTTGCCCAGGGCGCGGTCGACGAACGCATCGCCCATCACCTGGCGGCGGATCTCTACTCCGGTCTTCTTCGAATCGGTCATGGCACATCCCTCTTATGGTGTTGGCGGCGCCAGGCGCGCACGGACGTGAAAAACAGAAACGCCAGCAGCGTCGGCAGCACATAAAACAGCATCAACCGCTCCAGCTTGCCCGCCAGCGGCATGCCGGTGGTGAACGACAGCAGGTGCAGCCCGTAGGCCAGGTACAGGCCGAGCAGCAGCAGGCCCTCGGCGCGGGTCACCCGGTAGCCGGAATAGAACACCGGCAGGCACAGCACGGCGACGCCGAGCATCACCGGCAGGTCGAAATCCAGCGCATTGGGCGACACCGACAGCGGCGTCGGCGACACCAGCGCGGTGAAGCCCAGCACGCCCAGCAGGTTGAACAGGTTGGCGCCGATCACGTTGCCCACGGCGATGTCGCGCTGCCCGCGCAGGGCGGCGATCAGCGAGGTGGCGAGCTCCGGCAGCGAGGTGCCGACCGCCACCACGGTCAGGCCGATGATCCGCTCGGAGAACCCCAGGTCGGTGGCCACCGCCACGGCGGCGCCCAGCAACAGGCGCCCGGCGAACACCAGCAGGGTCAGGCCGCCGACGATCATCAGCACGCTGACGGCCCATGAGGCCTGCGGATCCTGCGGGTGTTCGGCGTGCGGTCGCGCCGAGTGCCGCGACTGGCGCTTGAGCAGGCCGAGGTACAGCGCCAGGGCGCCCAGCAGCACAAGGCCGTCGATGTGCCCCAGTTCCTTGTTCCAGGCCAGCGCGAACACCAGCAGGCTGGCGCCGATCATCAGCGGAATGTCCAGGCGCACCAGTTGCCGCGACACCCGCAACGGGATGATCAGCGCCGACAGGCCCAGGGTGACGAGGATGTTGAAGATGCTGGCGCCGACCACGCTGCCGACGGCGATGTCGGGGTTGTGCGTCAGCGCGGCCTGCAGGCTGACCGCCATCTGCGGAGCGCTGCTGCCGAGGGCGACGAGGGTCAGGCCGATGATCAGCGGGCGCACGTGCAGGCGCGTGGCCAGGCGGACGGCGGCGCGCACCATCAGTTCGGCGCCGGCGATCAGCAGGATCAGTCCGCTGAGCAGTTCGATCACGCTGATCAGGGGCAGCTCGGCTAAGGCGAAAATGGTCGGCGCTCCATCAGTCTTCGAGGGCCTGCACCCGTACCCGGGCGGTGCCGCTGCCGATCATGCCCAGGCGCTGCGCGGCTTCGCGCGAGAGGTCGATCAGGCGCCCGCGGGTGTGCGGGCCGCGGTCGTTGATGCGCACGACGCAGGATCTGTCGTTTTTCAGGTTGGTGACCTTCACCCACGTGCCGAACGGCAACTGGCGGTGGGCGGCGGTCAAGGCATTCTGGTTGAACGGCTCACCGCTGGCGGTGCGTTTGCCGTGGTGCTTGGCGCCGTAATAGGAGGCGACGCCGGTCTGGTCGTACCCGTGCGGGTCGATGGTGCCGGAGCTGGCGCAACCGGCCAGCAGGGAAAGCAGGGCGCAACTCAAGAGCAGGCGCTTCATTCGAAGGGTTCCCGAAAACAGTTGCGGGAGCCCGCTCGCCGGCGATTGCGCAACGACAGACAACCGGTGGCTGAATGTCAGACCGTCATCGCCAGCAGGCGGGCTCCCACAGGGATTGGAGCCTAGATTGGAATCCGGCTCCATTGTGGTCAGCCTTCGAGCTTGCTTTTGAGCAGTTCGTTCACTTGCTGCGGGTTGGCCTTGCCCTTGGACGCCTTCATGGCCTGGCCGACGAAGAAGCCGAACATCTTGCCGCGCTTGGCTTCGTCCGCCGCACGGTACTGCTCGACCTGCTCGGCATTGGCGGCGAGCATTTCGTCCAGCACCGCGGAGATCGCGCCAGTGTCGGTCACTTGCTTGAGGCCGCGCTTGTCGATGATCTCGTCCGCGCTGCCTTCACCGTTGGCCATCGCCTCGAACACCACCTTGGCGATCTTGCCGGAGATGGTGTTGTCCTTGATGCGCTGCAGCATGCCGCCCAGCAGCTCGGCCGAGACCGGCGACTGCTCGATGTCCAGGCCTTGCTTGTTGAGCAGGCTGCCCAGCTCGACCATCACCCAGTTCGCCGCCAGCTTGGCGTCGCCGCTGATGCCCGCGACCTGTTCGAAGTAGTCCGCCTGCTCGCGGCTGGTGGCCAGCACGTTGGCGTCGTAGGCCGACAGGCCGAACTGGCTCTGGAAGCGCTCGCGCTTCTGCGGCGGCAGTTCCGGCAGGGTGGCGCGCACCTCGTCCAGGTAGGCTTGCTCGATGACCACCGGCAGCAGGTCCGGATCGGGGAAGTAACGGTAGTCGTTGGCTTCCTCCTTGCTGCGCATCGGACGGGTCTCGTCCTTGTTCGGGTCGTAGAGGCGGGTCTGCTGGATCACCTTGCCGCCGTCTTCGATCAGGTCGATCTGGCGCTGGATCTCGGAGTTGATCGCCTTCTCGATGAAGCGGAACGAGTTGACGTTCTTGATCTCGCAGCGGGTGCCGAACTCGGCCTGGCCTTTGGGGCGGATCGACACGTTGCAGTCGCAGCGCAGCGAGCCTTCGGCCATGTTGCCGTCGCAGATGCCCAGGTAGCGCACCAGCGCGTGGATCGCCTTGACGTAGGCCACGGCTTCCTTGGCGCTGCGCATGTCCGGCTCGGAGACGATCTCCAGCAGCGGCGTGCCGGCGCGGTTCAGGTCGATGCCGGTGGCGCCGCCGAACTCTTCGTGCAGGCTCTTGCCGGCGTCTTCCTCAAGGTGGGCGCGGGTGATGCCGACGCGCTTGACCGTGCCGTCCTCCAGGGCGATGTCCAGGTGGCCCTTGCCGACGATCGGCAGGTCCATCTGGCTGATCTGGTAGCCCTTGGGCAGGTCCGGATAGAAGTAGTTCTTGCGGGCGAACACGTTGTGCCGGCCGATCTCGGCGTCGATCGCCTGGCCGAACATCACGGCCATGCGCACGGCTTCCTGGTTGAGCACCGGCAGCACGCCGGGCATGCCCAGGTCGATCAGGCTGGCCTGGGTGTTCGGTTCGGAACCGAAGGTGGTGGAACTACCGGAAAAGATTTTCGACCGGGTGGTGAGCTGGGTGTGAATCTCCAGCCCGATCACGACTTCCCATTGCATGTGCGTCTCCTCAGAAGCCGGTTGGGGTGCGGGTGTGCCAGTCAGTGTTGAGCTGATACTGGTGGGCGACGTTCAACAGGCGACCTTCCTGGAAGTACGGAGCGAGCAACTGCACGCCGACCGGCAGGCCGTCGGCGAAACCGGCCGGCATCGACAGGCCCGGCAGGCCTGCCAGGTTGGCGGTGATGGTGTAGAAGTCTTCCAGGTAGGCGGCGACCGGATCGTTGTTCTTGGCGCCGAGCTTCCAGGCCGGGTTCGGCGTGGTCGGGCCGAGGATGATGTCGACTTCATTGAACGCGGCCATGAAATCGTTCTTCACCAGGCGGCGGATCTTCTGCGCCTTCAGGTAGTAGGCGTCGTAGTAGCCAGCGGACAGCGCGTAGGCGCCGACCATGATCCGGCGCTGCACTTCCGCGCCGAAGCCTTCGCCGCGGGAGCGCTTGTACAGGTCTTCCAGGTTCTTCGGGGCTTCGCAGCGGTGGCCGAAGCGCACGCCGTCGAAGCGCGACAGGTTGGAGGAGGCTTCGGCCGGGGCGATCACGTAGTACGCCGGAATCGCGTGCTGCATGTTCGGCAGGCTGATTTCCTTGATCACGGCACCGAGCTTCTGCAGCTGCTGGATGCTGTTCTGGATCAGTTCGGCGATGCGCGGATCGAGGCCGGCGCCGAAGTATTCCTTCGGCACGCCGATGCGCAGGCCCTGCAGCGAGCCGTTGAGGCCGGCGGTGTAGTCCGGCACCGGCTCATCGATGCTGGTGGAGTCGTTCGGGTCGAACCCGGCCATGCCCTGCAGCAGGATCGCGCAGTCTTCGGCGGTGCGGGCCAGCGGGCCGCCCTGGTCGAGGCTCGACGCGTAGGCGATCATGCCCCAGCGCGAAACGCGGCCGTAGGTCGGCTTCAGGCCGGTCAGGTTGGTGAACGCGGCAGGCTGGCGGATCGAGCCGCCGGTGTCGGTGGCGGTGGCGGCCGGCAGCAGGCGCGCGGCCACGGCGGCGGCGGAACCGCCGGACGAACCGCCCGGCACGTGTTCCAGGTTCCACGGGTTCTTCACCGGGCCGTACCAGCTCGACTCGTTGGCCGAACCCATGGCGAATTCGTCCATGTTGGTCTTGCCCAGGGTCACGGTGCCGGCGGCGGCCAGCTTGGCGACCACGGTGGCGTCGTACGGGGCCTTGAAGTTGTCGAGCATCTTCGAGCCGCAGCTGGTGCGGATGCCCTGGGTGCAGAACAGATCCTTGTGGGCGATCGGCGCGCCGAGCAGGGCGCCGCTCTCACCGTTGGCGCGGCGGGCGTCGGCGGCTTTCGCCTGACCCAGAGCCAGCTCTTCGGTGAGGCTGATGAAACTGTTGATCTGAGGGTCGAGCTGGGCGATGCGCGCCAGCAGGGCCTTGGTCAGCTCTTCGGAGGAAAACTTCTTGTCGGCCAGACCGCGGGCGATCTCGGCCAGAGTCATGTGATGCATTGCAGGCTCTTTCCCTTTAGTCGATGACTTTCGGAACCAGGTACAGGCCGTTTTCGACCGCTGGTGCGATGGACTGATAGGCCTCGCGGTGATTGCTTTCGGTGACGACGTCGGCGCGCAGGCGCTGGCTGGCTTCCAGCGGGTGGGCCAGCGGCTCGATGCCGTCGGTGTCGACGGCCTGCATTTCGTCGACCAGCCCCAGGATGCTGTTGAGGGCCGAGGTGATGTGCGGAAGATCGGCTTCATTGAGGCCCAGGCAGGCCAGATGAGCGATTTTTTCCACGTCGGAGCGTTCTAGCGCCATCGGGATTCTCCAGTGGAAAACAGGACGGACGGCGTCCCTGTGTTAGATTGTCGGAACACTACCGCACTTCTACGGTCATAAGGCCGCGATTGTGGGGCTTGGTGCGCAGAAAAGCGGCCAATTTAACATATTGGCGCCTTGCCCAAAATCCCTGTCGTTGTTAGAGTTTGCCGCACTTTTTTACCCACGCGTTGCCTAGGGTCCCTTTCCCATGTTCAAGAAACTGCGTGGCATGTTTTCCAGCGATCTTTCCATTGACCTGGGCACTGCCAACACCCTTATTTACGTGCGCGAGCGCGGTATCGTCCTGAACGAGCCATCGGTTGTGGCCATCCGGACACACGGTAACCAGAAAAGTGTCGTGGCTGTCGGCACCGAAGCCAAGCGCATGCTCGGCCGTACGCCGGGCAACATTGCCGCCATTCGTCCGATGAAGGACGGCGTGATCGCCGACTTCAGCGTCTGCGAAAAGATGCTGCAATACTTTATCAACAAGGTTCACGAAAACAGCTTCCTGCAGCCCAGCCCACGCGTGCTGATCTGCGTTCCGTGCAAGTCCACCCAGGTCGAGCGTCGTGCCATCCGTGAATCGGCCCTCGGCGCCGGTGCCCGCGAAGTGTTCCTGATCGAAGAGCCGATGGCCGCTGCCATCGGTGCCGGCCTGCCGGTCGAAGAGGCCCGCGGCTCGATGGTCGTCGACATCGGCGGCGGCACCACCGAGATCGCGCTGATCTCCCTGAACGGTGTGGTCTACGCCGAATCCGTCCGCGTCGGCGGCGACCGCTTCGACGAAGCGATCATCACCTACGTTCGCCGCAACTACGGCAGCCTGATCGGCGAATCCACCGCCGAGCGCATCAAGCAGGAAATCGGCACCGCCTATCCGGGCGGCGAAGTCCGTGAAGTCGACGTCCGCGGCCGTAACCTGGCCGAAGGCGTTCCACGCGCATTCACCCTGAACTCCAACGAAGTGCTGGAGGCTCTGCAGGAGTCGCTGGCGACCATCGTTCAGGCCGTGAAAAGCGCCCTGGAGCAATCGCCTCCGGAGCTGGCTTCCGACATCGCCGAGCGTGGCCTGGTGCTGACCGGCGGCGGCGCGCTGCTGCGAGACCTGGACAAGCTGCTGGCCCAGGAAACCGGTCTGCCGGTGATCGTCGCCGAAGACCCGCTGACCTGCGTTGCCCGTGGCGGTGGCCGTGCTTTGGAAATGATGGACAAGCACACCATGGATCTGCTCTCCAGCGAATAAGTCGCCGGGCGCAATACGTGGGTGAACGCACAGGCAGCACTTTGCAGTGCTGCCTGTCGGCGTTTATCTTCTGTCAGTTTTCATCCAGGCCGGTTTGAAGCCGTATGAATAAACAGAACATCTGTCCGGAAGGAGCGGCCTATTAAACCGCTTTTCGCCAAGGGCCCCTCATTGGGCGTGCGCCTGCTGGTGCTGGCCGTGCTGTCGGTCGCGCTGATGGTGGTCGATGCCCGCTTCAGTCTGCTCAAGCCTGCGCGCAGCCAGATGTCGCTGGTGCTGATGGACGCCTACTGGATCACCGACCTGCCCGGACGGCTCTGGGACGGTGTCGCCAGCCAGTTCGGCAGCCGCACCGAGCTGATCGCCGACAACGAAAAACTCAAGACCGAGAACCTGCTGCTGCAGGGCCGCCTGCAGAAGCTGGCCGCCCTCACCGAGCAGAACGTGCGCCTGCGCGAGTTGCTGAACTCGTCCGCGCTGGTCAACGAGAAGGTCGAGGTCGCCGAACTGATCGGCATGGACCCGAACCCGTTCACCCACCGCATCATCATCAACAAGGGCGAGCGCGACGGCGTGGTGCTCGGCCAGCCGGTGCTCGACGCCCGCGGCCTGATGGGCCAGGTGGTCGAACTGATGCCGTACACCTCCCGCGTGCTGCTGCTGACCGACTCCACCCATAGCATCCCGGTGCAGGTGAACCGCAACGGCCTGCGGGCCATCGCCAGCGGCACCGGCAACCCGGAACGCCTGGAACTGCGCCACGTGGCCGACACCGCCGACATCAAGGAAGGCGACCTGCTGGTCAGCTCCGGCCTGGGCCAGCGTTTCCCGGCCGGTTACCCGGTGGCGACGGTCAAGGAAGTGATCCACGATTCCGGCCAGCCGTTCGCCATCGTTCGTGCCGTGCCGACCGCCGCCCTGAACCGCAGCCGCTACATGCTGTTGGTGTTCAGCGACAACCGCACCGCCGAAGAGCGCGCGAACGACGCGGCCCAGGCCCAGGAAAACCTCGACGCCCTGGGCGGCGGCCCGGTGATTCCGGCGACCGTGCCCAAGCCGGTCACGGTGCCTGCCGCGACTCCGGCGGCCACGAGCCCGGCCGCTGCGGGCCCTGCTGCCGCGACCCCGGCCAAGCCTGCGGCCGGCAAGCCGCCGGCGTCCGCCCCGGCCGCCGCGAAACCGCCAGCCGCCACCGCCGCCAAGCCACCGGCAGCCCAGCCTGCTGCGCGACCGGCGGCCAAACCGCCGGCCGCTGCGCCAGCCACCACCGGGAGACAGGAATAATGGTCGGGGCTACCGCTTCCCGTAACGGCTGGATGGTCTGGCTGACGTTCTTCATCGGCATGCTGCTCAGCGTGTCGCCGTTGCCGCAGTTCATGGAAATCCTGCGCCCGCTGTGGCTGGCCCTGCTGCTGGCGTTCTGGGCGCTGGCCTTGCCGCAGAAGGTCGGCATGGTCACCGCGTTTTGCCTGGGGTTGGCCGAGGACGTGCTGTACGGCACGCTGCTGGGGCAGAATGCCTTGATCCTGACCCTGATCACGTTCCTGGTGCTGTCGTTGCAGCAGCGCCTGCGGATGTTCCCGATGTGGCAGCAAAGCCTGGTGATCCTGGTGATCTTCGGTCTCGCGCAACTGGTTCAGCTGTGGCTCAGCGCCTTGACCGGCAACCGTCAGCCGACGCTGGCGCTGGTGCTGCCGGCGTTGGTCAGCGCGTTGCTCTGGCCTTGGGTCAGCTTCGCTTTGCGTGGCTTGCGCCGCCGCTACAAAATCAATTGATCTGCCCAGGCATGCGCCCGTGACGGCGCCTTGCCTCGCCAAACGGAAATGGCATGTGCGAGGCAGGGCACCCAACAGGGAGATGTCTTGATGAAGCCGCTTTACCTCGCCTCCGGCTCACCGCGCCGGCGTGAACTGCTCACGCAGATCGGCGTGCCGTTCACCGCCGTCAGCGCGGACATCGACGAAACCCCGTCACCCCATGAAACCCCGTCCGCCTATGTCGAGCGCCTGGCCCGCGGCAAGGCCGAGGCCGGCCGCCGCGCCGTCGGCTCCCGCGACGGGGGCTGCGTGCTGGGGGCCGACACCGCCGTGGTGCTGGACGGCAAAATTCTCGGCAAACCGGTGGACGAAGCCGATGCATGCGCCATGCTGATGATGTTGTCCGGCAGGGAGCATGAAGTGCTGACGGCGATCGCCTTGGTCGAGGACGGCCGCTGCGAGTCGCGGGTGGTGCGCAGCCGGGTGCGTTTCCGCCCGATCGGCCAAGCGGAGGCCGTCGCCTACTGGGCCAGCGGCGAACCCCGGGACAAGGCCGGCGGTTACGGCATCCAGGGCCTCGGCGCGGTGTTCGTGGCGGGCCTGGACGGCAGCTATTCGGCGGTCGTCGGTTTGCCGTTGTGCGAAACCGCAGAACTGCTGGGCCATTTCGGCATACCCTGTTGGCAAACCCTGAACGCGCAGTGAGCGCCGTGCGGATCAAGATGCGGCCATTACCGTGAACACGCCTGAACGAGACCCTGCCATGAGTGAAGAGATCCTGATCAACATCACGCCGATGGAATCGCGCGTGGCGGTGGTCGAAAACGGTGTGCTGCAAGAAGTGCATGTCGAGCGCACGCAAAAACGCGGGATCGTCGGCAACATCTACAAAGGCAAGGTCGTGCGCGTGCTGCCGGGCATGCAGGCGGCGTTCGTCGACATCGGCCTGGACCGCGCCGCGTTCATCCATGCCTCGGAAATCTCCCTGCGCGAAGGGCCGGCGGTGGAGAGCATCGGCGCCCTGGTGCACGAAGGCCAGAGCCTGGTGGTGCAGGTGACCAAGGATCCCATCGGCTCGAAGGGCGCGCGCCTGACCACCCAGCTGTCGATCCCGTCGCGCTACCTGGTCTACATGCCGCGCACCGCCCACGTCGGCATTTCCCTGAAGATCGAGGACGAAGCCGAGCGCGAACGCCTCAAGCAGGTGGTCAGCGACTGCGTGGCCAAGGAAGACATCAAGGAAGCCGGCGGCTTCATCCTGCGCACCGCCGCCGAAGGCGCCGGGGCCGACGAGATCCTGATGGACATCCGTTACCTGCGCAGGCTCTGGGATCAGATCAGCGCCCAGATCAAGACCATCGGCGCGCCGAACGTGATCTACGAGGATCTCGGCCTGGCCCTGCGCACGCTGCGTGACCTGGTCAGCCCGAAGATCGAGAAGATCCGCATCGACTCCCGGGAGACCTTCCAGAAAACCACGCAGTTCGTCGCCGAACTGATGCCGGAGATCGCCGACCGCCTGGAGCATTACCCGGGCGAGCGGCCGATCTTCGACCTGTACGGCGTCGAGGACGAGATCCAGAAGGCCCTGGAGCGTAAGGTGCCGCTCAAGTCCGGCGGCTATCTGGTGGTGGATCCGGCGGAAGCCATGACCACCATCGACGTGAACACCGGGGCTTTCGTCGGCCACCGCAACCTTGAAGAGACCATCTTCAAGACCAACCTCGAAGCCGCCACCGCGATCGCCCGGCAACTGCGTCTGCGCAACCTGGGCGGGATCATCATCATCGACTTCATCGACATGGAAGACGAAGAGCACCAGCGCCAGGTGCTGCGCACCCTGGAGAAACAGCTGGAGCGCGACCACGCCAAGACCAACATCATCGGCATCACCGAACTGGGCCTGGTGCAGATGACCCGCAAGCGCACCCGCGAGAGCCTTGAGCAGGTGCTGTGCGAGCCGTGCAGCAGTTGCCAGGGGCGCGGCAAGCTGAAGACACCGGAAACCATCTGTTACGAGATTTTCCGTGAGATCCTGCGCGAGGCCCGGGCCTATCAGGCCGAGGGCTACCGCGTGCTGGCGAACCAGAAAGTGGTGGATCGGCTGCTCGACGAAGAGTCCGGCAACGTCGCCGAGCTTGAAGCGTTCATTGGCCGCACCATACGCTTTCAGGTAGAAACCATGTATTCCCAGGAACAATATGACGTGGTGCTGCTCTGATCCCCTGCGTCGCCTTTGTCCTGAAACGGCTGGCCTCAGCTTTTCGCAGTTTTTTTGCCATGGGAGCCAACTGACATGGAGCGTCTGACCCGCATTCTGGCCGCACTCACCCGCTGGGGGTTGGGCCTGTGCGCGCTGGCACTGGTGTTGATGGCGTTGTACGTCAGCCTCGGCCGGGAACTGGCGCCGCTGGTGGCCGAGTACCGCGCCGACGTCGAGCAGAAGGCCGCCGCCGCCCTCGGCATGCCACTGCGGATCGGTGAGCTCGAAGGCGACTGGAACGGGTTCGCGCCGATCCTGCTGGCCCACGACGTGACGGTCGGCGAGGGCGCCAACACCCTGCGCCTGGATCGGGTGCGTGCGGTGCCGGACCTGTGGGCCAGCCTGTTGGCCCGGGAAGTGCGCATCGCCCACCTCGAACTCAACGGCCTGAAGATCAGCCTCAAGGAAGGCGAAGACGGCCAATGGGCACTGGAAGGGTTGCCGGTCAAGCAGGACCGGCCGCTGGATCCGCAGCAGCTGTTCGACCGCATGCAGATCGTGCAGCAACTGTCCGTGCTCGACAGCCAGGTGACCTTGCAGCCGCTCGATCATGCGCCGCTGACCTTCACCTACGTCGGCCTCAACCTCAAGACCGGCGCCGTCCGCCAGCGGCTGGACGTGCGTCTGACCCTGCCCGACGGCCAGCCGGTGGCCACCAGCCTGCGTACGCGGATCCGCGCCGGCCAGTGGCAGGACAGCGCCGTCGAAGGCTACCTGAGCCTGCCGCAGAGCGATTGGGCCAAATGGCTGCCCGAGCGCCTGACCCAGCAGTGGAACTTCTCCGAGATCAAGGCCGGCGGCGAACTGTGGGTCGACTGGCGCGAAGGCACGCTGCAGAGCGCCGCCCTGCGTCTGAACGCGCCGCAGCTGACCGGCGCCTATGCCGAGCGCAAGCCGATCCGGATCGACAACCTGGCCCTCAACGCTTACTACGAGCGCAACCGCGACGGCGCCACTGTCACCCTCGATTCTCTGGCGATGAACTTCGGCGAAACCCGCTGGGAGTCCCGGGTGCAGATCAAGCAGACCGCCGCCAGCGACAAGGCCGAAGAACTGTGGCACCTGCAGGCCGACCGGATCGACCTGACGCCGATCACGCCGTTGCTCAATGCCCTGGGGCCGTTGCCGCAAGGGTTCGCCACGGTGGTCGAGCGCCTGAAGGTGACCGGCGGACTGCGCAACGTGCTGCTGGATGTGCGCCCCAACGCCACCGATGACTCACGATTCAGCTTCGCCGCCAACCTCGACCGGGTCGGCTTCGACGCCTACCACGGCGCCCCGGCGGCGCGGAACGTCAGCGGCAGCCTCAGCGGCAACTTGGGCGGCGGCGAGCTGCGGATGGACAGCAAGGACTTTGTCCTGCACCTGGACCCGATCTTCGCCAAGCCGTGGCAGTATATCCAGGCCAATGCCCGCTTGACCTGGAAGCTCGACAAGGAAGGCTTCACCCTGATCGCGCCGTACCTGAAGGTGCTCGGCGAAGAGGGCAAGATCGCCGGCGACTTCCTGATCCGCCTGCATTTCGACCACGACCAGGAAGACTACATGGACTTGCGCGTCGGCCTGGTGGACGGCGACGGACGCTACACCGCCAAGTACCTGCCGCAGGTCCTGAACCCCGCCGTCGACGAATGGCTGCGCACCGCGATCCTCAAGGGTGCGGTGGACCAGGGCTTCTTCCAGTACCAAGGTTCGCTGAACAAGGGCGCGGCCGACGCGGACCGCAGCATCAGCCTGTTCTTCAAGGTGCATGACGCCGAACTCGCGTTCCAGCCGGGCTGGCCCCATGTGAGCAAGGTCAACGGCGACGTGTTCATCGAAGACAGCGGCATCCGGATCGTGGCGCAGAAGGGCCAGTTGCTCGACACCCAGGTCAGCGACGTGTTCGTCAACATACCCCACGCGCCGGAAGGCGAACACAGCCATTTGCTCCTCGACGGCGCGTTCGCCGGCGGACTGGGCGACGGTCTGAAGATCCTTCAGGAAGCGCCGATCGGCACCGCCGAGACCTTCGCGGGATGGGAGGGCGAGGGCGAACTGACCGGCAAGCTGAAGCTGGACGTGCCGCTGGACAAGGGCGATGCGCCGAAGATCCTCGTCGACTTCAAGCCGGCCAACGCGCGGCTGAAGCTGGCCGAGCCCAAGCTTGAGCTGACCCAGCTCAAGGGCGATTTCCGGTTCGACAGCGCCAAGGGCCTGAGCGGGCAGAACATCGCGGCACGGGCGTTCGACAAACCGGTGACCGCGCAGATCTTCGCCGACGGCGGCCCGGGCCGGCTCAAGACCCGCGTGGCCGCCTCCGGACAGGTCGAGGTGAAGAAACTCACCGACTGGCTCGGCGTGACCCAGCCGCTGCCGGTGTCCGGCACGGTTCCCTATCAGTTGCAGGTGAACCTGGACGGCGCCGACAGCCAGTTGATTGTCAGCTCCAGCCTCAAGGGCGTGGCGGTGGATCTGCCGGCGCCGTTCGGCCTGCCGGCCAGCACCGGACGCGACACGGTGTTCCGCATGACCCTGCAAGGGCCGGAGCGGCGCTACTGGGTCAATTACGATCAGTTGGCCAATTTCACCTTCGCGGCGCCGCCGGGCAATTTCGCCGACGGCCGCGGTGAACTGTTCCTCGGCGCGGGCGAGGCGGTGCTGCCCGGCGGCAAGGGCCTGCGGGTGCGCGGCGTGCTGTCGGAGCTGGACGTCAAGCCGTGGCAGGACCTGGTGGACAAGTACGCCGGCAAGGATCCGGGCGGCAGCGCCAGGCAACTGCTGAGCAGCGCCGACTTCAAGGTCGACAGGCTCACGGCGTTCGGCACCACGCTGGATCAGGCGTCGGTGCAGCTCAATCGCAAGGCGGGCGCCTGGGCGCTGGCGCTGGACAGCCGGCAGGCCAAGGGCACGGTCGCGATTCCCGACGCCAACGGCGCGCCGATCGCGGTGAACCTGCAATACGTGCGCCTGCCGGCGCCGGATCCGGCGGTGCAGGCTGACGAGAACGCGCCCGATCCTCTGGCCTCGGTCGATCCGAGCAAGATTCCGGCGCTGGACATCACCGTCAACCAGCTGTTCCAGGGCCAGGACCTGGTGGGCGGCTGGTCGCTCAAAGTGCGGCCGACCGCCAAGGGCATCGCCCTGAGCAACCTGGACCTGGGCCTCAAGGGCATCCTGCTGCAGGGCAGCGGCGGCTGGGAAGGCACGCCGGGCAACACGAACAGTTGGTACAAGGGCCGGATCGGCGGCAAAAACCTCGCCGACGTGCTCAAGGGCTGGGGGTTCGCGCCGAGCGTGACCAGCGAAGAGTTCCACATGGACGTCGACGGCCGCTGGCCGGGTTCGCCGGCGTGGCTGGCGACCAAGCGCTTCTCCGGCACCCTCGATGCGTCGCTGAACAAGGGCCAGTTCGTCGAGGTGGAAGGGGGCGCCCAGGCGCTGCGGGTGTTCGGCCTGCTCAACTTCAACTCCATCGGCCGGCGCCTGCGCCTGGACTTCTCCGACCTGTTCGGCAAAGGCCTGAGCTATGACCGGGTCAAGGGCCTGCTGGTGGCGACCAACGGCGTCTACGTGACCCGCGAACCGATCCTGCTGACCGGGCCGTCGAGCAACATTGAGCTCAACGGCACCCTGGACCTGGTCGGCGACCAGGTGGACGCCCGGCTGCTGGTGACCTTGCCGGTGACCAACAACCTGCCGATCGCGGCGCTGATCGTGGGGGCGCCGGCGGTCGGCGGTGCGCTGTTTCTGATCGACAAGCTGATCGGCGACCGCGTGGCGCGGTTCGCCAGCGTCAAGTACACGGTCAAGGGGCCGTGGAAAGAGCCGAAAATCACCTTCGACAAGCCCTTTTGAACAGCCAGGCCCGGCACCGATGGAGTAGCATGGCCGCAAACCTCTTGCGGAGTGCGCCATGTCTTTAGCGGTGATTCAAATGGTCAGCCAGAGCGATGTGCCGGCCAACCTGCGCGATGCCCGGCGCCTGCTTGAGCAGGCGGCCGAAGCGGGCGCGAAGCTGGCGGTGCTGCCGGAGAACTTCGCCGCCATGGGCCGTCGCGACATCGCCGACATCGGCCGTGCCGAAGCGCTGGGCGAGGGGCCGATCCTGCCGTGGTTGAAACAGACCGCGCGCGACCTCAGGTTATGGATCGTGGCCGGCACGTTGCCGCTGCCACCGGTGGGCCAGCCTGCGGCGAAGTCCCATGCCTGCTCGCTGTTGGTCGATGACCAGGGCGAAATCGTTGCGCGGTACGACAAGCTGCACCTGTTCGATGTCGATGTGGCGGACAATCGCGGCCGTTACCGCGAATCCGATGACTATGCTTATGGCAGCGGCGTGGTGGTGGCGGACACGCCGGTGGGCCGGCTGGGGCTGACGGTGTGCTACGACCTGCGCTTCCCGGAGCTCTACAGCGAACTGCGGGCCGCCGGCGCCGAGCTGATCACCGCGCCGTCGGCCTTCACGGCGGTGACCGGCGCCGCGCACTGGGATGTGCTGATCCGCGCACGGGCCATCGAGACCCAGTGCTATGTGCTGGCGGCGGCCCAGGGCGGGATGCATCCGGGCCCGCGCGAGACTTTCGGCCACGCAGCCATCATCGACCCGTGGGGCCGCGTGCTGGCGCAACAGGACACCGGCGAGGCCGTGCTGCTGGCCGAGCGCGACAGCAGCGAACAGGCGTCCATCCGGGCGCGGATGCCGGTGGCCACTCACCGGCGGTTTTTCTCGCAGGGCGCGCAGCGGCCTGCCTCAGAACACGAATTTAAGGCGTAGAACCTATGAGCGAGTTGTTGTCCTCAGTCAGTGACCACCTGTTGGCGCCCGGCGGCGTGACCATCGAGAGCCTGCAAGGCGTGCTCGGTGACCTGGCCGGCCCCGGCATCGATGCCGCCGACCTGTACTTCCAGGGGCAGATTTCCGAGTCCTGGTCGCTGGAAGACGGCATCGTCAAGGAAGGCAGCTTCAACCTCGACCAGGGCGTCGGCGTACGGGCGCAGTCCGGCGAGAAGACCGGCTTCGCCTACAGCAACGCCATCACCCTGGAAGCGCTGGGCGCGGCGGCCCGTGCGGCCCGCTCGATCTCCCGCGCCGGTCAGGACGGTAAGGTGCAGGCGTTCACCACCCAGGACGTCGCGCAGCTGTACGCGCCGGACAATCCGCTGGAAGTGCTGAGCCGCGCCGAGAAGGTCGACCTGCTCAAGCGCATCGACGTCGCCACCCGCGCCCTCGACCCGCGCATCCAGCAGGTCAGCGTGAGCATGGCCGGCGTCTGGGAGCGGATCCTGGTGGCGTCCACCGACGGCGGGCTGGCGGCGGACGTGCGGCCGCTGGTGCGCTTCAACGTCAGCGTGATCGTCGAGCAGAACGGTCGCCGCGAACGCGGTGGCCATGGCGGCGGCGGGCGTACCGACTACCGCTATTTCCTCGCCGAAGACCGTGCCATGGGCTACGCCCGTGAGGCCCTGCGCCAGGCGCTGGTCAACCTGGAAGCGATTCCGGCGCCGGCCGGCACGTTGCCGGTGGTGTTGGGTTCGGGCTGGTCCGGCGTGCTGCTGCACGAAGCGGTCGGCCATGGCCTGGAAGGCGACTTCAACCGCAAGGGCAGTTCGGCCTACAGCGGCCGGATGGGCGAAATGGTCGCCTCCAAACTCTGCACCATCGTCGATGACGGCACCTTGAGCGGTCGCCGCGGTTCCCTGAGCGTCGACGACGAAGGCACCCCGACCGAGTGCACCACCCTGATCGAGAACGGCGTGCTCAAGGGCTACATGCAGGACAAGCTCAACGCCCGCCTGATGGGCGTGGCCCGTACCGGCAACGGCCGGCGCGAGTCCTACGCGCACCTGCCGATGCCGCGGATGACCAACACCTACATGCTGGGCGGCGAAAGCGATCCGGCGGAAATCATCGCCTCGGTGAAGAAGGGCATCTACTGCGCCAACCTCGGCGGCGGCCAGGTAGACATCACCAGCGGCAAGTTCGTGTTCTCCACCAGCGAGGCGTACCTGATCGAGGACGGCAAGATCACCGCACCGGTCAAGGGCGCCACCCTGATCGGCAACGGCCCGGAGGCCATGAGCCGGGTGTCGATGGTCGGCAACGACCTGGCGCTGGACAGCGGCGTGGGCACCTGCGGCAAGGACGGGCAATCGGTGCCGGTGGGCGTGGGCCAGCCGACGCTGAAGATCGACGCGATCACCGTGGGCGGCACAGGCGCATAAGAAGGGATGGAGCGACGGGTGGCGCCTTGGGCGGCCACCCGGTGACGATGATCAACGCAGGCCGCGTTGGGTCTCGTCCAGCTCTCGGATGTACTTGAAGATTTTACGGCTGGAGGCCGGCGGCTTGTTGCGCGCCACCTCGTGTTGGGCCTGACGGATCAGGGAGCGCAGTTGCTGACGGTCGGTCTCCGGGTATTCGGCGACGAACTTCTCCAGCACCGCGTCGTCACCGCCGATCAGGCGGTCGCGCCAGCGTTCGAGGTTGTGGAAACGCTCGTTGTACTGGCGGGTGGAGGCGTCGAGCTGGTCGAGCAGCACCAGGATGGCGTCGGTGTCCTGGTCGCGCATCAGCTTGCCGATGAACTGCAGGTGCCGTTTGCGTGCGATGTGCGCCACGTGCTTGGGCGCATCGGCCAGGGCCCGGCGCAACGGGTCGGTCAACGGCAGTTTGGCCAGCAAGTCGGGCTTGAGGGTCGTGAGGCGCTCGCCGAGGTCAACCAGAGCATGCAGCTCGCGTTTGACCTGGGATTTGCTTTTTTCTCCCGTATCGAGGGAGTCGTCGTAAGAATCAACCATGGTGGCAGTCCGCAAAGAAACGCCGCCATGATAACCAGTCGGGGGCCGCTTGTCCGGCCCGGTCGCTCGATGGCCCCAGCCGAAAGCAGAATTTGAGTGGAGATGAGCATGAGTGCAGTTGAAAGCGTCGGCCCGCAGGCATTGCCGGCCCTGCAGGAACAGGTCGAGCAGATCATCGCCGAAGCCAAGCGCCAAGGGGCCAGCGCCTGCGAAGTGGCGGTGTCGCTTGAGCAGGGGCTGTCGACGTCGGTGCGTCAGCGCGAAGTCGAGACGGTCGAGTTCAACCGCGACCAGGGCTTCGGCATCACCTTGTATGTCGGCCAGCGCAAAGGTTCGGCCAGCACCTCGGCGACCGGGCCTGACGCGATCCGCGAAACCGTCGCCGCCGCGCTGGCCATCGCCAAGCACACCTCCGAGGACGAAGCCTCCGGCCTGGCCGACGCCGCGCTGATGGCCAGGGACGTCCAGGATTTCGACCTGTTCCACGCCTGGGACATCACCCCCGAGCAGGCCATCGAGAAAGCCTTGATCTGCGAGGCGGCGGCGTTCGACGCCGATGCGCGGATCAGGAACGCCGACGGCACGACGCTGAGCACCCATCAGGGCTGCCGCGTCTACGGCAACAGCCACGGCTTCGTCGGCGGCTACGCCTCGACCCGGCACAGCCTCAGCTGTGTGATGATCGCCGAGGCCGACGGCCAGATGCAGCGCGACTACTGGTATGACGTGAACCGTCAGGGCAGTCTGCTGGCGGATCCGGTGAGCATCGGCCAGCGGGCCGCACAGCGGGCGGCGAGCCGTCTGGGCGCACGTCCCGTGCCGACCTGCGAAGTGCCGGTGCTGTTTTCGGCCGAACTGGCTGGCGGGCTGTTCGGCAGTTTCCTGTCGGCGGTGTCCGGCGGCAGCCTGTACCGCAAGGCGTCGTTCCTTGAAGGCACGCTGGGGCAGCAGCTGTTTCCGGAGTGGCTGACCATCGATGAGCGCCCGCACCTGATGCGCGCCATGGGCAGTGCGGCCTACGATGGCGACGGTCTGGCGACCTACGCCAAGCCGTTCGTCGAAAAGGGTGAGCTGGTGTCGTACATCCTCGGCACCTATTCCGGCCGCAAGCTCGGCATGCCGAGCACCGCCAACGCCGGCGGCGTGCACAACCTGTTCGTCACCCATGGCGACGAGGATCAGGCGGCGCTGCTGCGGCGCATGGGCCGGGGCCTGCTGGTCACCGAACTGATGGGCCACGGCCTGAACATGGTCACCGGCGACTACTCGCGCGGAGCGGCGGGGTACTGGGTCGAGAACGGCGAAATCCAGTTCGCGGTGCAGGAAGTGACCATCGCCGGCAACCTGCGCGACATGTTCAAGCAGATTGTCGCGGTGGGCAACGATCTGGAACTTCGCAGCAATATCCGCACAGGATCGGTGCTGATCGAGCGGATGACCGTCGCGGGCAGCTAAGCTCGACCGTTGCGCAAAAAGGCGCGTCACCCCAGCGGGTGGCGCGCCTTTTTTGTGTCCTGCAATACCGGGTCTCCGGGGAAGCGCCTGCATTGACGCCATCGCCAGCAGGGCTGGCTCCCACCGTTTTTGCCTGAATCAGCAAAACTTGGGCGCTCTTGTTTTGGTTCTCATTATCAACTAATAATAAATCTCATTATCGGATGAGCCAGGAATCATGAGTTCTGCCTTGCACGAGCAGCCTTACCTCGAAAGCTGGCGCTGGATGAGCCGCCAGATCCGCTGTGCGATGGATCCGGACGAGCCGCGCCTGATCGAACATTACCTCGCCGAGGGCCGCTACCTGGCCTGCTGCACGACGACGTCGCCTTGGACGATCGCCGAAACCGCTTTCCGTCTGCTGATGGACACCGCCAACGACATCGCCTTGCCGTGGCATTGGCGCAGCCTGTGCCTCGACCAGGCCTGGCGCCCCTTGCGTGAGATGGAGCGCCTCTCGCTGTGCAAATGCCGGCTCAAGCGCTGGCAAAGCTTCACCTGGCAACTGGCGACCTGCGAGTTGCTTCCCTCGATTCCCCTCATTGAACTAGTCCAAGGATTCACCGATGACCAAGACACGTATTGAGCGCGACAGCATGGGCGAACTGCAGGTGCCGGCGGACGCGCTTTACGGCGCGCAGACCCAGCGGGCGGTGGATAACTTCCCGATCAGCGGCAAGCCGATGCCCACCCAGTTCGTCCGTGCGCTGATCCTGGCCAAGGCCGCCGCCGCCCGGGCCAACGTCGAACTCAACCAGCTCAGCGCCGCTCAAGGCAAGGCCATCAGCGATGCCGCCCAAGGCTTGCTCGAAGGCGACTTCATGCAGCATTTCCCGGTGGATGTCTTCCAGACCGGCTCCGGCACCAGTTCCAACATGAACGCCAACGAAGTGATCGCAACCCTGGCCAGCCGTCTGCTGGGCGAGCCGGTCAACCCGAACGATCACGTCAATTGCGGCCAGAGCAGCAACGACATCATCCCGACCACCATCCACGTCAGCGCCGCCCTGGCCCTGCACGAGCAACTGCTGCCGGCGCTGCTGCACCTGGTGCAGGTGATCGAGCACAAGGCCGTTCAGGTCCATCACCACGTGAAAACCGGCCGCACGCACCTGATGGATGCCATGCCCGTGCGCATGAGTCAGGTGCTCAACGGCTGGGCGCAGCAGCTCAAGGCCAACGTCGGCCATCTGCAGGACCTGTTGCCGAGCCTGCAGTCCCTGGCCCAGGGCGGCACGGCGGTCGGCACCGGGATCAACGCGCATCCGGAGTTCGCCGGGCGTTTCAGCCGTCACCTGAGCCAGCTCACCCACGTGCAGTTCACGCCGGGCAAGGATCTGTTTGCGCTGATCGGCTCGCAGGACACCGCCGTCGCCGTCTCCGGCCAGTTGAAGGCCACCGCCGTGTCGCTGATGAAAATCGCCAACGACCTGCGTTGGATGAACTCGGGCCCCTTGGCCGGCCTGGGTGAGATCGAGCTGGAAGGCTTGCAGCCGGGCTCGTCGATCATGCCCGGCAAGGTCAATCCGGTGATTCCGGAAGCCACCGCCATGGTCGCCGCGCAAGTGATCGGCAATGACGCGGCCATCACCGTCGCCGGCCAGTCGGGCAATTTCGAGCTGAACGTGATGCTGCCGATCATCGCCCAGAACCTGCTCGGCAGCATCGAACTGCTGGCCAACGCCAGTCGGCTGCTGGGCGACAAAGCCATCGCCAGCTTCAAGGTCAACGAGTCGCGCCTCAAGGAAGCGCTCTCGCGCAACCCGATCCTGGTGACCGCGCTCAACCCGATCATCGGTTACCAGAAGGCCGCCGAAATCGCCAAGCAGGCCTACAAGCAGGGCCGCGCGGTGATCGACGTCGCGCTGGAGCACACCGACCTGTCGCGCAGCGAACTGGAAGCGTTGCTCAACCCCGAGAAACTCACCGCCGGCGGCGTGTAAGCGCCGCACCGCTTTGGAGGTTCACCATGGAGCACTGGAAACGCACGATCGAACGGGCCAATCGCTGCTTCATGCTGGGCGAACTGATCGATGCCCGCGAAGCCTACCTGCAAGCCCTGGCCCTGGCTCAGGTGCTGTTCGAGCGCTGGGCGGACGCCGACGAAGCGGTGGCGGCCTGTGTCATCTCGCACCACAACCTGGCTGATCTGCACCTGCGCCTGAACCAGCCGGAGGAGAGCGCCGAATACCTGTGCGCCATCCATCAGCGGCTGCTGCAGGCCATGCAGGACGAACGCCTGCGCCCGGCCCTGCGCGAAGCGGCGCTGCGCCAGAGCAGCAAGACCTATGTCGAGCTGCTCAATTTCATCAGCGAGCACGGCGAATACCCGCGCACCCAACGCCTGCTGCATCCGGACGCCGGCAATGCGCGCCGGCCGTCGGTTTCACATCACCATGGAGTCCATTGAAATGGCTTTTACCCTGCCTGCCTTGCCTTACGCCTACGACGCGCTTGAGCCGCACATTGACGCGCAGACCATGGAGATCCACTACACCAAGCATCACCAGACCTACATCAACAACCTCAACGCCGCCGTCGAGGGCACGGAATACGCCGGGTGGCCGGTGGAACGGCTGGTCGCCAGCGTCCGGCAACTGCCGGAAAGCCTGCGGGCGGCGGTGATCAACCAGGGCGGCGGCCACGCCAACCATTCGCTGTTCTGGGAAGTGATGGTGCCCGACGGCGGCGGTGCGCCGGACGGCGCGCTGGCCGAGGCCATCGACGAGCAACTGGGCGGCCTCGACGCGTTCAAGGAAGCATTCACCAAAGCGGCGTTGACCCGTTTCGGCAGCGGCTGGGCCTGGCTCAGCGTCACCCCGGAGAAAAAACTGCTGGTGGAGAGCAGCGGCAACCAGGACAGCCCGTTGATGAACGGCAACACGCCGATCCTCGGCCTCGACGTCTGGGAACACGCCTACTACCTGCGCTACCAGAACCGCCGGCCGGAATACATCAATGCGTTCTACAACGTGATCAATTGGCCGGAAGTCGCTGCACGCTATCAGGCGGCGCTGGCTTGAGTCCCCGATAAAAACCATTCAAGGCTGACTATGGGCACTGGAACACTGGCGATCGGCAGCGGGCGGATGTTCCGTTACGCGTTCGGCTCGCTGCTGCTGTTGGCGGGCATGACCTTGCTGGTCGCCCACGGGCTGGAATGGCTGGATCTTGAGCCGAGACTGTCGCGGGCGTTGCAGGGCGGTGCGGTCTGTGCCCTCGGCACGGCGCTGGGGGCCGTGCCGGTGCTGGTGATCCGGCGCATGCCGCAGGCGCTTAGCGATTCTTTGCTGGGGTTCGGCGCCGGCGTGATGCTGGCGGCGACGGCGTTTTCGCTGATCGTGCCGGGCATCGCTGCCGCCGAGGGCCTGGGCATGACGCCGTGGGGCGCCAGCGGCCTGATCTGCCTGGGCATCCTGTCCGGTGCGTTCGGGCTGTACCTGGTGGATCGCCGGGTTTCCGGCGCGACCCCGGAAATGCTCGTCGGCACCGTCGAACACCCGGTGATCCCGCCGCGCATCTGGCTGTTCGTGTTCGCCATCATCGCCCACAACATCCCGGAAGGCATGGCCGTCGGCGTGTCGGCCGGCGGCGGCATGCCGGATGCGGACAGCCTGGCCATGGGCATTGCCTTGCAGGATGTGCCGGAAGGGCTGGTGATCGCCTTGGTGCTCGCCGGGGCGGGGATGTCGCGCATGAAGGCGTTCCTGATCGGCGCCGCCTCAGGGCTGGTGGAGCCGGTGTTTGCGCTGCTGTGCGCGTGGCTGGTCAGCCTTGCGCAGGTGCTGTTGCCGTTGGGGCTGGCGTTGGCCGCAGGGGCGATGCTGCTGGTGGTGACCCACGAAGTGATTCCGGAGTCGCGGCGCAACGGCCATGACAAGCTGGCCAGTCTGGGATTGCTGGTGGGCTTCTGTCTGATGATGGTGATGGATACGGCGTTGGGGTGAATCTCAGGAGGGCGCCTTCGCTCCCTCCTGACGAATACGGTCTCAGCCACCTTCGTCGAAATAGTTGTTGATCAGCGCCACCAGCGCATCCATGGCTTCTTTCTCTTGATGCCCTTCGGTGCTCAGGTGGATCTTGGTGCCCTTGCCGGCGGCCAGCATCATCATGGCCATGATGCTCTTGCCGTCCACCGTGGTTTCCGGCGTGCGGCCGACCCTGATCGTGCAATCCGGGAACTGGCCGGCGACACCGACGAACTTGGCCGATGCCCGGGCATGCAGACCCAGTTTGTTGATGATTTCGATTTCCAGAGCAGGCATCGCGGTGTGGATCCTTTAGGTGAGGTCGCGGTGGCGGACCTGGACGTTCTTCAGGGTTTTCTGCAGCGCCTGGCCCAGGCGCTCGGTCAGGTAGACGGAGCGGTGGTGCCCGCCGGTGCAGCCGATGGCAATGGTGACGTAGGCGCGGTTGCTGGCGGCAAAGCGCGGCAGCCACTTGAGCAGGTAGGCGTAGATGTCCTGGAACATCTCCTCGACCTCCGGCTGCGCCGCGAGGTATTCGGCCACCGGCTCGTCCAGGCCGGACTGTGCGCGCAGTTCGGGCTTCCAGTACGGATTGGGCAGGCAGCGTACATCGAACACCAGGTCGGCATCCACCGGCATGCCGCGTTTGAAACCGAACGACTCCACCAGGAACGCCGTACCGGGTTCCGGCTGGTTCAGCAGGCGCAGCTTGATGGTGTCACGCAGCTGGTACAGGTTCAGGCTGGTGGTGTTGACCTTAAGGTCCGCCAGGTCGGCGATGGGGCCGAGCAAGGCCGTTTCGTCTTCGATGGCTTCGGCCAGCGAACGGTTGGCGCTGCTCAGCGGGTGGCGCCGGCGGGTTTCCGAGAAGCGCTTGAGCAGGGTTTCCTCGTCGGCGTCCAGGTAGAGGACGTCGCACTGGATATGCCGGCTGCGGACTTCTTCGAGCAGTTCGGGAAAACGCGACAGGTGGCTCGGCAGGTTGCGCGCATCGATGGAGACGGCGACCAGCGGCTGCGACAGTTCGGTATGGATCAACGCACGCTCGGCCAGATCCGGCAGCAGGCCGGCCGGCAGGTTGTCGATGCAGTAGTAGCCGTTGTCCTCCAGGACATCCAGTGCGGTGCTTTTACCCGAGCCGGAACGGCCGCTGACGATGATCAGACGCATGGTTACTGCCCGTTCTGCTCGTTCAGGACAACCTGATACAAGTCTTTGTTGCTGGCGGCGCGACGCAGTTTTTCGCGTACTTCCTTGCGGTCGAGCATGCTGGCGATCTGGCGCAGCAGCTCCAGGTGCGCATCGGTGGCGGCTTCCGGAACCAGCAGGACGAACAGCAGGTCGACCGGGGCGCCGTCGATGGCGTCGAAATCGATGGGGGCTTCAAGGTGCATCAGCGCGCTGATGGGCGACTCGCAACCCTTGAGGCGGCAGTGCGGAATGGCGATGCCGTTGCCGAAGCCGGTGGAACCGAGCTTCTCACGGGCGACCAGTGCCTCGAAGACATCTTGCATCTCCAGATCCGGCACTTCCCGGGCGATCAGGTTGGCAATTTGTTCGAGGGCTTTCTTTTTGCTGCCGCCCGGCACGTTCACGAGGGAACGGCCGGGGGTCAGGATACTTTCAAGTCGGATCATGGAGTGGGGGGTTATCGACCGGTAGCGCCCTGAAGGACTTTCTGGGTCTTTTCCTTATGCGTTTTGAGTTGGCGATCCAGTTTGTCGGTCAGGAGGTCAATGGCTGCGTACATGTCGTCATGTTCGGCATTGGCCACCACTTCCTTACCCGGCACATGCAGCGTGGCTTCGATTTTCTGTTTGAGCTTCTCGACGGTCATGATCACCTGAACGTTGGTGATCTTGTCGAAATGTCCCTCGATCTTCTTGAGCTTGGACTCGACGTACTCGCGCAGAGGGGCGGTCACTTCCAGTTGGTGTCCACTGATGTTGACTTGCATACAGCTTCTCCTTCGTTGCCAGTGCATAAAGCGGCAGGCCCGATAGCCTGCCACTGGAACGCTGTAACGTGGCTTACATCAACCGCTTGCGTTCGCTCGAAGGCGCGATCCCGAGGGATTCACGGTACTTGGCGACGGTGCGGCGAGCCACCTGAATGCCTTGTGCCTCCAGTAAACCAGCGATCTTGCTGTCGCTCAACGGCTTTTTCTGATTTTCCGCGGCAACCAGTTTCTTGATGATCGCGCGGATCGCCGTGGACGAGCATTCGCCGCCTTCGGAGGTGCTGACGTGGCTGGAGAAAAAGTATTTCAGCTCATAAATGCCCCGGGGGGTATGCATGAACTTTTGCGTGGTCACCCGGGAAATCGTCGACTCGTGCATGCCCACCGCTTCGGCGATGTCGTGCAGCACCAGGGGTTTCATGGCTTCGTCGCCGTACTCCAGGAAGCCGCGCTGATGCTCGACGATCTGGGTCGCCACTTTCATCAGGGTCTCGTTGCGGCTCTGCAGGCTCTTGATGAACCAGCGCGCCTCCTGCAACTGGTTGCGCATGAAAGTGTTGTCGGCGCTGGTGTCGGCGCGGCGCACGAAGCCGGCGTACTGGGCGTTGACCCGCAGGCGCGGCACGGATTCCTGGTTCAGCTCGACCAGCCAGCGTTCGTTGTCCTTGCGCACGATGACGTCCGGCACCACGTACTCGGCCTCGGACGACTCGATCTGCGAGCCCGGACGCGGATTGAGGCTCTGCACCAGCTCGATGACCTGGCGCAGTTCGTCTTCCTTGAGCTTCATGCGCCGCATCAGCTGGCTGTAGTCGCGGCTGCCGAGCAGGTCGATGAAGTCGGTGACCAGGCGCTTGGCCTCTGTCAGCCACGGGGTCTTGGCCGGCAGTTGGCGCAATTGCAGCAGCAGGCATTCGCCGAGGTTGCGGGCACCGATGCCCGCCGGTTCGAACTGCTGGATGCGGTGCAGGACGGCTTCGATCTCGTCGAGCTCGATGTCCAGCTCCGGATCGAACGCGTCGAGGATTTCTTCGAGGGATTCGTCGAGGTAGCCCTGATTGTTGATGCAGTCGATCAGGGTGACGGCGATCAGACGGTCGGTGTCCGACATCGGCGCCAGGTTGAGCTGCCACAGCAGGTGGCTTTGCAGGCTCTCGCCGGCGGAGGTGCGGGTGGTGAAGTCCCACTCGTCGTCATCGTTTCCGGGCAGGCTGCTGGCGCTGGTCTGGTAGACGTCTTCCCAGGCGGTGTCGACCGGCAGTTCGTTGGGGATGCGCTCGCTCCATTCGCCGTCCTCGAGGCTGTCCACCGTCGGCGCCGCCTCTTGGTAGGCCGGTTCCTGGATCTCGGTGTTGGGCTTCTGTTCGGCGTTGTCGGCCATGGGGTCGGAACTGTCGAAGTCGTCGCCGTCTTCCTGGCGTTCGAGCATCGGGTTGGATTCCAGGGCCTCCTGGATCTCCTGCTGCAGGTCCAGGGTCGACAATTGGAGCAGACGGATGGCCTGTTGCAGCTGCGGCGTCATCGTCAGCTGCTGGCCCATTCTCAAGACTAGCGATGGTTTCATGGCAGGGGCTTAACACCTTATTTGCCGGCGCACATGCGCCATCCACTACAGGGCGCCGAAGCGCCAAACTTAAGCAAATTATATGCCTGAAACTGAAGTGTTTGCCTAGAGCGCTGTAACAATTAAAGCGCATAAAACCGCGCTTGAATTGATGCAGCGCAGGGGCGGCAGGGCGGCGACCTCAGCGCTTACAGGCGGAACTCGTGGCCCAGGTACACTTCCTTCACCAGGTCGTTGGCGAGGATGGTGTCCGAGTCGCCTTCGGCGATCAGTTGGCCGTCGTTGACGATGTAGGCCGTTTCGCAGATGTCCAGGGTCTCGCGGACGTTGTGGTCGGTGATCAGCACGCCGATGCCCTTCGCCTTGAGGTGGTGGATGATCTGCTTGATGTCGCCCACCGAGATCGGGTCCACGCCGGCGAACGGTTCGTCGAGGAGGATGAATTTCGGTGCGGTGGCCAGGGCCCGGGCGATCTCCACGCGACGGCGCTCGCCGCCGGACAGGCTCATGCCGAGGTTGTCGCGGATGTGGCTGATGTGGAACTCCTGCAGCAGGCTTTCCAGTTCCTTGCGCCGGCCGGCCTTGTCGAGCTCCTTGCGGGTCTCGAGGATGGCCATGATGTTGTCGGCCACCGACAGTTTGCGGAAGATCGACGCTTCCTGCGGGAGATAGCCGATGCCGGCCTTGGCGCGGCCGTGCATCGGCTGGTGGCTGACGTCCAGGTCGTCGATCAGGACGCGGCCCTGGTCGGCCTGCACCAGGCCGACGATCATGTAGAAGCAGGTGGTCTTGCCGGCGCCGTTGGGGCCGAGCAGGCCCACGATCTGACCGCTGTCGATGGACAGGCTGACGTCGCGCACGACCTGGCGGCTCTTGTAGCTCTTGGCCAGATGCTGGGCTTTCAGGGTTGCCATTACTGGGCCTTCTGTCCGTCGGTTTTCTGTTTCGGCTGGATCACCATGTCGATCCGCGGACGCGACTCGGTCACCTTGTTGCCGGTGGCGCGACCGGCGCTGGCCAGCTTCTTCACCGTGTCGTAGACGATCTTCTCGCCCTGGGTGGTGTTGCCGTCCTTGTCGATGACCTTGGCGCGGTCGATCAGCACGACGCGGTTCTGCTGCGCGTGGTACTGGATGGTCACGCCGTAGCCCTGGACGGGCTTGGTGTCGCCCTGGGTCTGCAGCTGCTCGAAGTAGGCCAGGTTGCCCACCGAGGTCACGACGTCGATGTCGCCGCTGGTGGCGCGGGTGATGGTCACGGTGTTGCCTTTCACGATCATGGAGCCCTGGGTGATGATCACATCGCCCTTGTAGGTCGCCACGCCGTTCTTGTCGTCGATCTGGGCGTCGTCGGCCTGGATGCGGATCGGCTGCTGGCTATCGTTCGGCAGGGCCCAGGCGCTCGCGCTTCCCAGTGCTGCGCCCAGACTGAGCAAAATAGGGAGGGTTTTAACGAGCCTCATACTGTCCTCTTACGTTCGATAGCAGGTGGATCCTGCTGTCTTTCAGGTACGCTTTCATTCCTTTGCCGGTCGATACGCCGCCAGCGCCGTCAATTCTAACGGGTTGCTCGGTCTGCGCATATTGCTGCTGCGGGAACACTGTCATGCGGGTGGTGGTGATCAGGGTGTCGCGGTTCTTCTCGTCGGTGCGCTTGATGCGTACCGAGTCGATCAGTTCGACTTCGGTGCCGCCGGGGTTCACTTCGCCGCGTTCGCTGGTGACGTGCCACGGGTATTCGGTGCCGCGGAACATGTTCAGGTCGGGCTTGGTGACCAGGGTGATGTCGGTGGCCTTGACGTGCTCGGCCTTCTGCGACGTCATTTCGTACTGCACCTTGCCGTCTTCCAGGTACTGCAGCGTGTGGGTGTTGGTCGCGTACCAGTCGATCGGGCTTTCCTGGGCCGAGACCGCCGGCTTGTCGAGGAAACGCTCCGGGCTGATGTTCCAGTAGCCGACCGCGCCGAAGATCGCCGCGATGCAGCAGAACAGCAGGATGTTGCGAAACTTTTTGCTAAACATGGTCTGGCTCACAGATATGCGGCGTTGGCGGCATCGAGGCGGCCCTGGGCGCGCAGGATCAATTCGCAGAATTCCCGCGCAGCGCCTTCGCCGCCGCGGGCCTGGGTGACGCCATGGGCATGCTCGCGCACGAACGCGGCGGCGTTGGCCACGGCCATGCCGAGCCCGACGCGGCGGATCACCGGCAGGTCGGGCAGGTCGTCGCCCAGGTAGGCGACCTCTTCATAGCTTAGGCCCAGTTGCTCCAGAAGGCCGTCGAGCACCACGAGTTTGTCCTCGCGGCCCTGGAACAGGTGCGGGATGCCCAGGTTCTTGGCCCGGCGCTCGACCACCGGGGTCTTGCGGCCGCTGATGATCGCGGTTTGGACGCCGGCGTTCATCAGCATCTTGATGCCTTGGCCGTCCAGGGTGTTGAAGGTCTTGAATTCGCTGCCGTCTTCGAGGAAGTACAGGCGGCCGTCGGTGAGGACGCCGTCGACGTCGAACACCGCCAGCTTGATCGGTTTGCCGCGTTGCAGCAGGTCGTTGCTCATTTACATGACTCCTGCGCGCAGCAGGTCGGACAGGTTGAAGGCGCCGACCGGGCGATCCTCCGCGTCCACGACCACCAACGCGTTGATTCGGTTGTCTTCCATGATCTTCAGGGCCTCGGCGGCGAGCATCTCGGCGCGGGCGGTCTTACCGTGCACGGTCATCACCTGGTCGATGATGGCGCTGTGCACGTCGATGTTGCGGTCCAGGGTGCGGCGCAGGTCGCCGTCGGTGAAGATCCCGGCCAGCTTGCCGTCGGCCTCAAGGACCGCGGTCATGCCCAACCCCTTGCGGCTCATTTCCAGCAGGGCATCCTTGAGCAGGGTGCCGCGCTGCACCTGCGGCAGTTCATTGCCGGCGTGCATGACGTTTTCCACCTTCAACAGCAGGCGACGGCCCAGGGCGCCGCCCGGGTGGGAGAACGCGAAGTCTTCGGCGGTGAAGCCGCGGGCCTCCAGCAGCGCCACCGCCAGGGCGTCGCCCATGACCAGCGCGGCGGTGGTCGAGGAGGTCGGCGCCAGGTTCAGCGGGCAGGCTTCGTGCTCCACCTGCACGTTCAGGTTGACTTCGGCGGCCTTGGCCAGCGGCGACTGAGGATTGCCGGTCACGCTGATCAGCTGGATGCCCAGGCGCTTGATCAACGGCAGCAGGGTGACGATCTCGTTGGTCGAGCCGGAGTTGGACAGGGCCAGGATCACGTCTTCGCGGGTGATCATGCCCATGTCGCCGTGGCTGGCTTCGGCCGGATGGACGAAAAAGGCCGGGGTGCCGGTGCTGGCGAGGGTCGCGGCGATCTTGTTGCCGATGTGCCCGGACTTGCCCATGCCGACCACGACCACACGGCCCTTGCTGGCCAGGATCATCTCGCAGGCGCGCACGAAATCGGCGTCGATGTGGGCCATCAGGCCTTGCACGGCCTGCGCTTCGAGGCGGACGGTGCGTTGTGCCGATTGGATCAGGTCGCTGGATTGGCTCATGTCAGAAATCGTATAGCCCGATGAAAAGGCGGCGATTATAGCGGTTCTGTCGAAAAGCCTCACGCAAGTTCGTCGCGCGTTGCCCTTCGCGGCGGCCGAAACCGTGTGGACGGTGAGGGCAGAGCCCTTCGGCGGGCAAAAAGCGGGGTGGTCGAGACCTTGGGCGCTTGCCCATTGCAATGATATAGTTCGCCGCCAGTTCGGCCTGCCCGGGACGCTTGTGCTTTATTCACCAAGCCTGGCGTCCGAGTGAGAGGCTGCATCGCAAGGAGTTTAGATGAGTGCCGATAACGCCTACGCGGTCGAGCTGAAGGGAGTCTCCTTCAAGCGCGGTGCGCGGAGCATTTTCAATAACGTCGATATCCGCATCCCCCGCGGCAAGGTCACCGGCATCATGGGACCTTCCGGGTGCGGCAAGACCACGCTGCTGCGCCTGATGGGCGCCCAGCTGCGCCCGTCCAAGGGCGAGGTGTGGGTCAACGGCCAGAACCTGCCGAAGCTTTCGCGCAGCGATCTGTTCGATGCCCGCAAGCACATGGGCGTGCTGTTCCAGAGCGGCGCGCTGTTCACCGACCTCGACGTGTTCGAGAACGTCGCCTTCCCGCTGCGCGTCCACACCGACCTTCCGGAAGAGATGATCCGCGACATCGTGCTGCTCAAGCTGCAGGCGGTGGGGCTGCGCGGGGCCATCGAGCTGATGCCTGACGAGCTGTCCGGCGGCATGAAGCGCCGGGTCGCCCTGGCGCGCGCAATCGCCCTGGATCCGCAGATCCTGATGTACGACGAGCCTTTCGTCGGCCAGGACCCGATCGCCATGGGCGTGCTGGTGCGCCTGATCCGCCTGCTCAACGACGCGCTCGGCATCACCAGCATCGTGGTTTCCCACGACCTGGCCGAGACCGCGAGCATCGCCGACTACATCTATGTGGTGGGCGACGGGCAGGTGCTGGGGCAGGGCACGCCGAAGGAGCTGATGGGCTCGGACGACCCGCGCATCCGTCAATTCATGACCGGCGAACCCGACGGCCCGGTTCCGTACCACTTTCCAGCGCCGGATTACCGCGCCGATCTTCTGGGGAAGCGACGCTGATGCGCAGAATTACATTGATGGAGCGCGTGCGCCGCTTCGGTCAGGCCGGCATCGACACCGTCGCGGTGTTCGGCCGTTCGACCCTGTTCCTGTTTCATGCCCTGCTGGGCCGCGGCGGCATCGGCAGCGGCTTCGGCCTGCTGGTCAAGCAGCTGCATTCGGTCGGCGTGATGTCGCTGGTGATCATCGTGGTCTCCGGCATCTTCATCGGCATGGTGCTGGCGCTGCAGGGGTTCAACATCCTGTCCAGCTACGGTTCGGAGCAGGCGGTGGGGCAGATGGTGGCCCTGACGCTGCTGCGCGAGCTGGGGCCGGTGGTGACCGCGCTGCTGTTCGCCGGGCGCGCCGGTTCGGCGCTGACGGCCGAGATCGGCAACATGAAGTCCACCGAACAGCTCTCAAGCCTTGAGATGATCGGCGTCGACCCGCTCAAGTACATCATCGCCCCGCGTCTGTGGGCCGGTTTCATTTCCCTGCCGGTGCTGGCGATGATCTTCAGCGTGGTGGGCATCTGGGGCGGCTCGTGGGTGGCGGTCGACTGGCTGGGGGTCTATGAAGGTTCCTACTGGTCGAACATGCAGAACAGCGTCAGCTTCGGCGACGACGTGCTCAACGGCATCATCAAGAGCGCGGTCTTCGCCTTCGTCGTGACCTGGATCGCCGTATTTCAAGGCTATGACTGCGAACCCACTTCCGAGGGGATCAGCCGTGCCACCACCAAGACCGTGGTATATGCCTCGCTGGCAGTGCTCGGCCTGGACTTTATTCTGACCGCTTTGATGTTTGGAGATTTCTGATGCAAAACCGCACCCTGGAAATCGGTGTCGGCCTGTTCCTGCTGGCAGGGATCCTGGCTTTGCTGCTGCTTGCGTTGCGGGTCAGCGGCCTGTCTCCGACCTCGTCCACCGATACCTACAAGCTTTATGCCTACTTCGACAACATCGCCGGCCTGACGGTCCGGGCGAAAGTGACCATGGCCGGCGTGACCATCGGCAAGGTCACGGCGATCGACCTGGACCGCGACAGCTTCACCGGCCGGGTGACCCTGCAGGTGGACAAAAGCGTCGACAACCTGCCGACCGACTCCACAGCATCTATCCTGACGGCTGGACTGCTGGGCGAGAAGTACATCGGCATCAGCGTGGGCGGGGAAGACACCCGGCTCAAGGATGGCGGGACCATTCACGACACCCAGTCGTCGCTGGTGCTGGAGGATCTGATCGGTAAATTCCTGCTCAATACCGTTAGCAAAGACGCCAAATGAGGAGCTTTCGAATGATCTCTACCTTGCGACGTGGCCTGTTGGTGTTGCTCGCAGTGCTGCCTCTGGCGGCCAACGCCGTGGCGGCGCCTTCGGCGCATGACCTGGTCCAGGACACCACCAACCGGATGCTGGCCGACCTTGCCGCCAACAAAGAGAAGTACAAGCAGGATCCGGCCGACTTCTATGCCGCGCTCAACAGCATCGTCGGCCCGGTCGTGGATGCCGAAGGCATCTCCAAGAGCATCATGACGGTCAAGTACTCGCGCAAGGCCACGCCGGCGCAGATGAAGACCTTCGAGGAGAACTTCAAGCGCGGCCTGTTCCAGTTCTACGGCAACGCCTTGCTGGAGTACAACAACCAGGGCATCACCGTCGATCCGGCCAAGGACGAATCGGGCGACCGCACCAGCGTCGGCATGACCGTCAAGGGCAGCAACGGCGCGATCTACCCGGTCTCCTACACGCTTGAGAAAATCAACGGCGAGTGGAAGCTGCGCAACGTGATCATCAACGGCATCAACATCGGCAAGCTGTTCCGCGACCAGTTCGCCGACGCCATGCAACGCAACGGCAACGACCTGGACAAGACCATCAACGGTTGGGCCGGCGAAGTGGCCAAGGCCAAGCAGAACGCCGAACAGCAAGAGAAGCCAGCGCAATGACCGAGTCGGCCGTTCGTCTGGACCAGGCCAGTGAGCTGCAGCTCAGCGGCGTGCTGGACTACCGCACCGGCCCCGCGCTGCGCGAGCAGGGCCGGGCGCTGATCAAGTCCTGCACGGCGCCGGCGCTGGTGATCGACTGCTCCGAAGTGGAGAAGTCCAGCAGCGTCGGCCTTTCGTTGCTGCTGTGCTTCATCCGCGATGCGAAGGCCGCCGGCAAGGCGGTCAGCATCCGGGCGATGCCCGAAGACATGCGCGAAATCGCCCAGGTCAGCGAGCTGACCGAGCTGTTGGCGCAACCCTGAACCCGCATCGACGAGAAAGCCCCCCGTCAGAGTCCTGCGCCGCGGGGTTCGCAGGCGCGGGGCTTTTTTGTATGATGTCCGACCCGCGCGCACAGGGCGCCGATTGAGGTTGAGCATGCAGGCCGTAGAAGTGAAGAGCTTCCTTGAAGGAAAGCTGCCAGGAACGCAGGTGGAAGTCGAAGGCGAAGGCTGCAACTTCCAGTTGAACGTGATTAGCGATGAACTGGCGGCATTGAGTCCGGTCAAGCGTCAGCAGAGCATCTATGCCCATTTGAACCCATGGATCGCCGATGGCAGCATCCACGCGGTCACTATGAAATTTTTCAGCAGCGCGGCCTGGGCCGAGCGCACCTGAGCCTTAGGGCGTCGAGATTCTTATGGATAAATTGATTATTACCGGCGGCGCACGCCTTGACGGCGAGATCCGGATCTCCGGGGCGAAGAACTCCGCCCTGCCGATCCTGGCCGCCACCCTGCTGTGCGACGGCCCGGTCACCGTGGGCAACCTGCCGCACCTGCACGACATCACCACCATGATCGAGCTGTTCGGCCGCATGGGCATCGAGCCTGTGATCGACGAAAAGCTGAGCGTGGAAATCGACCCGCGCACCATCAAGACCCTGATCGCCCCGTACGAGCTGGTCAAGACCATGCGTGCGTCGATCCTGGTGCTGGGCCCGATGGTCGCCCGTTTCGGTGAAGCCGAAGTCGCGCTGCCGGGCGGTTGCGCCATCGGTTCGCGTCCGGTCGACCTGCACATCCGCGGCCTGGAGGCCATGGGCGCGGTCATCGACGTCGAAGGCGGCTACATCAAGGCCAAGGCGCCTGAAGGCGGCCTGCGCGGCGCGCACTTCTTCTTCGACACCGTCAGCGTGACCGGCACCGAGAACATCATGATGGCCGCTGCCCTGGCCAAGGGCCGCAGCGTGCTGCAGAACGCCGCCCGCGAACCTGAAGTGGTGGACCTGGCGAACTTCCTGAACGCCATGGGCGCCAAGGTTTCCGGCGCCGGCACCGACACCATCACCATCGATGGCGTCGAGCGCCTGGCCCCGACCTTCTACAAGGTCATGCCTGACCGCATCGAGACCGGCACCTACCTGGTGGCCGCCGCCGTCACCGGCGGGCGCGTGAAGGTCAAGGACACCGATCCGACCATCCTCGAAGCCGTCCTGGAAAAACTGCGCGAGTCCGGCGCCGAGATCACCAGCGGCGAAGACTGGATAGAGCTGAACATGCACGGCAAGCGGCCGAAGGCGGTCAACGTGCGCACTGCGCCGTACCCGGCGTTCCCGACCGACATGCAGGCGCAGTTCATCTCGCTCAACGCCATCGCCGAAGGCACAGGCGCTGTGATCGAGACGATCTTCGAAAACCGTTTCATGCACGTGTACGAACTGCACCGCATGGGCGCCAAGATCCAGGTCGAAGGCAACACCGCCATCGTGACCGGCACCGAGATCCTCAAGGGCGCACCGGTCATGGCGACCGACCTGCGGGCCTCGGCCAGCCTGGTGATCTCGGCCCTGGTGGCCGACGGCGACACCCTGATCGACCGCATCTACCACATCGACCGTGGCTACGAGTGCATCGAAGAGAAACTGCAGATGCTGGGCGCCAAGATCCGCCGCGTTCCGGGCTAGTCCTGCATCCGGACACAAGGAGGTGTCCACCGAGTTCGTTTTTGGTCGAGGGCTGCCGTTCCGTTCGGGACAAGCCCTCGATGTGTGTCCGGCGCCGATCGCGTCCGGGCATGAGTACCTTGATAAGGACTGACGCTACCCATGTTGACCATCGCACTGTCCAAGGGCCGCATCCTTGACGACACCCTGCCGCTTCTGGCCGAAGCGGGCATCGTGCCGACCGAGAATCCGGACAAGAGCCGCAAGCTGATCATCCCCACGACCCAGGAAGACGTCCGTCTGCTGATCGTGCGCGCCACCGACGTGCCGACCTATGTCGAGCATGGCGCGGCCGACCTCGGTGTGGCCGGCAAGGACGTGCTGATGGAATACAGCGGCCAGGGCCTGTACGAGCCGCTGGACCTGCAGATCGCCCAATGCAAGCTGATGACCGCCGGCAAGGTCGGCGCCGCCGAACCCAAGGGCCGCCTGCGGGTGGCGACCAAGTTCGTCAACGTCGCCAAGCGCTACTACGCCGAGCAGGGCCGTCAGGTCGACATCATCAAACTGTACGGCTCGATGGAGCTGGCGCCGCTGATCGGTCTGGCGGACAAGATCATCGACGTGGTCGACACCGGCAACACCCTGCGCGCCAACGGCCTGGAGCCCCAGGAACTGATCGCCACGATCAGCTCGCGCCTGGTGGTCAACAAGGCTTCGATGAAGATGCAACACGCCCGGATCCAGGCGTTGATCGATACCCTGCGCAAGGCAGTGGAATCGCGACACCGCGGCTGATGTACCCGCGCGGCCTCCGGCTGCGCCCGTCTATCCGCCTCATAGCCAGAATCTCAGGTGCCCAAGCGGAACGACTGCTAAGTTAGGGCGCCTGAGTTTTCGCCAATCCTATGAGGCTCTCGCTATGACCGCACCGACTGCAATTCGCCGACTCAACGCTGCTGACCCGGATTTCGCGCATCATCTGGATCATCTGCTGAGCTGGGAAAGCGTGTCCGACGACTCGGTCAATCAGCGGGTGCTGGACATCATCAAGGCCGTGCGCGAGCGCGGCGACGAGGCGCTGGTCGAGTTCACCCGCCAGTTCGACGGCGTGGACGCCGCCTCGATGGCGGACCTGATCCTGCCGCGCGAGCGCCTGGAACTGGCCCTGACCCGCATCACCCCGGTCCAGCGCGAGGCGCTGGAAAAAGCCGCGGCACGGGTGCGCAGCTACCACGAACGGCAGAAGCAGGATTCCTGGAGCTACACCGAGGCCGACGGCACCGTGCTCGGCCAGAAGGTCACGCCGCTGGACCGCGCCGGCCTGTACGTGCCGGGCGGAAAGGCGTCGTACCCGTCGTCGGTGCTGATGAACGCGATCCCGGCCAAGGTGGCCGGCGTCGGCGAAGTGGTCATGGTGGTGCCGACCCCGCGCGGCGAGGTCAATGAGTTGGTGCTGGCCGCCGCGTGCATCGCCGGGGTCGACCGGGTGTTCACCATCGGCGGCGCCCAGGCTGTCGCCGCACTGGCCTACGGCACCCAAAGCGTGCCGCAGGTGGACAAGGTGGTCGGCCCCGGCAACATCTACGTGGCCACCGCCAAGCGTCACGTGTTCGGCCAGGTCGGCATCGACATGATCGCCGGCCCTTCGGAAATCCTCGTGGTGTGCGACGGCCAGACCGATCCGGACTGGATCGCCATGGACCTGTTCTCCCAGGCTGAGCACGACGAAGACGCCCAGGCGATCCTGGTCAGCCCCGATGCGCAGTTCCTCGACAAGGTGGCCGCCAGCATCGACAAGCTGCTGCCGACCATGGACCGCGCCGCCATCATCGAGACCTCGATCAACGGCCGCGGTGCGCTGATTCAGGTGCGCGACATGGCCCAGGCCATCGAAGTCGCCAACCGCATCGCGCCGGAGCACCTTGAGCTGTCGGTCGCCGACCCGCAGGCCTGGCTGCCGCAGATCCGCCACGCCGGCGCGATCTTCATGGGCCGCCACACCTCCGAAGCGCTGGGCGACTACTGCGCAGGCCCCAACCACGTTCTGCCGACCTCCGGCACGGCGCGGTTCTCCTCGCCGCTGGGCGTGTACGACTTCCAGAAACGCTCGTCGATCATCTTCTGCTCCGAGGCCGGCGCCTCCGAGCTGGGCAAGACCGCATCGGTGCTGGCCCGTGGCGAATCCCTGAGCGCCCACGCGCGCAGCGCCGAATACCGCATCCTCGATGAACAGCAGGGGAACTGAGACATGAGCAAATTCTGGAGCCCGTTCGTCAAGGATCTGGTGCCTTACGTGCCCGGCGAACAACCGAAGCTGGCCAAACTGGTCAAGCTCAACACCAACGAAAACCCGTACGGCCCGTCGCCCAAGGCGCTGGCCGCGATGCAGACCGAACTCAACGACAACCTGCGCCTGTACCCGGACCCCAACAGCGACCTGCTGAAAAACGCCGTGGCCGACTATTACGGCGTGCAAGCCAACCAGGTGTTCCTCGGCAACGGCTCGGACGAGGTGCTGGCGCACGTCTTCCACGGCTTGCTGCAGCACGACAAGCCGCTGCTGTTCCCGGACATCAGCTACAGCTTCTATCCGGTGTACGCCGGGCTGTACGGCATCGGGTTCGAGGCAGTGCCGCTGGACGCGCAGTTCCAGATCGACCCGGCGGACTACGCCAGGCCCAACGGCGGGATCATCTTCCCCAACCCGAACGCCCCGACCGGCTGCCTGCTGGCGCTGGACGCGGTCGAGCGGATCCTCAAGGCCAATCCGGATTCGGTGGTCGTGGTGGACGAGGCCTACATCGACTTCGGCGGTGAAACGGCCATCAGTCTGGTGGACCGTTATCCGAACCTGCTCGTCACCCAGACCCTCTCCAAGTCACGCTCGCTGGCGGGGCTGCGGGTCGGGCTGGCGGTGGGGCATCCGGAGCTGATCGAGGCGCTGGAGCGGATCAAGAACAGCTTCAACTCCTACCCGCTGGACCGGATGGCGAATGTCGGCGCTGCCGCGGCCTTCGAAGACCGCGAGTACTTCGACAAGACCTGCCGCCTGGTGATCGAGAGCCGGGAATGGGTGACCGCGCAGTTGCAGGCCAAGGGCTTTGAAGTGCTGCCGTCGGCGGCCAACTTCATCTTCGCCCGCCATCCGCAGCACGACGCGGCGGGGCTGGCGGCCAAGCTGCGGGAGCAGGGCGTGATCGTGCGCCACTTCAAGCAGGAGCGGATCGCCCAGTTCCTGCGCATCTCCATCGGCACGCCGGAGCAGAACCAGGCGCTGATCGACGGCCTCGGCGAGCTGTGACAGCCTGCTGACACCGATCAAAAAAAAGGCCGGCACCTCACTGAAGGTGCCGGCCTTTTTTCATCATGCCCTGCGGCGCTTCGGCTGACGCCATCGCCAGCAGGCTGGCTCCCACCGTGTTCTGCGGTGAACACAGCGGCTGGGACCCATCCAGATCCCCTGTGGGAGCCAGCCTGCTGGCGATTGGATGGGTCAGTTCTCTTCCTGTTCCTTGACCGGTGCCGGCGGCGGACGCAGGCCGATTTCCGCGGTCAGCTTCAGTTCCTTGCCGTTGCGCATCACCTGGATCGTGACTTTGTCGGTCGGTTTGATCCGCGCCACCTGGTTCATCGATTTGCGGCCGTCACCGGCCGGTTCGCCGTCGATGCTCAGGATCACGTCGCCCAGTTGCAGGCCGGCCTTCTGCGCCGGGCCGTCGCGGAAGATCCCCGCCACCACGATGCCCGGACGGCCGGACAGGCCGAACGACTCCGCCAGTTCCTGGGTCAGCGGCTGCACCTCGATGCCCAGCCAGCCACGGATGACCTGGCCGTGCTCGATGATCGACTTCATGACCTCCATCGCCAGCTTCACCGGGATCGCGAAGCCGATGCCCTGGGAGCCGCCGGACTTGGAGAAGATCGCCGTGTTGATGCCGGTGAGGTTGCCGTTGGCGTCCACCAGGGCGCCGCCGGAGTTGCCGGGGTTGATGGCCGCGTCGGTCTGGATGAAGTCTTCGTAGTTGTTCAGGCCCAGTTGGTTGCGCCCGGTGGCGCTGATGATGCCCATGGTCACGGTCTGGCCGACGCCGAAGGGGTTGCCGATGGCCAGGGCGACGTCGCCGATGCGGATGTTGTCGGAGCGGCCCACGGTGATCGCCGGCAGGTTCTTCAGGTCGATCTTGAGCACCGCCAGGTCAGTCTCGGGATCGCTGCCGATGACCCGGGCCAGGGTCTCGCGGCCGTCCTTGAGGGCCACGACGATCTGGTCGGCGCCGCTGGTGACGTGGTTGTTGGTCAGGATGAAGCCTTCCGGGCTCATGATCACGCCGGAGCCCAGGCTCGACTCCATGCGCTTCTGCTTGGGCGAGTTGTCGCCGAAGAAGCGGCGGAACTGCGGGTCATCGAACAGCGGATGGGCCGGTTTGGCGATGACTTTGGTGGTGTACAGGTTGACCACCGACGGCGCGGCGATGGTCACGGCGTCGGCGTAGGTCACCGGCCCCTGCTGAATGCTGGTGGTCTGCGGGGCTTGCTGCAGGTTGACGTCGAGGCTCGGGAGCCCGACCCACTGCGGGTAACGCTGGATGATCAACAGAGCGATAAGCACGCCGGCCAACAGCGGCCAGCCGAAAAAACGCAGCGCCTTGAGCATTAAGCACGTCCTGGAAAAGTTGCAGGCGGGGTCGGACCGCCCATAATGTCGCGCATTATACGAGGCCGCGCGCGCCTCTGAACGGATATTTAGGAGTCTTTCATGGCCGTCGCCCTGAGCACCCTGGTCGAGGAAGCCGACCGTTACCTCGGCAGTTCGAAAATCGCCGATTACTGCCCCAACGGCCTGCAGGTCGAGGGCCGGCCGCAGGTGATGCGCATCGTCAGCGGCGTCACCGCCAGCCAGGCGCTGCTCGACGCCGCCGTCGAAGCCGAGGCGGACCTGGTGCTGGTGCACCACGGCTACTTCTGGAAGGGCGAGAACCCCTGCGTCACCGGCATGAAGCAGCGCCGCCTCAAGACCTTGCTCAAGCACGACATCAGCCTGCTGGCCTACCACCTGCCGCTGGACCTGCATCCGGACGTCGGCAACAACGTGCAGTTGGCCCGTCAGCTGGACATCACCGTCGAAGGGCCGCTGGACCCGGACAACCTGAAGGTCGTCGGCCTGGTCGGCTCGCTCAGCGAACCGGCGACGCCGCGGGATTTCGCCCGGCGGGTGCAGGAGGCCATGGGCCGCGAGCCGCTTTTGGTCGAAGGCAGCGCGATGATCCGGCGGGTCGGCTGGTGCACCGGCGGCGGCCAGGGCTACATCGACCAGGCCATCGCCGCCGGGGTCGACCTGTTCCTCAGCGGCGAAGCCTCGGAACAGACCTTCCACAGCGCCCGGGAGAACGGCATCAGCTTCATCGCCGCCGGCCACCACGCCACCGAACGCTACGGCGTGCAGGCGCTGGGCGAGTACCTGGCCAGGCGGTTCGCCCTGGAGCACATCTTCATCGATTGCCCGAACCCCATCTGAAACCGGCGGGGAGGCTGCGGGAGCGGGCTGCCTGACATGCCGATGCCGGATGTGCCGCCGTCATCGCCAGCAGGCTGGCTTGTATGCTGGTACTTGAAGGGAGGAGGAGGGACTAGGCTGGATTCTGACTGTTGACGCAGTACAGACCGTGGGAGATTTC